>DASYPN010000021.1:0-44833 GCA_036006625.1 Pyrinomonadaceae bacterium | reverse complement strand
GGGTTGGACGGATCTTCGAGCCGGATTAGGACGGATCAAGCCATGGAAAATTTGATTAAAGACATTCGTTATGGCGTTCGGATGTTGATGAAGAATCCGGGCGTGACGCTGGTGGCGGTGATCACTTTGGCGCTTGGGATTGGGGCGAATACCGCGATCTTTAGTGGCGTGAGCGCGTTTTTGATGAAGCCGCTTGCGGTGCCGAATCCCGGCAACCTGATCCGTCCGATGGAGATTGCCGAAGACCGCGGCGTGGCCGATGAGTTTTCTTATCCTGACTTCGTCGACTACCGCGATCAGAGCACTTCATACACTGGTCTCGCGGCTGAAGACATGCTTCAGGCCGCGATCAATGCTGAAAACCAGAACGATGTCATCTGGGGTCAGGTTGTTTCCGCCAACTACTTTGACGTCCTCGAGGTGAAGCCGATTCTCGGTCGAACATTCCTGGCTGACGAAGACAAGAACGTCGGCGCGAATGCTGTTGTTGTGTTGAGTCACAGCTTCTGGCAGAGACGTCTCGCGTCCGATCCAAACATCGTCGGCAAGACAGTTTCACTCAACAACCGCGCGTACCAGGTTATTGGTGTCGCGCCTGAATATTTTGTCGGATCGAAGTTTGCGCTCGCGCTCGACTTTTGGACGCCGATCTCGATGGCTGAAGATCTGCGACGCAATCAAGACATCCTCAAGGAACGTGGCGCGCATTGGATGAATGTAATCGGACGTCTCAAGCCTGGCGTTTCAATCTCACAAGCATCGGCGGAGATGAATGCCATCGCAACTCGTTTGAACCAGGCTTATCCGGATTATCGCGCGTCCACCACACAGGCGCAGGTGATGAATGAGGTTGACGGTCGCTGGGCGGAGATGGGTGGCACCTTTAAGAGTGGCGGCGCGATTGCGATGGCGATCGTCGGGCTGGTGCTGCTGATAGCATGTGCGAACGTTGCGAACCTGATGCTGGCGCGCGCGGCAGCACGTCGCAAAGAAATTGGCATTCGTCTCGCGCTCGGAGCAAATCGTGCTCGCCTAATCCGGCAGCTTCTTACTGAAAGCGTTCTGCTCTCGATAGCCGGCGGTTTACTCGGTCTGTTGCTCGCGTTCTGGGTAACTGATCTGATGCAAGCATTTGTGCCGGTCCTCGAATACAAAATTGTCGACAACTTCTTTGCACTCGATTCGCGTGCACTCGTCTTCACTCTTGTTATCTCCCTCGCAACAGGCCTTGTGTTTGGGCTCGCGCCTGCGTGGCATTCGTCGAATCCTGATGTCGTTCCGGTGCTCAAAGGCGATCCGGAACAGGCGCGACGAGGGAAGATGAGAGCGTTTGGTTTGCGAAACGTGCTGGTCGTGGCGCAGGTTGCGTTGTCGCTCGTGGT
The DNA here is from genome assembly GCA_036006625.1 of Pyrinomonadaceae bacterium. Lineage (GTDB taxonomy): Bacteria > Acidobacteriota > Blastocatellia > Pyrinomonadales > Pyrinomonadaceae > PSRF01. The sequence continues at coordinate 43,451 of DASYPN010000021.1, read as the reverse complement.
GCTGGTTTGCGGCGGTCTCTTCATCAAGAGTTTTCGCAAAGCGCAGACGATGGATCCGGGATTCAGCAACGACAAAGGACTGATTGTTTCGTTGAGTCCGACTCTCGTTGGTTACGAAGAAGAGCAGAGCCGGAATTTCTATAAGCAGGTGCTCGAGCGGGTGTCGCACGTCCCCGGCATTGAAGCAGCTTCATACACGCGGACGCTTCCACTCGGTGACAGTTCGAATTCCAGCGGTCCGATTCTGAGAGAAGGCGAGACTCTGGCTCGGGGAACTGCCGGCCGGAACATCATGAACACCTACGTCAGTCCCGGCTACTTCAGGACGATGCAGATCCCGATCGTCGAGGGGCGCGACTTCGACGATCGCGACACCACCAAAACGAAACGCGTGATCGTCATCAATCAACGGATGGCTGAAATACTCTGGCCCGGTGAGAATTCCGTCGTCGGCAAACGGATCTTAATCGGCCCTGAAAGTAAGGATCCGTTGGAAGTGGTTGGCGTAGTTAAGACGGGCAAGTACCGGACGTTAGCGGAAGATCCGAGACCGTTTTACTACTACTCGATGGATCAACTTCGTCCGAGGACGATGGCACTCGTGATGCGTCCAAACGTCGATCCGCTTTCTATAGTTGGCGCGATTCGGAGCGAAGTTGCGGCGATTGATCGTCGTGTGCCGGTCTTCGCAGTCAAGACGATGGACCAGCACAAGACGTATGCGCTCTGGGCGCCAAACATGGCGTCCACTTTCTCGCTCGCGTTCGGCGTTGTTGCGGTCCTGTTGAGTGCCGTCGGGCTTTACAGCGTGATGGCATACGTTGTTTCGCAACGCACGCGTGAGGTCGGAATTCGCATGGCACTCGGTGCAAACCGCAGCGACGTGTTGAAGATGATCACGCGGCAGGGAATGAAGCTGGCTGCAGTTGGAGTTGGCATCGGGTTCATGTTGTCGCTCGGACTCGCGAAGCTGGTGTCGTCGTTGCTGATTGGAATTAGCGGCTACGACGTAACCACGTTTGTGCTTGTTCCTGCGCTGCTTGTGTTGGTAGCCCTCGTGGCTTGTTATCTGCCCGCGCGCCGTGCGACGAAGGTCGATCCACTCGTGGCGCTGCGGTACGAATAGGTCCAATAGGACCTTTAGGACTTATATGCTCAAAGATGTCCGCTATGCTATTCGTCGCCTCGTGCGGCAGCCTTCGTTCACCCTGGTTACCGTCATCACTCTGGCGCTGGGAATCGGCGCGAACACCGCGATCTTTAGCATAGTTTATTCGGTTTTGCTGAAGCCTCTGCCGTTTTATCGCCCGGATCGCATCGTTGTACTTTGGGGTGAGGATCGCGCGCAGGGCGACTCTCGCAATCAGGTTTCGCACACTGATATCGTCGACTATCGCAAGCAACAAACGGCGTTTGAGAGTATCACCACCATCCATAGTTGGACCCCCTTACTCTCAGGCGCCGGCGAACCGGTTCGCATCGATGCTGCATGGGTCGGCGACGACTTCTTCAACGTCATAGGCACGCAGCCGTTTCTTGGTCGTGCCTTCCTGCCCGAAGAGCAACAAGACGGCAAGGACCAGGTAGTAATTCTGAGTTATGAACTGTGGCAGCGGCAGCTCAACTCCGATCCTCACGCTGTTGGTAAAACGATCCTGCTCAACTTAAGGCCGTACACGATCGTTGGCGTCATGCCCGCGAATTCTCCTTCGTTACCGTCGACATTGATTGAAAAGCCGGCTCTCCTATATCGACCGGTTGCGGAACAGGCGAACGAGCAATTGCGATCGGCTCGACACCTCAGGGCAATCGGTCGACTCAAAGACGGCGTTACTCTCGCGCAGGCTCAGTCTGAATTGAACGTGATCGCGCAGCGCCTCGAGACACAGCATCCGGAGTCGAATACTAATCAGGGCATTCACCTCGTTGGTTTGCAGCAGGACAACGTACGTGATCTCAAAAAGACGTTGTGGGTGTTGTTTGGAGCCGTTGCGTTTGTGCTGCTAATCGCTTGTGCCAACGTCGCAAATCTTCTCCTTGCGCGCGCGACCTCACGAGCCTCGGAGATGAGTATTCGAACTGCGCTGGGCGCATCGCGCTGGCAATTGCTGCGTGGGGTTCTTACCGAGAGTGGTTTGCTCGCAATTGCCGGTGGCCTCGTGGGATTGTTTCTCGCAATCTGGGGAATCGATCTGCTCAAGGCTTTCGGGAGCGAAATGATTCCGCAGTTGCAAACAGTTGCGCTTAGTCGGCCGGTGTTGGGATTTACTTTCGGTCTCTCAGTACTCACCTTGCTCCTCTTCGGTTTGGCGCCGGCGTGGCACAGTTCACAAGCTGGTCTAAGTGAGACTTTAAAAGCGGTCGGAAGGAGTTCGAGTGGAACAGCGCGTACGCGTCTGCGCAGCGCTCTAGTCGTTTCTGAAATAGCGTGCGCACTCGTGCTGCTGATGTGCGCGGGTCTGCTGATTCGAACCGTCAGGCAGTTGCAAAACGTAGATCCGGGTTTCGATTACGCACAATCGTTGAAGATGGATCTGGGTTTACCGTCGCTGCGCTACGACACGGATCAAAAGCGCATTGCTTTTTACCGTGACCTTACGAACCAGGTGCAGTCGCTTCCTGGAGTAGTCAGTGCCGGTGTCGTTACCCCTTTGCCGTCTGCCGGCGATTTCGATATGACGGGAATCTACATCGAGCATCAGCCGGTTCCACCAGGTCAGGCGCCTTCGGTCGATCGGTACATCATGACGCCCGGCTATCTACAGGCTTTGGGCATTCGACTCGAGCGTGGACGTGAGATCACGGACCAGGATCGACAGGACGCGCCCCTGGTTGTGCTGGTCAGTGAGAGTTTGGCGGCTCGTTTTTGGCCCAACGAAGATCCGATCGGAAAGCGAATCGGGCTGCCATGGAATCCGGGACGCGAGGATGAGCCGTGGCGCACTGTGGTTGGAGTCGTCAAGGACGTCAAGCAGTATGGATTAGGTAAGCCGGGCACAAGCGCTCTTTACTTACCACACGCGCAATATCCCGTTTCCTTCATGTCACTTGTCGTCCGCACGGCAGGCAATCCCGCGGAAATGACGGCGACTGTCAGACAAGCCGTACAGCAACTCGATCGCGATCAAGTGCCGACCGAGATCGCCACCATGCAGGAGGTGATGGCGAAATCGATTCAGACGCAACGCTTCTCAATGTTTGTGCTCGGGGCGTTCGCAATTCTTGCCTTGGCTCTGGCCGCTGTTGGGATCTATGGCGTGATGTCGTATGTCGTCGCTCAACGAACTCACGAAATCGGAATTCGAATCGCGCTGGGAGCACGTTTGGAAAATATTTTATTGCTGGTGTTGAAGAATGCTTTGCGGATGACGATCGCGGGCATAGTCCTCGGCGCCGCAGGAGCATTTGCGTTAACACGATTGATGAAGAGTCTGCTGTTCGGTGTCATGCCGACAGATGTGCCGACGTTTGTTGTTGTTTGTTTGAGTCTGGTGGTTGTAGCGCTCGTGGCGTGTTATCTGCCCGCGCGGCGTGCGACGAAGGTCGATCCACTGATAGCGCTTCGCTATGAATAGGTCCTACAGGACCTATATGACCTATACAGGAAAGACTATGGATTCTCTAATCAAAGACGTTCGCTATGCGGTTCGTGGGTTGATCAAGCGGCCGGGGTTTGTCGCGATCGCGGTGATCACTTTGGCGCTCGGGATTGGTGCTAATACGGCGATCTTCAGCCTCGTGAATACGGTGTTGCTGCGCTCGTTGCCGGTCGAACGTCCTGGCGAGATCGTTTCGGTTGCGGTGCGTGGGAAAGGCGACTCTATGTCGGCCTTCTCGTATCCGAACTACAAGGACTTCCGTGATCGCAACGACGTGCTTTCGGGTCTGCTCGTCTACCGCTTTGCGCCTCTGAGTTTGAGTCGCGGCGGCGTCAACGAACGTATCTGGGGTTTCGAGGTCTCTGGAAATTATTTCGACGTTCTCGGCGTGAAGGCGATTCACGGTCGCACGTTCCTTCCGGAAGAAGACAAGACGAAGCTCTCGCATCCCGTCATCGTCGTCAGTTACGACTGCTGGCAGCAACGCTTTGGCGCCGATCCTGGTCTGGTTGGCCGAGATGTACTGATAAACAATCACCAGTTCAAAGTGATCGGCATTGCGCCGCAAGGCTTCAAGGGCACCGAGTTTGTTTATGCGCCCGATATGTGGCTGCCGATGTCGATGATGGAGTGGGCTGAGCCGGGAGCGACCTGGATCGACAGTCGCAACGCGAAGAACATGTTCGCCATCGGACGTCTCAAGAGCGGCGTCAGTGCACGACAGGCGGAGGCGTCACTCAATCTGTTGGGCCAGCAACTCGGCAAAGAATATCCCGACAGCAACGAAGGACAGACCATCAAGGTTGAGCCACCGGGATTCATCATCCCCGATCTGCGTGGCGCTGCCGTCAGCTTTACGTGGGTCATGATGGCGGCTGTGGGGCTGGTGTTGCTTGTGACGTGCACAAACCTGGCTGGTTTAATGCTTGCGCGCGCCACCGATCGACGTAAAGAGATCGCGATCCGCCTCGCGATGGGCGCGAACCGTTTGCGGTTGATCCGTCAACTGCTGACTGAAAGTATTTTGCTTTCGTTTGTAGGTGGCGCCGCCGGTTTGTTCCTTGCACTCTGGATCGTCAGACTGCTACTCGCGCTGAAACCGCCCATCGATTTCCCACTCAGGCTCGACCTCGATGTCGATTGGCGAGTGCTGCTGTTTTCACTCGCCGTGTCTATAACTGCAGGCGCGGTCTTTGGATTAGCACCGGCACTACAGTCCACCCGGCCGAGTCTCGTACGTGCTTTGAAAGACACTGCCGCACAAGGTGGCGCTGTGAAAACTCGTCTGCGCAGCGTGCTCGTAGTTGCACAGATCTCAATCTCGCTCATGGTTCTGATCGCCGCCGGCCTCGTCGTTCGTACGCTGCAACAGTTGCAGACCATGAACCCCGGTTTCGAAACGCAGAACGGACTCACGATGTCGTTTGATCTCGGGTTGCAGGGTTATGACGAAGCGCGCGGCCAGCAGTTCTTCCGCCAACTGATCGAACGTGTGCAGTCGTTGCCGGGTGTAGAGTCGGCTGCGGTGACGAACTACATTCCTCTCAGTCTCAACTACAACAGCGGCCCTGTTTTCGTGGAAGGAAAACCGGCTGAGCGCGGTGAAAACGTGCCTACAGTAATGGTTAGCAGTTCTGGCGCCGGTTACTTCAAGACGATGGGCACACCGATTCTGCAAGGGCGGGAGTTTACCGACCAGGACACTGAGAAGACTGAAAAAGTTGCAGTCGTCAATGAGTTCTTTGTGCGACGTTTGATGCCCGAACTGCAAAACACGGGCGAAGCTGTCGGCAAGCGCTTCAGTTGGCGAGGCGCCGATGGGCCATTCATACGCATCGTCGGCGTGGCTAAAGGCGGCAAGTATTTCAACATTGCTGAAGATCCGCGTCCGTTCGTGTGGACGCCGATGATTCAGGATTACAGCTCGGGCGCCATTCTGGTGGTGCGTGCGAAAGGGAATCCGGAAGGACTGATTGCGCCAGTTCGCGGTCAGGTGCAGTCGCTCGATCCCAATCTGCCGCTCTTTGACGTTAAGACGTTTACCGAGCACATGAAGTTTGCATTGTTCCCGGCGAAAGTTGCGGCAACTGTGCTCGGAGTGTTTGGACTTGTGGCGCTGATGCTTGCGGCGATCGGAGTTTACGGAATCACGTCGTATGCAGTGGCACAACGCACACATGAAATCGGCATACGACTCGCGCTCGGCGCACAGCTGAGAGATGTTCTGCGACTCGTGCTCGGTCACGGACTGAAGTTGACGATCATTGGCGCCGCGCTCGGACTGTTTGGCGCGTTTCTCGCGACGCGTGCGATCACGAGTGTGCTTTATGGAGTGAGTGCGACTGATCCACTGACGTTTGGGTTTGTATCGTTCCTGCTGATCGGTGTGGCTCTGGTCGCATGTTATGTCCCGGCCCGGCGGGCTACAAAAGTCGAGCCGTTAACAGCACTCAGAAATGAGTGAAAACGGATGAACACAGATGGAAACACTGATTAAAGACATACGTTACGGCGTCCGGAGCTTTCTCAAGCGTCCGGGATTTTTGTTCATCGCTATTTCCACTCTCGCACTCGGCATTGGCGCGACGACAGCGATGTTCACGGTGGTGAATTCGGTGTTGTTGCGACCGTTGCAGTTTCCCGAGCCGGAGCGAATCGTGCAATTCGATGCGATCAATTCACGGCACGGGTTTACTGAAGGACCCATGTCCGTGCCTGACCTCGTGGACATGGAGACGCAGAGCCAGTCGTTCGAACACATCGCGGGAATTTCCAACAACCAGTCGTTCCTGCATCTGAACGACGAAACTGAACTTGTGAGTACTGCGGGAGTGCAGGGCGATTTCTTTACGATATTGGGAATCAACGCCATCAGTGGCCGCACGATCCAACCAGATGACACGAGGGACGACGCCGATGGTGTCGTGATCAGTTATGCGTTGTGGCAACGACGTTTTGGCGGAGCGTCAGATGTCGTAGGCCGCAAGATCAAGATAAATGGTTGGTGGGGGACAATCATTGGAATCATGCCTGCAGGCTTCACTTATCCGAAGGACAGGGAAATTTGGTGGGGTCGACAGTTCAACCCGGCCAAGGAGGCTCGTGAAAATCGTTATATTTCAGCCGTGGCTCGGTTGAAGCCGGGAGTTTCGCTGTCGCAAGCGCAAAGCGAGCTGGACACAATCAACCAGCGTCTGGCCCAGACCTATGTTGATACAAACGCTTACTGGGGCGTGCGACTCACAGAGTTGCGTGAGCGTCTGGTGAAAAATTTAAGAACGTCACTGCTCGTCCTGCTTGGCGCCGTCGTGTTTGTTTTGCTAATTGCCTGTGCGAACGTTGCAAATCTTCTCTTAGCTCGGGCCCTATCTCGTCAGAAGGAGATTGCCGTACGCACAGCACTCGGTGCGAGTCGTGTCCGCGTCGTACGGCAGTTATTGACTGAAAGTTTGATGCTTTCGGTCGTGAGTGGCGTCGCAGGACTCGGGCTGAGTATTTGGTTGATCAAACTGCTCGTTGCAATCACGCCACCGAACACACCACGGGTTGATGAAATCGGAATCGATCTGCGCGTGTTTGGTTTTACGCTCGCAGTCACCGTAGCAGCCGGTCTTTTGTTTGGTCTTGTTCCGGCGTTGCAAACGTCGCAGCCCGATCTGAATGCGACGCTTAAAGACAGTGGTCAACGCGGGTCGGAAACCGGTGGCCGCAATCGTATCGGTGGGTTGTTGATTGTTTCCGAAATCGCGCTCGCGTTCATACTGCTCGCCGGCGCGGGTTTATTGATCAAGAGTTTTAAGCACCTGCGAGAAACTAACCCCGGCTTCAACTCTGATAATGTTCTGGTAATGCGTGTCTCAATGTCTTCGAAGCCGGAACAAAACGCCCAGCGCTACAAGCAGCTAATCGATCAAGTGAAGGCAACGCCGGGTGTGCAATCTGCCGGTGCGATACTCAGTCTACCGTTGGGAGGCGACACGTTTAATCTGGGGCGCTTCGCGATACCTGAAGGTCTCCCACTGACGCCCGCCAACGCAACGAATGCCCGGCATCTCTCGATCGCTTCTGATTACTTCCAGACACTTCAGATTCCTCTGAAAGCGGGTCGTGTTTTTACAGATCACGACAACCTTCAGAGCACCAAAGTCGCGATCATAAATGAAACCCTCGCGCAGAAGTTGTGGCCGGGCGAGAGCGCGATCGGCAAGCGCTTCATGATCTGGCGTAATGAAGATTTTCTGCGTGAAGTCGTCGGTGTAGTCGGCGATACCAGACAATCGCTTGACGAAAAGCCGTGGCAGGAAATGTATGTGCCTTACGCGCAAGATGGGGGAATGTGGAGCGATCTGTCGCTGGTTGTGCGCACGAATGGTGATCCGGCTGCGATGGCAGGACCGGTCCGCGAAGTGATTCGCTCATTCGATAAAGGCATACCAAGTTACAACCTCAAGACAATGAATGACGTTGTCAATATTTCGGCGGCGCCACGACGGGTCCCGATGTTGCTATTGAGCACATTTGCCGGCGTGGCGATGTTGCTTGCGATGCTCGGGATTTACGGAGTCACGTCGTATTACGTGACGCAAAGAACACATGAGATCGGCGTGCGTATGGCACTTGGTGCGCAGGTTGTTGACGTGCTCAAGCTCGTTTTGAGACGTGCGATGTTGTTGGCAATCGTTGGCATCGTTATCGGAACCGCGGGTGCTGTTGCCGTGACGCGTTATCTGACGACGTTGCTCTTTGGTGTGAAGCCGATCGACGTTATGACGTTTGTCGCAGTGGCTGTGGTGCTGGCGATCGTAGTTCTGGTCGCGTGCCTTGTGCCGGCGCGACGGGCCGCGAAGATCGACCCACTCGAAGCCCTGCGCTAAGAACGTTTCACGCAAAGACGCGAAGTGAAGCAAAGGCGCAAAGTTGTTCTCTTTGCGTCTGGTTTCGCACCTTTGCGGCTTTGCGTGGGACATTTCGCGGAGAATGAGGCGGCTAATATGGAAACACTACTCAACGACGTTCGCTACGGCGTGCGGAGCTTTCTTAAGCGCCCGGGATTCTTATTCATCGCGATCTCGACTCTCGCAGTCGGAATCGGTGCGACGACGGCGATGTTCACGATGGTGAATTCACTGTTGTTGCGTCCGCTGAATTTCCCTGAGCCGGACCGAATCGTTCGGTTCATCGGAATCAATCCGCAGCAGGGGATTAATCAGAGCAACATGTCTGTGCCTGACATCGTCGACTGGCAGACGCAAGGCAAATCGTTCGAGCAGATCGCTGGTTTTAATACCGGCGGCGTGTTTCTCAATATGGATGACGAAACTGAACGTGTGCGCGCCAGTGGAGTCTCGAGTGACTTCTTTCAGCTTTTTAAGACAAACGCGATCAGCGGCCGCACGATACAAGCAGATGACATGAAGGAAGGCGCTGAGCCTGCCGTGGTGATTAGTCATGCGTTGTGGAAAAGACGTTTCGGTGGAATGTCAGATGTCGTCGGTCGAAAGATCTCGATGAATAACAAGCCGGTAACAATTGTTGGAATCATGCCGGCCGGTTTCACTTATCCCAGCGATTCAGAAGTTTGGGTGGCGTTTCCGTTTAAGCCTGCCGACGAGCCTCGCGATAATCGATACGTGTCAGTCGTGTCGCGGTTGAAGCCTGGAGTTTCGTTGTCGCAAGCGCAGGCTGACCTCGACACAATCAACCAGCGTCTATCGCAGAGTTATGCTGAGACAAACAGGGGTTGGGGCGTTCGACTCACGGAGTTGCGTGAGAGTCTCGTCGGCGAGTTGAGAACGTCACTCGTAGTTCTGTTAACTGCGGTCGCGTTTGTTTTGTTGATTGCCTGTGCGAACGTTGCGAACCTGTTACTCGCACGCGCTGCCTCGCGTCAAAAAGAGATTGCACTTCGGACAGCACTCGGAGCCAGTCGTCTCCGCGTCGTGCGACAGTTATTGACTGAGAGCGTGATGCTTTCCGTTGTCAGTGGCGTCGCAGGTCTCGCTCTGAGTATTTGGCTGGTCAAACTGCTGGTTGCAATCACGCCGCCGAACACACCGCGAATTGATGAAATCGGAATCGATCTGCGCGTGTTTGGTTTCACGCTCGCGGTGACTGTGGCTGCTGGTATTTTGTTTGGTCTTGTTCCCGCATTACAGACGTCGCGGCCCAATCTCAACGAAGAGCTCAAAGACAGCGGTCAACGCGGGTCAGAAACGGGTGGACGCAATCGCATCGGCAGTCTGCTCATCGTTTCCGAAATCGCCATTTCATTCGTTCTGCTCGCAGGCGCTGGATTGCTGATCAAGAGTTTCGTGCACCTCCGCGAACTGAATCCCGGGTTCAATCCGGATAATGTTTTGGTAATGCGTCTCACTTCGCCGCCAGGCAAATATGCACGGGGCGAACCGCGCGCACAGATCTTCAAGCAGCTTGTCGATCAGGTGAAGGCGACACCGGGGGTGCAGTCTGCCAGTGCAGTGTTGGACGTGCCGTTGGCCCCCGACACGGAAGTGTGGCGTGGTCTGATTCGGGAAGGCCGGCCTCAGACACTCGAGGAGCAGACAAACGCTCATCATCTTGCGATCACACCTGATTATTTTCAGACACTTCAGATTCCACTAAAAGCCGGTCGCACTTTCACAGATCAGGACAACTCACAGAGTCCCAAAGTCGTGATCATCAACGAAACACTGGCGCGGAACTTGTTCCGAGGCGAGAACCCGATCGGCCAGCGCTTCTCGATCTGGCGTGATGAGAAGTTTCTGCGCGAAGTGGTCGGTGTTGTAGGTGATACCAAAGAGTCGCTCGATAAAGAGTCGGGACAACAAATGTACGTGCCTTACGCACAGGATGCGACGTGGGGAAGCTTGTCGCTCGTAGTACGAACCAATGGCGAGCCGGCTGCGTTCGCAGGGTCAGTGCGTGAAGCGATTCGTTCAGTCGATAAAGCCGTACCTACTTACAACGTCAAGACGATGAACGACGTCGTTTTCGTTTCGGCAGCACCGCGACGAGTTCCGATGTTGCTGTTGAGCACGTTCGCGAGCGTTGCGATGCTGCTCGCGATGCTCGGGATTTATGGCGTCACGTCGTATTACGTCACGCAAAGAACACACGAGATCGGTGTGCGCATGGCGCTCGGCGCGCAGATTGTCGACGTGCTCAAGCTCGTTTTGAAACGTGCGATGTTGTTGGCAATTGTTGGCATCGTTATCGGAACCGCCGGTGCCGTTGCAGCGACGCGATATATGACGACATTACTGTTTGGTGTGAAGCCGTTCGACGTTGTGACGTTTGTGGCAGTGGCGGTGGTGCTGGCGCTCGTGGTTTTCGTGGCGTGCATCGTTCCGGCGCGCCGGGCAGCAAAGATCGACCCGCTCGAAGCCCTCAGGTAACACGGATTTTCCGGATCTTATTTGCGATTTTCGCGGATAGATTCTTGTCGTCTGTGGTGTTTTTAGATCATGGAAACATTAATTAAGGACATACGCTATGGTGTGCGTGGTCTCTTAAAGAGGCCCGGCTTTACGGTTATTGCTCTCATAACCCTCGCCCTGGGAATCGGCGCCAACACGGCGATCTTCAGCGTCGTCAACGCGGTGCTGTTGCGGCCACTCCAGTTTCGCGATCCCGACCAGTTAGTGGTTGTTTGGGAAGAGGCGGGGTTCGCCGGCTTTCCGACCAACACGCCTGCTCCGGCTAACTACGTTGATTGGAAAGACCAGAGCCAGTCGTTCGCTGACATGGCCGCCGCTGCTACGTCGAGTTTCAATCTCACCGGCGATGGCGAGCCCGAGCGCATCGCTGCCAACTCGATAAGTGCAAACTTTTTCCAGGTATTCGGTGTGCAGCCGTTGTTTGGCCGTGGTTTTCTTCCCGAGGAGGATCGTCCCGGCGGCAACAAAGTCGCGGTGCTTAGCTATAGCCTCTGGCAGAGTCGTTACGGCGGCGACCGCAATGTCATCAATCGCGAGATTCTTCTGAATGGAGAAAAGCACACGGTCGTCGGCGTAATGCCGGCGGGCTTCCACTTTCTCGAAAACGATGTGCGTTTGTGGGTGCCGCTCGCGTTCGACCAGGAGGAGCTCGCGAATCGTGACGGACACTATTTGCAGATCGTTGCGCGCTTGAAGCCCGGCGTCGTTTTGTCGCAGGCACAGGCAGACCTGAATGCCGTGATGCGACGAATTGCGACGGACCATCCCAACGAGACTTTTGACGGCAAACTCGGCGTAGTCGTGATGCCGCTGCGCGATCAATTGGTTGGCAAAACGCGTAGTTCGCTGACGGTGCTGCTGGTTGCAGTCGCATTTGTGTTGCTCATCGCGTGCGCGAATGTCGCCGGGCTTTTATTGGCGCGTGCGGTTGCGCGTCGTCGCGAGATCGCTTTGCGGATGGCGTTAGGCGCCGCTCGGGCTCGCGTTATTCGGCAGTTGCTCACCGAGAGTTTGTTGCTGGCCATCTTCGCCGGTGTGTTGGGATCTGGTTTGGCGTATGTGAGTTTTACTTTTCTTCAGGGACTGATTCCCGAGCAGATGGCCTTGTCGGCGAATCTGAGCCTCGACGTTCGTATCCTCGTCTTCACGCTTGCGGTCTCGATCGTCACAGGAGTCGTCTTTGGTCTCGTGCCTGCGCTTCAGGCGGCGAAGTTTGATCTGAACGACGCACTTAAGCAGAGCAGTACACGCGCGACTGCGAGCGGCCGTTTGCGGAGCACTCTGATCGTGTTTGAGGTCGCGCTCTCTATCGTGCTGCTGGTTGGCGCGGGTCTGCTGATTCAAACACTCTTTCAACTCTTCCGGCAGTATTCAGTGCTTGAGCCCGACAAGGTTCTGACTATGCGCACGATATTGCCGCGCGAGAAATACAAAGAGCCGCAAGTGCGCGATAACTTCTATCGGCAGGTGCTGCAAAGAGTCACACATCTGCCGGGTGTTGCGTCTGCGGGTTACAGCACTTCCGTGCCGATTTCGTGGAAGGGTGGTTCCAGTGGCTTCTATCCGGAAGGGGTCAAGAGCCCGATTCCGGGGATGTCGTATGACGCTATTCATCGCCAGGTCAGTGCAGATTATCTGCAGACGATGCACATCCCGTTGCGCCAGGGCCGTTACTTCGACAATCGCGACAATGCGCAGTCAATGAATGTCGCAATCATCAACGAGACGATGGCGCGACAATATTGGCCTGGTGAGAATGCGCTCGGCCGTCGCTTCAAGCTTGGTGATCCCGATGACGCTAAAGCGCCGTGGATACAGATAGTTGGCATCGCTGCCGACATACGGCAGATGGGACTCGATGAGCCCGTGAAGGCCGAGATGTATCTGCCGTACCAGCAGGTCAACCATAACCTGTGGTTCATACCGCGCGACCTCGCGATCCGCACGACAGGAGACACGTCGAATCTCGTGGGTTCAGTGCGACAGATCATTCGTGAAGTCGATCCGGACCAGCCGATTTCCAATGTGGCGACGATGGAGGAAGTCCTTGGCACTGAAGCAGCGCAGCGACGCATGGGGATGATTCTGCTCGCTGGATTCGCTTTGCTGGCGCTGCTGCTGGCTTCGCTCGGGATTTATGGTGTGCTGGCGTATTTCGTGACGCAGCACACGAATGAGATCGGTGTGCGACAGGCGCTTGGGGCGACTCCGCGCGACATTTTGTTTCTGGTGTTGAAGAAGGGAATGGGATTGACGCTGATTGGCGTGGCGATCGGGCTTGCGAGTGCGTTTGCGTTAACGCGACTGATGAGTTCGTTGCTGTTTGGTGTGAAGGCGTCTGATCCGTTGACGTTTGTTGCGGTGCCGCTGTTGCTCGCATTCGTGGCGTTACTGGCGTGCTACATTCCCGCGCGCCGCGCGACCAAGGTCGATCCCCTCGTGGCGCTGCGATATGAGTGAAAGAAATAGGACCAATAGGTAATGTCCTAATCTGACTTCTTCGCGTCTTTGCGTCTTCCTTCGCGCCTTCGCGTGAAACCATTTTCCACGCAAGGCCGCAAAGCAAGACGCAAAGGCGCAAAGAAACAAACCAGATTATCTTATGATCAACGATCTCCAGTACGGGTTGCGGATGCTGTGGAAGCACAAGGGCGTCAGCGCGATTGCGCTGCTGACGCTCGCGTTGGGCATCGGCGTCAACAGCGCGATCTTCAGCGTTGTGAATTCGGTGGTGTTGCGTCCGCTGCCGTATCCCGATTCCGAGCGACTGATGGTTGTATGGGGCAACCTGCACAAGACGGGGCTCGAGGAAATCGAGATCTCGGCGCTCGAGTTCAAAGACTTTCAGCAGCAGTCCCACGCATTCGATCAGATCGCTGCATACAGCATTGAAGGCTTGAATCTCACGGGTGTCGATCAGCCCGAGCGACTGCGTGGCGCTGCCGTCTCGGCAAATCTGTTTTCGACACTCCGTGTGCAACCTCAGCTCGGTCGGAATTTCCTGCCCGACGAAGATCAGTTCGGTAACGACACACGCGTGATACTCGGCGATTCGCTTTGGCAGCGAAGGTTTGGTGGAGACCCGCGTGTAATCAATAAAACGATCCAGCTCGATGGTCGCACACTCACGGTTGTCGGCGTGATGCCGGCGAGTTTTCATTTTCCCGACAGAGACACCGAGGCTTGGATCCCACTCGCGTTCACACCAGATTTGTTGCAGGAAGACAATCGCGGCTCTCATTTTCTGAACCTGATTGCGCGTCTAAAACCCGGCATCACTCAACCTCAGGCGCAGGCAGACCTCGACACCGTCACTGCACGACTGTCGCAGGAGCATTCTTCCACATATCGCAGTGGCTTCAGCGCGAGCATCCGTTCGTTGCACGAAGAAATGGTGGGCAACATGCGACGTGCGATGCTCGTGTTACTTGGAGCTGTCGGTCTGGTGTTGTTGATTGCGTGTGCGAACGTCGCACATTTGCGACTGGCGAGTGCGACCTCGCGATACCGCGAGTTCGCGATTCGCGCAGCGCTCGGAGCAAACCGTACTCGCGTTGTGCGACAGTTTCTGACTGAGAGTCTGTTGCTTTCGTTCATTGGTGGCGCAGTCGGGCTGGCGCTGGCGCTTTGGGTTGTGCGAGCGCTCGTCTTTCTGATGCCGAAAAACACGCCTCGCCTCGAAGAAATCAAACCCGACTATCGCGTGGTGCTCTTCACGCTAGGCACTTCGCTCCTGACCGGCATCGTTTTTGGGCTTGCGCCCTCGTTTCAGGCCGCACGCACAAATCTGAACGACGTCCTGAAAGAAGCAGGACGTGGCGGTGACGGCTCGCGACGGCTCAAGTTGCGAAACCTTCTCGTCGTTTCGGAGCTTGCGCTTTCGCTCGTGTTGCTGATCGGCGCCGGCCTGATGGTGAAGAGTTTGTTGCGTTTGCAGGAAGTCAAACCGGGATTCGATTCGGCTAACCTGATGACCATGCGCATTGCGCTGCCGTCGAGTAAGTACGAGAAATTCAACCAGAGCCACGCATTTTTCCAACAGCTTCTCGATCAACTGGAAGCACGTCCGGAGATCGAGTCGGTCGGTGCGATCAATTTACTGCCGTTTGGTGGCGGTGGCGGCGATCGCAGTTTCTCGATTGAAGATCAGATGACACCGCCGGGCAATTCGCGACCTGACGAACAAGTCAGGTTTGTAACTCCCGGTTACTTTCGTGCGATGGCGATTCCATTGCTCAATGGTCGTGATTTTACGCGACGCGATCTGCCTGACATGCCGCAGGTTGCGATCGTGAACAACGCCTTCGTGCGTAAGTACTGGCCCACAGATAACCCACTCGGCAAACGCATCTCTTTCCAGAACAACAATCCGAAGTGGTACGAAGTAGTCGGCGTGGTCGGGAACGTGAAGCATCGCGGTCTCGACATCCAGGATAGTCCTGAGCTCTACATTCCTGCATTCCAGCCGCTATTCGCCGATGGCAATGTGCCTGCGTTGTATCTCGCGGTGCGCACGAAGAGCGATCCGTTGCAGGTTGCCCCGGCGTTGCGCAGCGAAGTCGCGATGCTGGATCGCGATCAACCGGTCTACAGCCTGATGACTATGGACCAGCGCATTTCAGACTCGGTTGCGCCGCGTCGATTCAACATGTTCATACTTGGATTGTTTGCTGCCCTCGCTTTGGTTCTCGCCGCGATCGGGATCTACGGCATCATGGCTTTTGCGGTGGTCCAACGCACGCATGAGATTGGTGTGCGAATGGCCTTGGGCGCCAGCACGCACGACGTGTTGAAGCTCGTGATGCGAAACGGCTTTAAGCTGGCTCTGATTGGGATTGTTGTTGGTTTGGTGGTGGCGTTCGCTGCCACGCGGGTGTTGTCTTCGTTGCTCTTCGAAGTTAGCGCAAGGGATCCGGTGATCTTTGTGATCGATGCGGTCTTGCTGGCGATCGCAGCCTTGCTTGCCTGTTACATCCCCGCGCGCCGCGCGACGAAGGTCGATCCGCTCGTGGCGCTGCGGTATGAATAGGTCCTCTTGGACCTATAGGACCAATACCATGAACACACTCTTCCAGGATCTTCAATACGGCCTTCGAATGCTCGCGAAGCACAAGAGCGTCACCGCGATCGCGGTGTTAACCCTCGCACTCGGCATCGGCGCAAACACCGCGATCTTCAGCGTCGTGAATGCGGTGTTGCTCAATCCGCTGCCTTACAGAAATCCCGATCGACTCGTCGCTCTCTGGGAAAACGTGCCCGAGCACGGTCGCTGGCGCACGTCGCCGGCAAACTTCTTCGACTGGAAGAAACAGAACACAGTCTTCGAAGACGTCGCCGCGTTTGGACAGGGCTCAGTGGCACTCACGGGTAACGGCGAACCAGAACAACTCACCGGAGCGCGTGTTAGCTCGGGTTATTTCGGCGTAGTTGGTGTTGAGCCGATGCTCGGCCGTGCGTTTGCGCCGGACGAGTATCAACCCGAAAAGGGACAGGTCGTTATCATAGGCTATTCGCTTTGGCAGCGACGCTTCGGCGGCGATCGAAATATCATCAATCGGAGTATCACGCTCGATGGCGCAAGTTACACCGTCGTTGGCGTGATGCCCGCCGGTATCTATCCCGTCTCACCACAAACCGCCGGACGCCTCGCGTTCGATGAGCAGCAACAGAACTTCTGGATACCGATGTCGTTCCCAGCCGGCTGGGCAGCAGTTCGCACTGCCCACGTGCTCGGTGTTATCGCGCGACTCAAACCCGGTGTGACGATCGAACAGGCAAAGATCGAAATGGACACGATCGGCGCGCGGCTCGAAAAAGAATATCCAGCGAATCGCGGCGAAGGAATTATCGTCAGCCCATTCATGAATGAGGTGGTCGGTAATATCAGACCGGCTCTGTTTACGTTGTTGGGCGCCGTTGGTCTCGTGCTTTTGATCGCTTGCGCGAATGTGGCGGGCCTGTTGTTGGCCCAACACGCAGGACGCAGTAAGGAACTTTCAATCCGTGCAGCGCTCGGAGCCGGTCGCGTCCGGCTGGTGCGACAGCTCTTTATCGAAGGGGTGTTGCTTTCACTGTTCGGAACGGCAGTCGGGATTTTTATCGCGACTTTGGGAACGAAGGTGTTGTTGCAATTTGTTCCCGCTGGAGTGCCGCGTCTCGCGCAAGTGCATCTCGATTTGAGAGTGCTCGGATTCACGATTCTGATCTCACTAGGCACGTGTCTGATCTTTGGATTAGTGCCGGCATGGCAAGCGTCACAACCAGATTTGCATACAGCGTTGGAACAGAGTGGTCGCACGTCGGGACCGGGCGCGAGTCGCTTGCGGTTCAGGCAGCTTTTGGTTGTGTTTCAAGTCAGCGTCGCAGTGATGCTGGTGATCGGCGCGGGATTATTGATCAGGAGTTTTTGGATACTGCAGCGCGTTGACCCGGGATTTCAGTCTGAAGGCGTGTTGACTAGCGAACTGATCCTGCCGTATCCGAAGTATGCGGAGAACACGCAAATCAACAACTTTTATAACCAGTTGCTTGAGCGTGTTCCGTCGATCCCCGGAGTCAAGAATGCGACTATCGCTTACGACCACCCGCTGTCGTCCAACTGGCTCGATGAATTCGAGATCGAAGGCCGGGTGGTTTCGCCTGATGGTCCATCGCAATCAGCTAACTTTATCCCGATTGGGCCAGACTACTTTGATACGGTCGGCTTGAGGCTCGCAGCGGGTCGAAGATTCACGCCACAGGATGACCCGGATCATCCCGGCGTCGCGATTGTCAACGAGTCGTTCGTCAAACATTACTTTCCTAATGAGAAGGCTCTGGGCCAAAGGCTGAAGCCTGGACCACCGGGTCGAATCTGGCGCGGTCAAAAGCTGACGTCTTTTGAGATTGTCGGCATTGCACGCGACGTGAAACTCGCCGGGCTCGACGCGCCTTCGGAACCGGCTTACTACATTCCTGCTTCACAAGCTCCGCTGCAGGATATGACTCTCCTCGTGCGCACGACGACGGATCCGCTCTCGATCGTTGGCGCTGTGCGACAGACTGTTGCGTCGATTGATCCCAATCTGCCGATCTCGAATATCAAGACGTTGGAGAAAGTGGTTGACGACAGCATCGCGCAGCGTCGTCTCAACATGTTGCTGATGGGATTGTTTGGTGGGCTCGCGTTGCTGCTCTCGGCTGTCGGTATTTACGGACTGTTGTCGCACGCGGTAACTCAGCGCACGCAGGAGATGGGAATCCGCATGGCACTCGGCGCACAGGTGAGCGACGTGCTGAAGCTCGTGTTGCGACAGGGCATGACGCTCGCCATTATTGGCGAAGCGATCGGCCTCCTGGGCGCGTTTGCCTTGACGCGTCTGATGCGCGGGCTTTTGTTTGGTGTGACGCCCAATGACGCGACGACGTTTGTTGTCGTCGCAGGCGTGCTGGCGGTTGTGGCGCTGCTGGCGTGTTACGTCCCGGCACGGCGCGCGACGAAGGTGGATCCTTTGATCGCGCTTAGATACGAATAGATCGTTACGATTCGAGTGCCAGACTCAGTCTGTCAGCGCCAAAGGCGCGGAATATGAAAGCCAGGGGCAACGCGAGCGAAGCGAAGCGCGTCGCCCCTGGTTAGGTTACCCAAAGAAGCGGTCAAGGTCTGAAGGGCCGAAATAATACCGCTGTATCACGCCCTTTCAGGGCTCGAAAGGCTTTTGAATCTAAGATCCAGGGGCGACGCACTTCGCTTCGCTCGCGCTTGCCACTGGCTTTCATATTGCGCGCCTTTGGCGCTGGGAGATGCGCTTTGCCTCAAGAACGACGTCGTACTTGTGAGGTAAAGCTATACGAGTTAGGGAGAACACAATGGCATCAACACTTTTGCAGGACATCCGTTACGGCGCGAGAATGTTGCTCAAGAATCCGGGCGTCACGATGATCGTGATCATCGCGCTCGCACTCGGCATTGGCGCGAACACCGCGATCTTCAGCGTCGTGAATGCAGTGCTCATTCGCCCGTTGCCGTATCCGGAATCTGAGCGGCTGATATTTCTCAACGAGAAGAGTCCAAACCTCGATGAGATGTCGATCTCGTATCCCAACTTCCTCGACTGGCGCGCGCAAAATCGAACGTTTGAAAAGATCGGCGTCTACAATCGCGCCAGTTACAACCTCACTGGCACAGGCGAGGCGGAACGCATCGTCACTGGCCAGGTTTCTGCGGATCTGTTTTCCGTGTTGCGCGTCAATGCTGCACAAGGCCGCGTCTTCACAAACGATGAAGACAAGCCGGGCGGCACCCCTGTCGTCGTGCTGAGTTACCCGTTGTGGCAGCGACGCTTCGGCGGGCAAACAAGCATTCTCAATCAAAACATCACACTGAACAGCAAGAGCTACACCGTGATCGGAATCATGCCTCAGACGTTCGCCTATCCGAGCCGCGCCGAGATGTGGGTGCCCGTGGGCCAACTCTCGGATCAACCGAGCTGGCAGCAACGCGGGAATCATCCGGGCTTGTACGGCGTTGCGCGTCTGAAGCTGGGAGCGACTTTCGAGCAGGCGGACGCTGACATGAACAATATCGCCGCGAATCTCGAGAATCAGTATCCCGACAGCAATGCAGCAACTCGCGTCAGACTGCGACCACTTCTCGAAATCTTCGTCGTCGATGTGCGTCGTGCGTTGTGGGTGATCTTCGGCGCAGTCGGGTGTGTACTCCTGATTGCCTGCGCGAATATCGCGAACCTCTTGCTGGCACGCGCAACAGCGCGTCGGAAAGAGATGGCGATTCGAACTGCTGTCGGTGCGAGTCGCTGGCGCATCACGCGACAGTTGTTGACCGAGAGTGTTTTGCTGTCATTGATTGGCGGCACGATCGGGTTGGTGCTGGCGCGCTGGGGTATCAATCTCATTTTGTACATCAGTCCGGACGCGATTCCGAGATCGCGCGAGATTGGTCTCGACTGGACCGTGCTGGCATTTACGCTTGGTATCTCTTTTTTGACAGGTATTCTCTTTGGCTTGATTCCTGCAATTCAGGCCGGAGAAGTCGACGTGCACGAGACGTTGAAAGAAAGCGGTCGTGGCACGAGTGGGCGGCAGTGGTTGCGCAGTTTACTCGTAGTTGTTGAAGTCGCTACGACACTCGTGCTGCTGATCTGCGCGGGATTGATGATCCGTAGTTTCTATCTGCTGCAGAAAGTGAATCCAGGTTTCTCCCACGAGCATCTGACGAGCTTCAGCATTTCTCTGCCGCAAAAGAAATATGCTACCGAAGAGCAGCGCAGCTCTTTCTACAATCGTCTGCTCGAGAACATTCGGGCACTGCCGGGTGTGGAGTCGACTGCAGCCGCGTCAGGACTGCCCCTCGGAAACAACGGCTGGCAGACTTCGTTCGTGATCGATGGGCGACCGGTTCCACCGCGCGATCAAACACCACTGATGGAAGCGTGTCTAGTGACGCCCGATTACTTCAAGGCGATGAACATTCCCGTGTTGCGCGGGCGTGTCTTCAACGATCGCGACGATCGATCGCATCTTGCTGGGAAAGATCTCAGTAAACTCAGCGAGGTGCAGAAAATGGGCGCAGCAATAAACGCGATCGTGATCGATGAAGAGTTTGCCAAACGTTACTGGCCCAACGAAGATGCTGTCGGCAAACGTATCAGAATGGGCGCTGATCCGGACTCACCGGTGGCGGAAGTCTTAGGCGTGGTCGGCCGGGTTAAGATGGAGAGTCTCAATCAGAACAGCGATCGCGTGCAGGGATACTTTGCCTTCAATCAGATCCCGCAGGGTGGCATGACTGTGGTGATTAAAGGCGCTTCAGATCCGAATCAACTGATCTCATCAGTTCGCGGTGCGGTGAGGGAGATCGATCCGGATCAGCCAATCTACAGCCCGCGGACGATGAACGAGATTCGTGCCGAGTCGGTTGCCGGCGAACGGTTGAATCTGACGCTGCTGAGTCTCTTCGCGGGCATAGCACTGGTGCTCGCGATTGTCGGGATCTACGGCGTGATGTCTTACTCGGTCACACAACGCACGCATGAGATTGGCATACGCATGGCAATTGGTGCGCGGCCCCTGGACGTGTTCAAGATGATCCTGGGCCACGGGAATGAAGCTCGCACTGATCGGTGTTGGAGTCGGACTGGTCTTTGCGTTTTTGCTGACTCGGCTGATGGCGACAATGCTCTTCGGAGTTAAGCCGACTGATGCGACGACGTATGGTGCGATCTCGATCCTGCTAATCGGCGTCGCGCTTCTTGCGTGTTATCTACCGGGACGAAGAGCGACGAAAGTAGAACCGACGATCTCGTTGCGATATGAGTAAAGATCCGTGTTAATCCGTGGCTTTGATCCGTCAAATCCGTGTTACACGCTCTAAGAACCATTCAAAAACAACCCGGCTTTGCAGCCGTGGTTGTGCTCACGCTTGCGCTTGGAATCGGCGCCAGCACTGCGATATTTAGCGTTGTTAATGCTGTTCTGCTGCGACCCGTACCACTCCCGAATTCAGATCGTCTCCAGGTGATCTGGGGAAACTTCCGCGCGCTCAATATTGAACGCCTGCCTGCGAAAGCCGCCGAGTATCGCGATTACGCCGATCAGAAACAGGTATTTGATTCAGTCGCCGCATACGCAGAACACAGTTTCAACTTCTCATCTGCCGGTGAGCCCGAACGCATTCGCGGCAGCGTCATCTCCACGAATCTCTTTCCGATGCTGGAAACGCAGCCGTCACTCGGGCGGCTGTTCGCTAGTGATGAAGCGCACACCGTTGTTCTGAGCGATGCGTTCTGGCAACGACGCTTCGGTTCCGATGGCGGCATCATCAATCGAAGCATCACGCTCGACGGTGAGAGCTACACCGTGATCGGCGTAATGCCGAACGGTTTTCAGTTTCCACATGCGAGTTTTTCGTGGGCCGAACCGGCTGATGTTTGGGTGCCTTTGAACGATCGCGAAGTTGAGTATGCGGGCCGTCGTGGTCCTTATTTTCTGAATATCCTCGCGCGTCTCGCTCCTGGCGTGACGCTCGAACAAGCGCGCACGCATATGAACGCGCTTGCCGAAACGTTTGAGCGCGAGCAGCCCGGATATCGTGGTCCAAATGGCGAGGATGGCGGCTGGCATATAACCGTCACGCCTTTGCAGGAAGAGATTGTCGGTAGCAGCAAGCGTGCGTTGCTGGTGTTGCTGTTTTCAGTTGGATTGCTGTTGCTGATTGCGTGTGCGAATGCTGCGAATCTTTTATTGATGCGTTCGGCGAAGCGCCACCGTGAGCTGGCAATTCGCGCGGCGCTCGGAGCCAGCCCTTGGCAGATCGCGCGGCAGTTGGTTGTTGAAGGTTTGTTACTCTCGGTGCTCGCGGCTGGGCTTGGGATTGTTTTTGTGAACTGGGGCATCGAGCTTCTCACGAGGCTTGGGCCATCGATCGTGCCGCGTGCGCAGGAAGTCAACATCGACATGCGTGTGTTTGGATTCATGGCGTTGGCAGTTGCAGCGATCAGCGTCGGGTTTGGGCTCGTTGCAGCCTGGCCGGTTTCAAAACTCGACTTGCAGGAAGCGTTGCGGAACACAAGGCAGGCGGGCGGAGTGCAACCGCGACGATGGAGCAACATTCTGGTCGTCGCTGAAGTTTCGCTCGCGGTGTTGTTATTGGTCGGTTCCGGACTGTTAGTGAGGAGTCTATTGCGTCTGCAACAGACTAATCCGGGGATTGTCGCTAATCAGCTAATCAGTGTTGAAATCGATCTTTCTTCTCAAACGTATTCTGAACCCGAACGTGCGTCGGAGTTTTACCGGCAACTGGTGGCCCGTGTTGAGTCGTTGCCTGGCGTGCAGTCTGCGACTTTCAGCACTGGACAGCCTTTGAGTAGAAGTGCCGGCAGTGATCCGTTTGCCATCGAAGGCCGCAAACTCGATCCTTCGAATCTGACTTCAGCGGGTTGGCAGGTGGTTGGTCCCAATTACCTCAGGACACTCGGTATCTCAATAATCAAAGGCCGCGACTTTACTGCTCAGGACATGAAGCCAGGCGCTCAACCGGTCGCGGTTGTGAATGAAAGACTCGTTTCGCGATATTTCCCGAATGAGGATCCGATTGGACGTCGCATCACGCTTGGTTTGCCGCGTCCGGGCAATCCGTGGATCACCATTATCGGAGTCGCGCAGAACGTTCCGCATCGTGCGGTCGATTCGAAAGTTGAGCCTGACTGGTATATGTCTAGCGCAGTCTCAATCCAGCGACATCGTTTTCTGTTTGTGCGCAGCGCGCTGCCGGCGCCGCTGTTGATGGCAGGTGTTCGCAAAGAGATGGCGGGCATCGATCCGCATCAGCCGCTGACAAGTGTAAAAACAATGGAGGAGGTTATCAGCACCACAACCGCGCCACGCCGGTTCACTGCATTGCTGCTTGGAGTGTTTGCCGCAATCGCACTGTTGCTCGCGGCAGTTGGGATTTACAGCGTGATTTCATATTCGATTGCATTGCGAACGCAGGAGATTGGCATTCGCATGGCGCTCGGTGCGCGGAGACCGGCGATCCTGCTGATGGTGATGCGCAAGGGAATGTTGCTCACCGTGATCGGAACTACGATCGGTTTGGCGGGAGCGTTTGCGCTCACGCGATGGATGTCGAGCATGTTGTTTAGTGTGACGGCTTCTGATCCCGCGACGTATTTAAGTGTGGTTCTTGTGTCACTCGGCGCGGCAGTGCTTGCGTGTGCGCTGCCGGCGCGACGAGCGACGAAGGTAGATCCACTAGTTGCTCTGAGATATGAATAGGTCATATAAGCCTATACGACCTATTAGCGTTTCGCTTATTTCTCAGGCATTATTCCCAATCTATGCCTCGCATCCTAATCGCTGACGATCAGGCTGACGTCCTTGCGGCGTTGAGTCTGCTATTGAAGGGAGAACGCTTTCAGATTGAAAGCGCGTCTTCGCCCGAAGGTGTGCTCAAGTCCATCGATACGCATGAGTTCGATGTGATCTTGATCGACCTGAACTATGCGCGCGACACGACCTCGGGCAGTGAAGGGCTGGACTTACTCTCGCGCATTCGCGCTGCCGATCCAACGCTCCCGGTTGTTGTCATGACCGCGTGGGGCAGTGTCGATCTTGCCGTTGAAGCGATGCGACGCGGTGCTCGCGACTTTATCCAAAAACCCTGGGACAACGCTCGTCTGCTCGCAGTGTTACGTACGCAGGTCGAACTTGGTGAAGCGCTGCGACGCGGGCGCCGACTCGAAGCCGAGAACATGGCATTGCGCGACAGTGTGGCGGAGACGAACGACTTGCCACAGGTCGTTGCCGAATCGCCGGCGATGAAGTCGGTGCTCAACCTCGTCGAGCGTATCGGCCCGGCTGACGCGAACGTCCTGATCACAGGAGAGAACGGCACGGGTAAAGAAGTGATCACCCGTCTGCTTCATTCCATCTCATCACGCCGAGCAAAGCCCTTGATCTCTTTAAATGCAGGCGCACTCGCCGAGGGCGTTTTTGAGAGCGAGTTGTTTGGACACGTGCGAGGCGCGTTCACCGATGCGAAGAGCGATCGTGTCGGTCGCTTCGAGCTTGCAGACGGCGGCACACTCTTTCTCGACGAGATTGGCAATGTGCCGCTGAATCTTCAAGCAAAACTGCTGCGTGTGCTGGAGACGGGGGAATTCGAACGCGTCGGATCGTCGAAGACACAGAAAGTGAATGTGCGTCTGTTGTCGGCCACGAATGCCGATCTTCATGCTGAAGTAGCACAGGGACGCTTTCGTCAGGACCTGCTTTTCCGTCTCAACACAGTCGAGATTCGTTTACCGCCACTTCGCGATCGACTCGAAGACATCCCCGTCCTCGCCGAGCATTTTCTGAAACTGCATCGTGAACGTTACCGCCGCCCGATCATGGGTTTCACGCCTGAAGCGCTCGATGCGCTGCGCCATCATCTATGGCCCGGCAACGTCCGCGAACTGGACCACGTCATCGAACGGGCAGTGTTGATGAGTCCCGGAAACATCGTCACAGCCTTCGATCTCGCCCTCGAAGCAACACCCGACGCCCGTATCTCAGCGCGCCTCGAAGAAATGAGCCTCGAAGATGCCGAGCGACTGCTAATCAAAAAGGCCCTCGCACGCTTCGAAGGCAACGCCAACCGCGCCGCCGAAGCTTTGGGCCTCAGTCGCAGCGCGCTGTATCGCAGACTTCAGAAATATGGCCTCGGATCATAAATCTGTGTAATCTGTGGACGTGAGCACGCCCGTTAAGCCGCCATTGTTCTCGCCGCTCGATCCGGAACTCAAACGCGGCCGTCTGAAATTCGAAAGACGCATCACGATCCTCGCGCTCTTCGCCGGTTTTCCCGCCGTTGCTCTGTCTGCCCTGTTGCTCTGGTACGATGGCTACTCGGCCCAGGTCCAATGGACCGTCGACTTGATGCTCGTACTTCTGTGGCTTGGCATCGCTTTCAATCTCAAGACGCGTATTGTCCGCCCACTGCAGACACTCTCAAACATACTGGCCGCGATTCGCGAAGGTGATTACTCAATTCGCGGCCGCCGCGCCCTCACTGGGGACGCGCTGGGTGAAGTGATGTTGGAAGTGAACGACCTGGGCCAGACGTTGCGCGAGCAGCGACTCGGGGCGATGGAGGCAACGGCGCTGTTACGCACGGTGATGGCGGAGATTGACGTCGCCGTCTTTGCCTTCGACGGTGAACAGCGTCTGCAACTTGTAAATCGCTCCGGAGAGAAATTGTTGGCCCAACCATCGGCACGTTTGTTGGGTCGCACTGCCGACGAGCTGGGTCTTTCAGCATGTCTCAATTCTTCCGCGGGTGCTGCGCCGCAAACGATGCAGATGGTTTTTCCGGGTGGTGTCGGGCGTTGGGACATTCGTCGCAGCACTTTTCGTGAAGGCGGACAACAGCATCAGTTGCTCGTGCTCACCGACCTGAGCCAGACGCTTCGTGAGGAAGAGCGTACTGCATGGCAACGCCTGTTGCGTGTGTTGGGCCATGAGCTCAACAACTCGCTGGCGCCGATTAAATCAGTTGCGGGAAGTCTGGCCGATCTAATGGGAAGGGAACCAGAGCCGGCCGATTGGCGCGACGACATGCAGCGGGGTCTGGCGGTGATTTCTTCACGCGCTGATTCACTGGCACGCTTTGTCGAGTCGTATTCAAAACTCGCGCGTCTGCCGCCGCCAAGGCTCGAACCGTTGAAGATCGGCGCCCTCGTATCTCGTGTGGCTAGTTTGGAAACGAGATTGCACGTGAATGTTGTTGGCGGTCCTGATTTACTGGTTCGGGGCGACGATGTGCAGCTCGAACAGTTGCTGATCAATCTCGTTCGTAACGCGGTTGATGCGTCGATGGAAACGCGTGGTGGTGTCGATGTTGGTTGGCAGCAGAAGAACGGTCAGGTCGAGGTGTGGGTTCGTGACGAGGGCCCGGGGCTCGCGAGCACTGCGAATCTGTTCGTGCCGTTTTTTACAACAAAAGCGCAGGGGTCGGGGATTGGGTTGGTGTTATCGAGGCAGATCGCCGAAGCGCATGGTGGGACGCTGACGCTCGAGAACAGGCAGCAGCTACATGGGTGTGAAGCACGGCTGAGATTACCGCTGTGAGAGTTTTGTTAGACAGGATGAACAGGATGCTTCAGGATGAACATGTAAATCGTGAAACATCCTGTAAATCCTGTCTAACGTTTGGTGCTGAACCGATAGATCGTCGTCGATTTGTAAGTCGCGCCCTTCTTCAACGTCGTCGTTGGAAACGAGGGCTGGTTTGGTGAGTCAGGATAATGCTGAGTCTCGAAGCAGAAACCCGATCGTCTCGGATAGAGTTTTCCAGCCTTGCCCGTCAGCGTACCATCAAGAAAGTTTCCCGTATAAAACTGCACGCCCGGTTCGGTGGTCCACACCTGCATGACGCGCCCGCTGGTCGGTTCATACGCCATTGCCGCAAAGCGCATCACACCCGGCCGGCCATTGATCACCCACGTGTGATCGTAGCCACTACCAAATTTTATTTGCTCGTCATCCTGATTGATCCGCTCGCCAATCGCATGCGGAGTGAGAAAGTCGAATGGCGTACCTGAAACTTTTCTCAAGTCACCGAGCGGAATCGAACCGGCATCGGTCGGAACAAACCGGTCGGCGTTGATCGTGACGCGGGTGTTGAGAATGTCGCCATTACCTTCGCCGGCGAGATTGAAATACGAGTGATGCGTCAGGTTTGTAACTGTGTCTTTGTCGGTCGTGGCTGAATACTCGATCTTGAGTTCATTGTTGTTTGTGAGTGTGTAGATCACTCGGACAGTGAGATTTCCCGGATAACCCTCTTCGCCGTCGTTGCTCAGGTAATCGAGGACAAGCGCTGGCCCCTCGGCTTTACCCTTCAGCTCGTTGCCGGCCCAGATAACTTTGTCAAAGCCCTTGATGCCGCCGTGTAGATGGTTCTCACCATTATTGACGGCGAGTTTGTACTCGACGCCATTTAATGTGAAACGTCCCTTGGCAATACGATTGCCGTAACGACCAATGAGTGCGCCGAAGTACGGGCCAGGTTTGAGATAACCCGCGAGATCCTTGAAGCCGAGCACCACATCGTCAAATTTTCCTTTGCGATCGGGGACCTTTAATGAGACGACGATGCCGCCGTAATTCGTGATCTTCGCCTCGACGCCGTGGATGTTTCGAAGCGTGTAGAGATCAATGTTTTCGCCGAGGTCGGTTTTACCAAAACTGGTTTTGGTAATCCTCGCCTGGGCGTGGGCGACCAACGCGAGCGCCAATAGCCACAGTACGGCAACAAGAACTCTCGAGATTCTTCCGTGTTGTCTCATTAGTTTCTCCATTTCCGTTAACGGACCTGGCTCTCACGCATCACCGCGATTTGTCGTCGATTCCGGCGCTCAGTGAAGATCTGATCCGCCATCACACCCAATAAGATCACGGCTCCCATCACAGCGAAGTCCAGCGAGCTCGGGATGCCGAGCAGGTTAACCAGATTGCGCAGGACCTGAAGCAGGGCAGTGCCGATCAGTACGCCGACTACCGAGCCTTCACCACCGCGCAACGAACAGCCACCGAGCACTGCCGCGGCAATTCCATAAAGTTCATAAGCATTGCCGTGATTGGCGGGCGAGACAGAGTTTGTGTAAAAGGCGAAGATCACTCCTGAGATTGCTGTCAGCGCACCGGCGATGACGTACGTGAGCGTGATGATCCACTTTGTGTTGATGCCGGCATAGCGTGCTGCTTCGGCGTTGCGGCCGGTTGCGAACAGGTAGCGACCGTAGACCGAGCGATGGAGCACCAGCCACGTAATCGCGGCGATGATCAGGAGCAGCACAAACGGCATCGGTATCATCAGGAGATTTCCATTGGCGAGAAAGCGTAGGAAATCGAGACCTTGAACCGTTCCGAATCCTTTTGTCTCATCGTTCGTGATGAACCGTGCGAGGCCGCGATAAAAAAGCAGACCACAAAGAGTGACGATGAACGGCTGCATGTTGAGTCGTGTGATGAGCAACCCGTGACCCAACGTGAGCGCCATCGCGATTCCGATGCATGCGAGCACCGCCAAAGCCACGCCGAGGTTCCACTCAGTCAGCATCATCGACAGGAGCACACCGAGCAGAGCCATCATCGATCCGACTGAGAGTTCGATGCCGCCGGTGATGATCACCAAACCCAGTCCGATGCTGAAGATGCCAAACGCACCAATCTGCCGCGCGAGATTCTGGAGATTAATCGCGAGCAGAAAATTTGGGTTGATGATCGAGACGATTACGCAGAGAACAATTAGCAGGACAAAAATGCCAAGCTCTTTTTTCATAAGCCCTCACTCGCCACAAGAGGCACAGAAAGAACTAGCCACAAAAAAAGCACAAGAAGCACAAGAAAGAGTTTTGCTTGAGCTGGAGTGCTCGATTTGATATGCGGAGAAATCATTTGACTCGCGACAATTCATTAAAATGATTTTGTGCCTTTTGTGCTTTTTTTTGTGGCTAGATCTCTTTGTGCCTTTTGTGGCTATCCATCGGTGCCGGTGGCGAGACGCATGACGGCTTCCTCACTGAATTGTGGCCGATCGAGAATTCCGGTCAGCCGTCCTTCGTGCATTACTGCAATGCGATCGCTGATGCCGAGCACCTCTTCCATCTCACTGCTGATGACGATCACTGAAACGCCTTCGCTTGCAAGCTTGCGGATGAGTTGATAAATCTCCGCCTTTGCGCCAACGTCGATCCCGCGTGTTGGTTCGTCAAAGATCAGCACGCGCGGAGAGAACGTCAGCCACTTCGCCAGCACCACTTTCTGCTGGTTGCCACCACTCAGATTTGCAGCCCGCATCTCCGGCGTCGGCGTCTTGATATTGATCGCTTTCACTGCCTGGCGTGCCGCATTTGCTTCTTTAGCTCGATTGATGATCTTTGCCGACGAATAACTCTCCAGGTTTGGCAGCGAGATATTTTCACGCACGTTGAAGTCGACGATCAGTCCTGTCAGACGCCGGTCTTCAGGCACAAGGTAGATACCGTGTGTGATGGCGTCGTGCGGCCCCGCGATCTTTAACGCTTGCCCGTTGAGCGTGACGTCAGTTTCGAGTGCTTCTTCGACACCGAAGATTGCTCGTGCAATTTCCGAACGCCCGGCGCCTACCAGTCCGGCAAATCCAAGCACTTCACCCTTGCCGACATTGAAAGAGATGTTGTGATTCGGATACCTGATCGTTCGCAAACGGCGCACTTCAAATCCGGCATCGCGCGAGGCCGATCCATTACCGGCGGCGCCCTTGAAGAAGTCTTTCAGGTCGCGGCCGACCATCATCCGGACCATTCGTTCGTGTGTGATCTCGGTCCCCTGAAGCTCGCCTGCATTCTTCCCGTCGCGAAGCACGACCGCGCGATCCGCGGTCTCTTCGACTTCGTGCATGCGATGCGAGATATAGATGATACTGACGTTATGAGTCTTGAGATCTCTGACGATTTCGAGCAAACGTCGTGTTTCAGTAAGCGTGAGACTCGACGTCGGTTCGTCCATGATGATTATGCGTGCACCGGCGCCGAGTGCTCTCGCGATCTCGACGAGTTGCTGCTGGGCCAGTGAAAGTTGGGCCAGTGGTGTGCGACTTGAAACTTCGACGCCGAGTCTGCGCAGGATCTCATCAGACTCACGATAGATGCGTTTCCGATCGATGAGTTTCAAGAACCCACCGAAGGTTGGCTCGCGTCGCAGAAAAATGTTGGCGCCGACATCGAGATTATCGAGGACGCTGAGTTCCTGATGGATAAACTCGATGCCCAGCGCACTTGCTTCACTCGGCGAGCGTATTTCGACCGGCTGGCCGTTGATTTTGATCGTGCCGCTATCGCGTGAGATCGCGCCGCCGAGAATCTTCATCAGCGTCGATTTTCCCGCGCCGTTTTCACCAATCAGCGCAACGTTCTCGCCTGTCCCAACACTCAGGCTAACGTTGTCGAGCGCAACAACCCCTGGGAATCGTTTGCTGATTCCCTCCATCTCGAGGATTGGCGGGTTAGCGGTCACTAGTTCTCTGTTTGCTCTGCGACGCGAAGCCTAGCTGCGGCCACGGAGTGCATTGATCTTCTTCGTGAACTCCTCGACGTCGGCTTTCTTGATCGCTAACGTGGGAACGAAGATCTGCTTGCTTGCAGGAATCTGCGACTTGTCTCCATTCAAGACTTTCGCCATCAGTGCCATCGATTGATAACCAAACTCGAATGGTTGTTGCACGACCGTCGCATAAATCGCCCCGTCTTTGACGCCATTCAAGGTTTCGTCCTCTTCGTCAAACGCGACAATCTTTATCTTGTCGACTTTATTAGCTTCTCGGACTGCAGAGAGAATCGCCGGTCCGTTGTAGGACCACAAACCGACCATGCCGGCGATGTCAGCATTGTTCACAATCGTGTCGGAAGCGTTTGATTTTGCCCGCACACGATCGGTGTTGTCAGTGCGGACATCGATAATCGTGATGTTCGACCCGGCGATTGCTTCCTTCAAACCTTGAAAGCGTTGCTGTGCGTTTGCGGCATCGAGTACGCCGACGAAGACCATGATCTTACCGCCCTGCGGCAACGCTTCCTTGAGAAGCTGACCAGCCTGACGCCCGGCGGCGACGTTGTCGGTACCGATGTAACACATGCGATTGCTGTCAGGCGCATCGCTGTCCTGCGTTACCACCACTGCCTGACTAGCAACGCGATTAAGCATTCCCGTCTGGTTCTTAGGGTCAACAGGACTGATGGCGATGCCCTTGACGCCGTTTGCCAGCAAGTCATCAATGATGCTCTGTTGTTCCGCGGCTGTACCGCCTGCAGGAATTCTGAACTCGACTTCGATGTCCGGTATCTCCTTCGCAGCTTTTTCCGTCCCTTTACGGGCAATGGTCCAGAACTCGGACGGATTATTGGTCACGAACGCGAGCTTGTGCTTTGTTCCGGCGGCATTCTTGTTTGTACCCGAAGGCTGGCAGCTGACAAACAGCGTCAGCAACAGACTGCAGACACAGGCGGAGATCAGTCGAATGGATTTTTCAGGTCGCATTTGGTTCCTCGATACTTAGTTTGGGTTGTTCGCAAAAGATGTTTACCACAAAGGCTCCGAGACACAAAGCACAATTAAACCCTTATACCTGTTCTTTTTGTGGCGTTATTGCGCTAATGGTTGAGATTTGGCGCTTCGAGTGGTACAAAGTTAGTGTTCCCTCCTTGTTAGCAGCCAAAACCCCTCGATATGAGTAGGTAGAGTGCGACCAGCATACTGGTGCGCACGAACGAGCATGGGAGGAAAGAACGATGGCCAGAAAGATGTTGCTGTTGATAATGCTAGGCTTTTCCTTAGCAATCGGCAGCTTTTGGGTATTAAGAGCTCAGGATCCCACCACACCAAAACCCGAACCAACACCAAAACCTGAAACAACAAAGACGCAACCGCAGACTACGACTCACATGACCCAGCAGGTTGATCTTTCAGGGACCTACGCGGGTACTTTCAATTGTGAGGAGGCTGGTCTAGTCGGGGACACCACCCTCACGATAAATGGAAACGAATTCACGACTGCAGACGGAAGGAAGGGTCGGATCATAGCCTCGAAGACGAGTGGCTATACCGCCGTTGCTCTTCAAATCAGCCCAGCGGATGCAAGTGCTTCGGCCGCCGGTGCGAAGGTTATTTCACTGCGTGGCAAGAAGAGTGGTAACAAGCTAACACTGACACCCGTGACAGGGTCGAACATGAAGTGCACTTTCACTACTGCAAAGACAATGGCAAAGACGCCATCGGCCGCCGGAACGGAAGTCGCGAACCCGACCGCGGCGCCGGCTCAAACTCCTGCGCCGAGTCCGAGTCCGGTTCCTAGTCCCGAACCGAACCCGAGTCCGATGCCGAGTCCGATGCCGAGTCCCGAGCCGAACCCGAGTCCGATGCCAAGCCCCGAGCCGAACCCGAGTCCGATGCCAAGTCCGACGCCGGGTGGAAGTCCGAGACCAACGCCAACTCCGACGCCCAGTCCGACGCCGACTCCAAGTCCCACCCCCCGCTTGGGTTGAATCCGGTCTCGAGAAAACAGGGAAGTCACAGAGGTTGAGCTTAACGGCTCAGCTTTTGTGACTTTTGTCTTTTTGTGGCATCTTCAGTTCGGATGAAACAAAAGATACGGATTGCAGCCGGACAAGGCTTTTGGGGAGATCTCCTCGACGCGCCCGTGCGTCAGGTCGAAGGTGGACCAATAGACTATCTGATGCTCGACTATCTCGCGGAAGTGACGATGTCGATCATGCAGAAACAAAAAGCGCGCGATCCAAATGCGGGTTACGCAAAAGATTTTGTGCCATTGATGCGCAGGATTCTGCCGGCGTGTGTCGAGCGGGGAATCAAAGTCACTGCGAATGCCGGTGGTGTCAACGTTCGTGGTTGCGCGGATGCTGTAATCAACGCGGCCCGTGAGCTCGGCCTTGGCGGCAAGGTCAGGATCGGAATAGTTACCGGCGACGACATCATGTCGCGACTCGATGATTTTCTGGCGCGCGGAATCGAGTTGCGCAACATGGACACTGATGAGCCGTTGTCGACGGTGCGCGACAGAATCCAGAGTGCGAATGCATACCTTGGCGCGGCGCCGATCGTGGAGGCGTTGAATCAGGGGGCGCAGATCGTGATCACTGGTCGCGCCACAGACACCGGTTTGACCCTCGCGCCGTTGATTCATGAATTCGGGTG
Source organism: Pyrinomonadaceae bacterium (assembly GCA_036006625.1). Taxonomy (GTDB): domain Bacteria; phylum Acidobacteriota; class Blastocatellia; order Pyrinomonadales; family Pyrinomonadaceae; genus PSRF01. The sequence goes on along the minus strand of DASYPN010000021.1, from coordinate 10,183 downwards.
GGCCAGCGACGACTGGAATCGTCTGGCGGCTGGAACAATTGCTGGTCACATCATCGAGTGTGGGGCGCAGGCGTCGGGTGGAAACTGCCAGTACGAGTGGCGCAGTATCCCAAATCTCGCGGATGTTGGATTTCCGATTGTTGAGGCGTCGCCCGACGGAAGTTTTGTTATCACGAAACATGAACGAACCGGCGGTTGGATCATCATTCCTTCTATTAAGGAGCAACTCGTCTACGAGATGGGTGATCCGCACGAGTACATCACACCTGACTGCGTCGCCGACTTCACGACGATTCAACTTGAATACGAGGGCCGCGATCGTGTTCGCGTCTTTGGTATTGAGGGAAAACCCGCGACGCAGTTTCTCAAGGTTTCGATCAGTTATTCTGCCGGCTTCAAAGCGGTGGGCACCCTGGTCTACTCATGGCCTGATGCTTACGATAAAGCGCAGGCAGCGGATCGTATTCTGCGGACGCGACTCGAGCGGCTGGGGCTCAAGTTCGAGCAAGTGTTGACGGAGTTTGTGGGTGTGAGTGCGACGCATGGACCGCTCGCCGGAAGACCAGGCGCCGATATTCCCGAAGTGCAACTGCGCGTTGGTGTCCGCGGTCAGGATCGCAGCGCAGTGGAAAGATTTACGAAGGAGATTGCTCCGCTGATTCTCACTGGTCCGCCGGCTGTAACAGGCTTTGCAGGTGGCCGCCCCAAAGTCGAGGAGATCGTTGCTTACTGGCCCGCGCTAATTCCAAAGGAAGAAATTACACCCAGGGTTGAGGTGCTTGAAGCGTGAAAATACAACTGGCAAAACTGACTCATGCACGTTCAGGTGATAAAGGCGACACTGCGAACGTCGGATTGATTGCACTCAGTGACGAGTTGTATCCGATCCTCGTTCGCGAAGTTACGGCCGAACGTGTGAAGCAACACTTCAAAGGCATCTGTCACGGTGAAGTCGAGAGGTTTGAATTGCCGAACCTTGGTGCGCTGAATTTTCTTTTGCACGAGAGTTTGGGTGGTGGTGGCACTTTGTCGTTGATGACGGATGCGCAGGGAAAGACTTTTTCGACAGCGCTGTTGCGGATGGAAATCGAAATCACAGAGCAGGAGGCCGCGGGTCTGCACGCATGAGTACGGATACTGTTCTCTACTCAGTCGAAGGTTCAGTGGCTCGTATCACGCTCAACCGGCCGGAAAAAAGAAATGCGCTCAATGACGCTCTCATCGCCGGACTCAAACAGTCGCTGAAGAGTGCGGCGTCGGAAAGGAACGTCCGAGTCGTCGTGATTTCTGGGGCAGGGAAGGACTTCTGCTCGGGCGCAGATCTTTCAGCACTCCAGAAGATTGCCGCAGCATCGGTTGCTGAGAATTCAGAGGACGCGCGCTCGCTGTTGGAACTGTTTTTGTTGATTCGGCAGCTTCACGTGCCCGTCGTGGCGGCTGTAACGGGAAGAGCGCTGGCAGGCGGCTGCGGTTTAGCGACTGCGTGTGATCTTGTCGTTGCATCAGCTTCCGCGCGTTTTGGATATCCGGAAGTCAAAATCGGGTTTGTGCCCGCGATGGTTATGGCCATTTTGAGACGCAATGTTTCGGAGAAGCGTGCCTTTGAACTAATCACACGAGGAGCCGAGATAAGTGCCGTGCAGGCGAGAGAGTTTGGCCTCGTGAATCAGGTGTTTGCTCACGACAGTTTCGAAACGGATGTGAATACGTACGTCAGCGAGTTTGAGAAGATGAGTGCATCAGCGATCAGCCTCACGAAGACTCTGCTGTACCAGATGGATGGACTCTCGTTCCCGGAAGCACTGGAAACAGGCGCGGACGTCAACGTCATCGCCAGACTCACAGAAGATTGCCAGCAGCGAATCGCGAAATTCCTTAAGCAGACGTGAGTTTCAAGTGCTATTTCACAGGATTTACAGGATGTTTCAGGATTGATCTTGTTAGTCCTGAAACATCTTGGAAATCCTGTCTACTATTTACTGAAAGAACCAAGCGCTTAAGAAGCATTCAAAAAATGGTAGATACTCCAAAATTCCGTAGGCTGTCGACTGCTGAAAGGTGAGCTGCGGACAAGGAGATGAGAACTTGTTTTGTTCTCTAGTTCCTTTAGTCGCGAGGCTTTACGTTGGCTTGAAGAAATTTGACGATGTCTTCGGTTGAGGTGCCCGGCAGAAAGATTTCGGCAACGCCTTGCTGCTTAAGCTTCGGCAGATCCTCCTGGGGAACGATGCCGCCGACAAGGACCAGAACGTTGTCCATTCCTTTCTCCCGAAGTAGCTGAACAATGCGAGGGCAGAGGGTGTTATGTGCGCCACTCAGGATTGAAACGCCGACTGCGTCGACGTCCTCCTGAAGAGCTGCCGCTGCGATCATTTCCGGTGTTTGTCGCAGACCGGTGTAGATAACTTCCATGCCTGCATCGCGCAGGGCCCGCGCGATGACTTTGGCGCCACGGTCATGACCGTCGAGGCCGGGCTTCGCAACAAGAACTCTAATCTTTCGACTGGACATAGGTGCGGGCTAGAAAGCGGGCTCTTCGTAAACTCCGTAGACGTCTCTGAGTGCCGAGCAGATCTCGCCGAGAGTCGCGTAAGCCCTGACTGCATCTATCGTCGCAGGCATCGTGTTCTCGTTCTTGCGGGCTGCAACTCTGAGTTTGTCGAGTGCGTTTTCGACCGCGCCGGAATCGCGGCGTGTGCGAGTTTGTTCGAGCCGCTCGACCTGGTGCGTGCGAACTGATTCATCGATAACAAGGATTGGCACTTCGGAAGGCTCGTCGGTCATGGTGTATTTATTGACGCCGACAATTACCTGCTCGCGTCGTTCCACGGCCTTTTGATACTGGTACGCGGAATCCTGAATCTCGCGTTGTGGAAATCCTTTTTCGATTGCCGAGACCATTCCGCCCATCGCGTCGATCTTGCGGAAATACTCGAGCGCTTCCTGTTCCATCTTTTCAGTCAGTGACTCGAGAAAGTAAGAGCCACCGAGTGGATCGACTGTGTTTGCGACGCCGGTTTCTTCCGCAATGATCTGTTGCGTGCGAAGTGCGATGAGTGCAGCGCGATCTGTCGGGAGCGCCAACGCTTCATCGTAAGCATCCGTGTGCAGACTGTTGGTGCCGCCGAGAACACCGGCGAGTGCTTGGATTGCAACACGCACGATGTTGTTGAGTGGTTGTTGCACTGTAAGTGAGACGCCGGCTGTTTGCGTATGGAAACGCAGTTGCAGCGTGCGCTCATAACTACTACCAAAGCGTCGCTTCATCTCGCGAGCCCAGATGCGACGAGCGGCTCGGTACTTCGCTATCTCTTCAAAGAAATCGTTGTGCGCATTAAAGAAGAAAGACATACGGGGGACAAACCGGTCCACGTCTAAACCAGCTTCGACACCCCACGCCACATACTCGATGCCGTCTCGCAGAGTAAACGCGAGCTCCTGCGCTGCCGTCGCGCCGGCTTCACGAATGTGATAACCGCTTACTGAAACCGGGTTATAGCGAGGCACATGCTCGGTGCAGAATGCGAAGGTGTCGATCACCAGCTTCATTGCCGGCTTGATCGGATAGATCCATTCTTTCTGTGCGATGTATTCCTTGAGAATGTCGTTTTGCAGCGTGCCCGAAATCTTGTCCCAACGCGCTCCCTGTTTTTCCGCGACGACGAGATACATCGCGAGCAGGACTGACGCGGGCGCATTGATCGTCTGAGAGACTGTGACTTGTTCGAGTGGAATGCCATCGAAGAGGACTTCCATGTCAGCCAGCGACGACACCGCCACACCGCATTTGCCCACTTCACCTTCGGAGAGTGGTGAATCAGCGTCATAACCCATCAAGGTCGGTAGGTCGTAGGCTACTGAGAGTCCTGTTTGACCTTGCTCCAGCAGGTACTTGAATCTCGCGTTTGTCTCTTCCGGCGTGCTGAACCCTGCGAACTGTCGCATCGTCCACAGCTTGCCGCGATAACCGGTGGGATGGATTCCGCGCGTATACGGAAACTCACCAGGAAAAGAAATGTCGCGCGCGAAGTCGAGATCTGCGGTGTCGGAAGGCGTGTAAAGGCGTTCGACCTCATCGAGTGAAACGCTCTGAAAACTCTTTTTTCGTTCGGGATGTTTGTTGAGAGCGGGCTTGAGAGTTTCTTCCTCCCAGCGCTCGCGCTCAATCTCGGCAGGTGAGCTTTCCTTTATTTCAGACATCATTCGGATATTAGCCGCAAGAAAGCACAAGATGCAAATTTAGCCACAAAAAAGCACATAAAGCACAAAAGGCACAAAAGGAAAGCAAGTAAAAGAGAGTGCTAATTGGAATTTAACGGAAATTCTTTTTTGTGCTTTTTGTGCCTTATGTGCTTTTTGTGGCCCTTTTTGTTGCTAGAGGGGAGCGCGGCTGCGATGGCAGTCACAGCCGCGCCGGCTCGGAAGGGTTAACCCGGTTGCGTGGACGTCGAGCAGGGAAACACTACGGGCAGGTTTGGGCAGGCGTAGAAATCGAATTTTGCGTAATGATTCATGATCATTCCACTGGTACGACAAACTCGTTGCTGCGAACCATGTTCAAACGCGAGCGAGCGGCGAGCTCGATCGTGCGTGGGTCTGTTCGCAGCCTTTCCAATTCCGTCTTCAACGATTGATTTACATTGCGCAGCGCCTCGACGTCTGTTTGCATCGAGGTAAGCTGTTGCGCTGCAACCTGAACTTTGGCGCGCGTGCGCATGTTTACCGTCACACAGACGGCGAAAGTGGCCAACAAAATCATTCCAAAAACTACCCAGGACGGAATTATTCCGCCGCGCCGGCGCACGTCTGTGCGCGTGCCGAGGATCTCAACCGAGATCTGTTGAACCGAGGCAAGGGAACCCGTGCGCCGAGTCGCACGCTGAGCCCTGATTCGCTCGTCAACCCAATATGTATTTGCTACCTTGCTCACCTCACACCTCCCAAGTTCCTTTGCCGTTCAGATTTTGCTCAGCTCGTAGTTTCCAGCTCCATGCCAACGTGGCAAAGGTGAAGGCTGCGCGTCGGGTGCTGCCATCCCTGTCCCGAGCAGATTGTCTGGGCTCAAAAGTTAAGAGGCTGCTTAATCGGATTCTGTGGGTTTGGCCACAATATAGTCTGTACCTCGTGACCAGCAGCCCCAACTAAATGTACTTTACGGCTTGTCAATGTGTTGCCGCTCAATAACTTAGCGGCGATATCGGCGGACTGTAGCATCGGTGCTTAAGGGTGTAAAGACATTTCTCCTCAATGATTTAAGCCCGTAAGTTGAACATTTACTTGAACTAAGAGCGCTTAAGCTCTGAAATTGGCGAACAGGCGGCGAACGAAAATCTAGAGTCAACATGTCTCTCAACTAGAGGAGAGTCTGCAGTTAAAACTTGTTGACAGTCGTGGCTCCGCAAACTAGACTCGTAACACCTGCGGGCTCCCAAAAGCCCATGGCTCTACGATTAGAACTTCTTGTCCGTGCGGCACCTCACTGAATCGAGGATCCCAGCGTTTTTTCGAACAAATTTAAGGAATGGTGTTGATGTCTGACCCTTCGGTTCTAACTCTGGAAACCCCTGTCTTCGAGTCAAGTTCTCCGAAACTGCCTATCAGTTCAATCGTGAGGGCCGTGTGCGAGGCGGCCAACGGCGGCCCCGATCTGCTCTATGAAGTGATGATCAAGATGAGTTTGATGGTTGAGGCGACTGCGCCCACCTATGGCTTGTCAATCTGGGCTACGTCCGATGCAGGCAAGCCCACGCTTCGTTGGGCGGAAGGACTCGAAGAGACGGAGATCGCGATCGGCGAAACTGCGGTTGCGGAGATTTTTACGAGCAAAGGACGGCCTCAGCCTGCGCAGGAAGGCGATCCGGCAATCTGCCTCTTGCTGGCGCTGCCGTCGGCTGCGCGTGAAGGCGCGGCGATTTATGGTCGTTGTGTTCGGCCGCTGACAGCTCAACAAGCAAAAGAGCTCAACGCGCTGAGCGACGTCGCACACCTCGCCCACTCACATCAATCGACCAACGTTGTTCCTGCGGCGAGCAAGCCGGTGAGTGTCGCTTCTGTGAGCTCACTGCCCGGAATGGTTTTCAGTAGCCGGGCCATGGCTGATGTTTCCCGTAACGTTGAGCGCATCAAAGATTCTCATTCCACGATCCTCGTAACGGGTGAATCCGGAACCGGAAAAGAACTCATTGCCCGCGCGATTCATCGTCTCAGCCGGCGTTCTGAAAGCGAGTTTATTCCGTTCAACTGTTCGGCCGTTCCTTCAGAACTGATCGAGAGCATGTTGTTTGGTCATCGCCGCGGAACGTTCACGGGCGCGATGTCGGACCAGGCGGGATTGATTCGTTCGGCAGAAAATGGAACGCTGTTTCTCGACGAGATCGGTGACCTGCCGCTTCCGTTACAGCCAAAGCTGCTCAGGTTTCTTCAGGAGGGTGAGATTCACACTCTCGGTGAACGTGCGCCGCGCAAAGTGAATGTGCGCGTGATAGCCGCCACGCACAAAGATCTCGAAACACTCGTCGCTGAAAAACTCTTTCGCGAAGATCTCTACTATCGCATCGCTACATTAACGCTGAAGGTTCCACCACTCAGAGAGCGACGCGAAGACATCTCCACTCTGATCTCACATTTTGTGAGTCACTACGCGCGGAAGAACGAGCGCCCGATTTCTGGAATCACTGCCGAAGCGATCCAGATTCTCGAGACTTATTCATGGCCCGGCAATATTCGTGAGCTCGCGGCGGAGATTGAACGTCTCGTGCTTTACGCTGAAGACGACGGCTACATTCGTCCTGAGAACATCAGCCAGAGAATCCATCCGCGCAATGGGCCAACCGAAGTCACGGGTGAGAAGTTGGACGATTTGCTGGAAAGCTATGAGCGTCGCGTGATAACTGAAACGCTCAAGCGCCACGATTGCAACGTCGCGAAAGCGAGCGAAGCCCTCGGTTTAGGATCGAGGCAGACGTTATATAAGAAGCTGAAGCGACTAGCGATCGATATTGGCGACTTTTTACAGGAAGATACTGAACCTGGCATGCAGTACAGGGCCTAAAAAACTTTTCTCACGCAAAGGCGCAACGGCGCAACGGAAAGCCCCTCGATACCGGAGGTCTTCTCGTTGCGCCGTTGCGCCTTTGCGTGAGAAGTCTTCTTGTTAACTCTTAGTGCGCGCTTGAATCGAGACTGTAGCCTCCAGGCGACAATGCGCAATCCTCAATAAAAACAGAGCTTTCTTGTCTAATTCACACCTCTCGTCTCAAGTTGGCCCACTTGGTCTTGTCAACCACAGGCTACAAAAAACTCTACAGATCACAGAAAAACCTCAATTGGCCCACTGGCACACCGGTTGTAAACGTGATGGTCGTCGCGAGCAATCGCATCGCATCACTGGTCGAGTAGACAAACGCACATGAAAGCTAAAACCACTACAAACGTTGCATCAGTCGTAATGCTCGTCATCCTTTCTCCGTTCCTGGCGCTGGCAATTCTCGTCAGCATTCAGACCGCGGGAATCAAGGACAACGAGTTACTGCTATTGATGCTTACGTTGTTGAGTGCTGTTCTCAGTGGAATTAATGGCTTCGGACGTCGCACGCCTAAAGCTGTTCCACTTTCGACAGCGAAAACAAGTAGTGACCCTCGCCTTCATTTGTCCGCTCGTTCGAGCAACAACGCCTAATCGAATCTAAAAGGAGCAACAACATGATTAAGAGATTTTTCGCAGATGAAACCGGTCTTGAACTTTCTGAATACGCAGTTGCCGCAGCGCTCGTCGCGTTGGCTTGCGTCGTCGCTTTCCAGACATTGGGAACCAACATCGGCACCAAGATCAACGAACTCGCCGGCAAGATTAAGTAGTTCTTTGAATCATTTACTCCCGGCAGCGCCACGTTTGTTGGCTGCTGCCGGCTGGCTGTTAAGGCTCGAGCCGTTAATTTTCGGAGGATGATCATGATTAAGAGATTTTTCGCAGATGAAACCGGTCTTGAACTTTCAGAATACGCCGTCGCCGCAGCGCTGATCGCGCTCGCATGCGTCGTTGCTTTCCAGACGTTGGGAACCAACATCGGCACGAAGATCAACGAGCTGGCCGGCAAGATTCAGTAATTATCCAAATTTAAGTTGATTGGGCAGCGGCAATTTGCTGCTGACAAAGAGAAGGCCCAGGCCTTCACACTACTGCGAAGGGAGGAGCGGACCATGTTCAAGAAATTTTTGAAAGACGAAAGCGGGCTTGAGCTATCTGAGTATGCCGTCGCTGCTGCTCTCGTCGCGCTCGCTTGCGTCGTGGCGTTTCAAACACTTGGAACCCAGATCGGGGCGAGAATTGACACGCTGGCAGGTTTCATCAAGTGACCTGCAGGTAGTGACTGCCATTGTCGGTGGCGCGCCCTTGTGAAGTTTCACTCCACGGGTGCGCCGCCACTTTTCTGCTAGAACCCCAGGACCACTTGGAAATGCTAAGCCCAACCGTAATAGCGTTTGAGATTTTTCTAGTCCCGCTCGCCGTGATCATTATCTATCACGACGTGCGGTATCGCCGTATTCCCAACTCATTCGTGCTGGCAACACTCATAACCGGATTCATATTCAATTTAACGCTAGGTGGAATAAGCGGTGGTCTAAACAGCCTCAAGGGCTGTGTCTTTGCCTTTATCCTGATGTTCTTCCTGCACGTCTTCGGAGCTATGGGCGCGGGCGACGTAAAGCTGTTCGCTGCTATCGGCTCCGTGATTGGTGCTCAACTTGTATTGCCGACGTTTGTAGTCGTGGTGCTGACGGGCGGTGTGCTGGCTCTCGTATCGGTTGTGCGTTCGGGAGTCTTCAAATCGACCATGCAGCGCGTCGTGCAAATTCTGGTTGGCTTACTGCCGGGCTGGCCAATGCCCAAATTCAGCGTTCCTGCTGATCATCGTCTAACCATCCCTTACGGTGTGGCGATCACCATCGGCGCCATTATCGCAACCGCGATGTTTCACCCCTAAAAAGCGGTCAACACCCCAGGCTTGACCTGGCAGAACGGAGAGTTGATTCCAATGCGAAACAAACGTTTCTTCATAGTCCTGGTAGGAGCACTCATTTTCGGAGTGCTCGCTGCCGTTTCAGTCAGCAAGTATCTATCAAGCGCACAGGCTTACTCGAAGAACCTGAATAAGGTTGCAGTAGCCAAGGTAGCTATTCCGATCGGGAGCAAGATCATTCCCGAACAGATCATGGTGGTCCAGTTTCCAAAGGAATCTACTCCGGACGGAGCTTTCGAGGCTCCGGAAAAACTGGCGGGCCGAGTGGCTGTAACGAACATCGCAGCTCGCGAGCCCATCACTGAATCGAGATTGGCGCCCGAAGGAACAGCCGCTGGTCTTTCGGCGATCATTCCCGAAGGTTATCGCGCGATGACCGTGAAGGTCGACGATGCCGCGGGCATCTCCGGTTTCATTCAGCCGGGAACACTCGTCGACGTAGTCGTGGTTATCGATCCGCGTGAAGGTTCCGGTATGCAGGATCCGATCTCGAAGATCGTACTGCAGAACATCAAGGTCCTTGCCAACGGACAGAACATCGACAAACCCAAAGATGAGCGCGAAGCCAACAGCGTCAAAGCTGTGACGCTTCAGGTTACGCCAGAGCAGGCAGAAAAACTCGCACTCGCTTCCAGCGAAGGCAAACTGCAACTCGTCATGCGCAGCCAGATCGATCAGGGCGACGAACAGACTCCTGGCGTCAACAAGCGTGGATTGTTGTCTGGCGAGCGAGCCACACCGGCTCCCGAGCCGGGTTCACTGAAGAGTGAACAGCCGAAGACTGAATCGAAGCCAGTTCGCAGAGTTTCAGTAGCACCGAAACCAGTAGCAACCGCCCCAGCTCCTCAGCCCACTCCGCGTGCGTCAGTGGAAATGATCGAAGGTGCGAAGAAGCGCAGCGTCGAGTTTCCATAGATCACTCAACCCTAATTTTGAACCACTTGAAGTTGATCGCATTGACGATCGCTTGAAACAAAGGAGCATAAGATCATGCAGAGCCGTTCCCCAATTTCACGCCGAATGAGTTTAATACTGGCGTCCCTGATTACAATTTTTGCTACCTCCATCGCGCACGCGCAGGAAAACTCCTACAAGGCGTCTTTCAACCAGAACAAAGAGGCGATTGCCGTCAACGTTCTGGTGGGACAGTCGCGCGTGATCAA
>DASYPN010000020.1:0-9300 GCA_036006625.1 Pyrinomonadaceae bacterium | reverse complement strand
GACCTGTGGGACGGTAATTATGTGCTTTTTGTGCCTCATTGTGGCAAACCGGTGGCGTGAATATTGAATCCGATAGCCGTTAAGTCTCTGAACTCGACTCGCACCAACACAAGTTTTTGCTGGAGGTTTGATCTTATGAAGTCTCGCTTGTTTATTTTGGCAGTTTTCTGTGCCCTCGTGTTTGGGCTTCCAAATGCTGGATTTGCCCAAAAGCCCGGTGGCCAGACTGAACTGTCTACCAACGAACGGCTAAACGTCATGGATTCAAAACTCGACTTGATGCGTCGCTCGCTAAGCAGTGCCGTCAGAGCAATGGAGACTAAGAGCACGGACAAGGACAAGAAGGCCAACGCCGATGATCCGGTTGTACGTTTGAAGGGTCTCCAAAAGGAAGTTTCCTCGTTGACTTCCGAGGTCAACGATATCCGTTCCAAGAACGACAAGGCCGAGAAGTTTGACGCGACCGCCCTCGATCGCCTCGAAGCTTCAGTTGCCGAATTGAATACACGAGTTGAGAGCGGCTTGCAGGAAACTGCTAGCGCCCGCAATTCCGTCGCAACCGCCGCCTCGTCCGATAAGAAGAAGAAGAAAAAAGGAAAATTGTTTGGTCTGTTTGGCGGTGGCGATGACAAATATGCGGATCTGACCGGCACCGCTGTGGCTGGTCGCGATCGTGTTCTGTTTGAAGAGGCAACAAAAGAGGTTCGCAAAAGTCACTACGATACCGGCCGACTACTCTTCGCAAACATTATCAACACGTATCCTGATTCACCCTTTCTGGCGCTTGCGAAGCTCGCGATTGCCGATTCGTTCTTCCTCGAAGGAACCACGAGCTCATTGATTCAGGCCGCGCAGGCTTATCAGGACTGGCTTACGTTCTTCCCGACTGATCCGCTGGCAGACGATGCGAGTTTGAAAGTGGCTGAAGCAGAGATGCGACAGATGGGTCTCTCTGATCGCGACATCTCACACGCTCGCAAAGCCGAGCAACGGCTGAAAGTGTTGTTGCAGACGTATCCGAAGAGCCCGCTTCGTGCGACGGTTGAGTCTCGTCTGCGCGAAGTGCAGGAAAATCTCGCGATGCACAATCTTCAGATCGCGCGCTTCTACTATGAAGTGAAGTTCAAGACGGACAAGGGAGGACTCAAGGGCGCGCAATCGCGTCTGAAGGAGATTGCTGATAAGTATCCGTGCTTCTCGTACAACGACGAAGTGTTTTTCCGTCTTGGCGTAACCTACCAGCAGGAAGAAGAACCGGACGAAGCCGCGAAGTATTATCAGAAGCTGGTCCAGGAATATCCTGAAAGTGAATTCAACGACAAAGCCCGCGAACAGTTGAACATTATCGGTGCGCCGATTCCCGAAAAGAGCACGCCGAATCCGTGTTCAAAGCGACAGCCGCAAAGTTTTATGGGTAACCTGATGCAGCAGGTGTCGGGCAAAGCTGATGTCACCACCAACAAGAACGGCATTCTGATCAGCAAAGACGGAAAAGAAGGCACTGACCTAATCGACGAGGCTCTTCGTTATAACGGATCGCTGCCGGAATTGACGACGCCTGACGCGCCGACACAGCGCGGGCCGAAGACACCGGCACCCGCGGCAGATACGAAGTCGAAGAGTGCAAATGGCAATGGAGCTTCGCCAGCGGCAGCTATCAAGCCGTAACCGTTTTCCCGCCCCCAGCGGAGATTGAAAATTGGATCCTACGTCGCCCGAAGCGCAGGCGGAGTTAGTAAGAAGGCATAAAGCCGCAGCCACGACCGTACTCGGTCTTTTGGTGGCGGCCGTCCTGCTCTCGGTGTTGGCGTTCCTCGGCCGGCCGTACTTCACTGAAAAACCCAATCCACCACTCGATATTGCTGTGCGCATCATCATTTTGGTGCTCGGTTTGGGGGCGGTGGTGTGGAGGCGAACGAAGTTTCAGCCGATGCGGCTGCAGGACATTGTTGGGTTGGCGGGCGTCTCGGGTCTGTTGAAAACGCTCGAGAAGACGACCCTTCAGATCTCGTTGCTCGGCGCCGCAATCGCTTTAATCGGCTTCATCTCAACCCTCGTCACCGGCAACGAGCGCTACAGTTATTGGTCGGGTGCCATCGCCATCATCGTCTTCATCTACTGCTACCCCACCAAATCCTCCTGGCTCCGCGCGCTCTACAAATTCACCGAATCCAAGCCCGTAAATCCAGTTTAGTTCTGTTCACCGAACTGTAGGGGCGGTCCTCCGTGGCCCGCCCGTGGTTTTGATCGTGTTCGCCACTTAGAGATCGTCGCTTCTTGAATCCGTTCATAAACCAAGGGCGGCCACGGAGGGCCGCCCCTACAATTACGCCCAAATCCGTCTCAAACTGTGACGGGCTTCACAAAATTTACTGGAACTACAATTCTGTTGATCCATGTTTTTCCAATTGGTACTCTGCCTGTTGGTATGTCGCGCGTGCTACCAATCTCGGCACTTGTACTTGGCATTCTTTGCCAGGCGGCCTTCGCTCAAGATGCTCGTCCTCAGCCCGTCGCGCGCCTGATCACCTCGCTCACACCCGTCGCTGCCAGACCCACGACCGTCATACCCGCCGAACCAAACGACATCGAGAGACGCGCGTTCGAAGAGACCAACATCGCCCGCGTTAAGAACGGCCTCGCGCCGCTCGTATGGGACGCTGACGTCTGTCGCATGGCCCGCGTTCACTCCGAAAGCATGTCGCGCCTCGGCTACTTCTCACACGTCACACCCGAAGGATTGCATCTGCGTGAGCGAGCTCGCGCCGCAGGCATTCTGAGGTACGAGGTGCTCGGTGAGAACATCGCCTTCAACCAGGGTTTCGCCGATCCGGGAGCCTTTGCCGTAGAACGATGGATGCAATCTGAGAAGCATCGCGCTAATATCCTCTCGCCGGAATATCGCGCGATGGCAATCGGAAGTTTTATCGGCGCAGACGGCTCGGTTTATCTTACTCAGACATTCATTACGCGTTGACCAATACATCCCTTAAGCTTTCTTCCTTCGCCAAAATCAACTCATTTCTGCGCATTCTCGGTAAGCGACCCGACGACGGGTATCACGAACTCGTGACCTTGCTGCAGACGATTTCACTCTGCGACGAAATTGCCTTTGAGTTGCGCGACGACGAACAGATCATTCTTCATTGTGACGATCCCGCAATACCGGTAGACGAAACGAATCTGATCATCAAAGCCGCGGTCGCGTTGAATAAACGTCTTCAGTCGTCGCATGGTGCAGAGATAACCCTGACGAAGAGAATTCCGGCACAAGGCGGTCTCGGAGGCGCATCGTCCAATGCGGCTGTGACTCTGTTCGCCTTGAATTCCATATGGCGCGGCGATTTAAGGGTGGACCATTTATGGCTGATTGCTCGCGGCTTAGGCGCTGACGTCCCGTTTTTCCTCGTCGGCGGCCGTTGCCTCGGAATCGGCACGGGTACGACGGTTAAGCCCGTTCACGACCCGCCAAAACGATCTCTGATCGTCGTAACTCCGAACGCCAAAGTCTCAACCGCAAACGCCTACGCAGCCCTAAATGCTGCTTCCTTGACAACTTCGGAGTCGAACTCTATTCTTTCAAGTTCCCTTGCGGACATGTTTTCCGCTGGCAGTGGTCGATGGCCTCTGCAGAACGACTTTGAAGGGGTGATCTTTGAGATAGAGCCTGAGATCGAGCAAGCAAAAGTGGCGTTGCTTGACGCAGGTGCGCGGGGCGCTTTATTGGCTGGAAGCGGTTCGAGCGTGTTTGGTGTCTTTGATGACGAGGCGGCGAGGGATCGCGCCCTTGATAATCTAAAGTGTGAGACAGGATGGCGAGTGTTTTCCTGTGAGACCGTTTCACGCGATGAGTATTTCAGAGAATTGAATTCATCGGGGTTCCCGCTTTTTACGCTCTCTTAAAACTGCAAACAGACAAACAGATACTGGGGCGTAGCCAAGTGGTAAGGCACCGGTCTTTGGAACCGGCATTCGTTGGTTCGAATCCACCCGCCCCAGCCAGACTGAACGGTATGGGTCCTATAGGACATATAGGACCTATATTTTCTGAAGCTTATGAGCACAACCGGCGGCATCAAGATCTTTTCTGGAAATGCGAATCCCAAACTGGCGGAAGAGATTTGCCGCCATTTGACCTGCGACATGGGCAAAGCGTATCCGGAACGTTTTTCTGACGGCGAGTTCAATTTTCAGATCGATGAAAACGTTCGCGGCGGCGACGTCTTCATCGTGCAACCGACTTGCCCTCCCACCGATGCGCACCTGATGGAACTGCTGGTGATGCTCGACGCATTCCGTCGTTCATCAGCCGAACGCATCACGGCCGTGCTTCCTTATTACGGCTACGGCAGGTCGGATAAAAAGGATCGCCCGCGAGTTCCGATTTCAGCGAAACTCGTCGCGAATTTAATCGCCGTTGCCGGCGCTGATCGCTTGTTGACGATCGACTTGCATGCCGCGCAGATCCAGGGCTTCTTTGATATTCCGGTGGACCACCTGTATGCTGCACCGGTTTTTATCGGCTACTATCAGGAGCATCCCCTCCCGAATTTGACGGTGGTGGCTCCCGATACAGGCGGCGCCGAACGAGCCCGAGCTTACGCCAAGAGGCTCAACGCCGAACTTGCTCTTTGCGACAAACGTCGTGAAAAGGCCAACGTGGCCGAGGTTATGAACGTGGTGGGCGACGTTCGTGGCCGCAGTTGTTTGATTGTCGACGATATGTGCGATACCGGCGGATCGTTGACGAAAGTCGCGCGCGCTTTGAAAGACGCGGGCGCTGAACGAATACATGCGTGCTTCACGCATCCGGTGTTTTCCGGCAAGGCAGTTGAACTACTGCGCGAGTCGGATATTGAAAAAGTAATCGTTACGAACACGATTCCGCTACGCGATCACGCGTGCGAGCTTGATAAGATAAAAGTACTAAGTATCGCGCCGCTTCTGGCGAAAGCGATCAAGTCGATCCACGAGGAAACTTCTGTTTCCTCGCTCTTCGTCTAGCGAAGGGCAAACACTGATGGCTTAAACGAAGACCATCAGCGACCAATCCACAGATTACACAGATTCTATCTGCGTAATCTGTGGTCGGGTCGCTGAAAGTTTGTAAGGAGAACTCATGGCGGAGAAAAAAGACTACAAGGTGCAGGCAAAGCTGCGTGAGGGTCGCGGCAAAAACGATGCGCGACGCGCGCGGCGTGACGGCATGGTGCCGATTACAGTTTATGGCGGTGGAGCAGAAACTGTTGCTGCCGTCGCTCCGGCCCGTGACCTCGCTGCGATCCTTCGTTCTGAATCTGGACGAAATACGATTTTCACGATCGACGTTGAAGGCGCCGGTAGTAGCGAAGTGATGTTCCATGATCGACAGATAGATCCGGTGAAGGGCCGACTCATTCACGCCGATCTTACGCGATTGGTTAAAGGCCAGAAGATCGAGGTGACGGTGCCGTTGCATCTGGTTGGTGAGCCAATCGGTGTCAAAGAGAAGCAAGGCGTATTGGAGCAGATCATTCGTGAAATCGAAATCCGATGCGAGCCGCGCCAAATTCCCGACTCGTTGGATGTGGATGTTTCCAACCTCGACGTGCACGTACTTTTACACGTTTCCGACATCGCAGTGGGTGAAGGTGTTGAGATCCTGACTGACCCTGAACAGGTAATTGCAACTGTCGGTATTGTGAAGGAAGAGGTCGCGCCTGTGGTGCCGGTTGAAGGTGAAGAGCCTGCCGAGCCCGAAGTGATTGGCAAGGGCAAGAAGGAAGAAGAGGGCGAGGAGTCCGAATAAGTTTTTGGACAGGATTTACAGGATTGTTCCACGATTTACATGTAAATCCTGATCAAATCCTGTAAATCCTGTCCAATGTTGATCGTAGGCTTAGGAAACCCTGGGAAAGAGTACGAGTGGACGCGCCACAACCTCGGGTTCATGCTGATTGACAAGTTGGCCCACGACGAAGGGATCGCAGTTGCACGACGCGAATGCAGTTCACTGGTTGGCCGTGGCGAGATTGAAGGTGCGGTAACAAGGCTCGCGAAGCCGCAGACCTTCATGAATCTGAGTGGACAAGCAGTTTCATGTCTGTTGTCGAAACTGCAAACAGAATCGCCGATCAATGAGCTCGTTGTTATCTCAGACGACCTGGCGTTGCCACTCGGCGCAATTCGCATTCGCGAACGCGGTTCGGCGGGTGGTCACAACGGACTGAAGTCGATCATCGCGTCGATCGGGACGAATGAATTTGTGAGATTGCGGATCGGTATTCAGCCTGACCATCCAATCTCCGATTCGAAGCGGTTTGTGCTTGATGAGTTTCCGAAGAGCGAGCGAACAGTGGTAGCAGAAGTGCTCGAGCAGGGTGCAAAAGCGATACGAACGATCATCAGAGATGGCGCTCTACGAGCGATGAGTGAATTTAATTAAACGAATTAGTAAGAGGGACCTTTACTGGAGGTTTGATTTTGGACACGAAGAGACAGTACGAAGTGGTCTTCATAGTAGACCCAACGGCCGACGACGAAGTGCCGAAACTCACCGAGAGCTTCTCGCAGATCGTAACCGATCAGGGTGGCACAGTGGTGAAAGCGGAGACCATGGGCAAACGGCAGCTCGCCTACGAGATTCTCCACCACAAAGACGGCACATTTGTGCTGCTCGAGATCGAAGGATCGGGCCGTGAGATTGCCGAGCTCGAACGCCGCATGCGCGTCAACGATCGCGTATTGCGCTACATCACGGTGCGCGTCGATGAAGATCGCCGCCGGGCAGAAAAGTTGAAAGCTCGCCGCGCGCGCAAAGCGGCAAAGAAGCCGGAACGGGGCGGGGGCGCTCCTTCGCGTCGTGGACCAGCAATGGAGTTTGCGGACGCCTCCGGTGAATAAGTTTGGACCAACGAGTTAAGAGGATAATTTATGTCAGCCAATTATGAAGACCGCCAGCGCGGCGGTGGTTACGACAGTGACGACGATGGCGATAGACGGCCAATGGGCGGTCGTGGCGGCGGTCGTCGCATGCATCGGCGACGTGTTTGTCGTTTCTGCATCGACAAGGTAGACCTCATCGATTTTAAAGACGTCAGGTTGTTGCAGAACTACCTTCCCGAGCGTGGCAAGATTTTGCCGCGACGAATCTCCGGTAATTGTGCGACGCATCAGCGCATGCTGGCGGAAGCTATCAAGCGTGCCCGCAACATCGCGCTGCTTCCGTACACAACCGACTAAAGGGACAGGAGAAGGAAATGGCACACACGAAAGTACTTTTGCGCGAAGACGTTGATGATCTTGGTGCGCGTGGCGAGATTGTCAGAGTGAGAGCTGGTTACGCGCGCAACTATCTATTGCCTCGCAATCTCGCAGTTGAAGCGACCGCTGGAAACGTCAAAGGCATTGAATCCGAACGCGCAGCGTTGTTGAAGAAGGAAGCGAAGGAACGCGCCAGTGCTGAAGCTCAGAGCGAAACAATGGGCACGCTCAATCTGGAGTTCAAGCGCAAAGCCGGTGAGCAGGGTGCGTTGTACGGCTCGGTGACTTCGATGGATATCGCCGAGGCGTTGAGAGAGCGCGGTTACGAGATCGAACGTCATCGTATTCATCTCCGCGAGCCACTGAAGCGCCTTGGTGAATACACCGTGCCTGTCAGACTGCACCGTGAAGTTACGATCGATCTGAAGGTCAGAGTGGCTGCGGAAGGCGAGGTGATCGCCGGTCACATGACGCCGGAGCAGGAAGCCGAGCTCGCGAAGCAGGCAACCGAAGAAGAATCGGCCTCAGAGTAGAGAGATAAAACAGTCTGAGATATAGTCTGGCGCCGCAGGTTCACGTAAACTTGCGGCGCCGCTTTTTGCAGAACAAAAATCGGCCCTTCATAATCTGCAAATGGCAGCTCCAGACCCAATTCGCGACCAACCTTTCGAACGCGCGCTTCCAAACAGTGCTGAAGCCGAACGCGCCATACTTGGCGCTATCCTGCTCGACAACGGCTTAATTAGTCAGGCGATCGAACAACTTCGTCCCGAAGATTTCTACGTTCCTTCACACCGTCGCATCTTCGTCGCGATGATTGCGCTCTTCGAACGCGGCGCTGAGATCAATCCGATTCTGATCGGTGAGGAACTCAAGAAAGAGAACGCGCTCGAAGCAGTCGGCGGGATCAGTTTCATCACGAATCTGACTTACGGTCTGCCACATTCGACCAACATCGCTCACTACGCGAAGGTCGTGCGTGGCAAGTCGATGCTGCGACAACTCGTCAAGACTTCGAACAAGATCACACAGGAAGCACTTGCCGAAGAAGACGAGCCGGAGATTATTCTCGACCATGCTGAGCAGGCGATCTTTCAGCTTGCGGACGAACGAATTCGTCAGGGCTTCATGCACGTCAAACCGATCGCTGAGCAGTTGCTCGAGAAGGTCCAGGAGATGGAAGGCCGGGCGGCTGTCCTGACCGGGCTTACTACCGGCTTTGCCGATCTCGATAAGATTACTTCGGGTCTGCAGAATTCCGATCTCATCATCCTCGCAGCGCGACCTTCGATGGGAAAGACGAGTTTCGCTTTAATGCTCGCGGAAAATGCGGCGATTCTTTCGGGCGCTGTCGTTGGTGTGTTTTCACTCGAAATGTCAAAAGAGTCGCTCGTGATGCGCATGCTTTGTTCGCAGGGCAACATCGATGCGCAGCGTTTCCGCAACGGTTTTCTTTCGCGTCTCGAGTGGGCACAAATCGCGAAGTCGCTCGGAGTTCTCGCTGATACGAAGATCTTTCTCGACGACACGCCGGGATTGAGCGTACTCGAGATGCGTGCGAAGGCGAGACGTTTGGCCGCCGAACAAAAGAAGCTGGACCTGATTATTGTCGACTACTTGCAGTTGATGTCGGGCTCGTCGAAGCGTGTTGAATCGCGGCAACAGGAAGTGTCGCAGATTTCGCGCGAGCTGAAGGGCCTCGCGAAGGAGATGAACGTGCCGCTCGTGGCTTTGTCGCAGCTCTCGCGTGCGCCTGAATCGCGCGCGAGTACACAACACCGCCCGCAACTGTCAGATCTGCGCGAGTCAGGAGCGCTGGAGCAGGATGCGGACGTAGTGGCGTTCATCTATCGCGAGGAAGTCTACAAAACTCCGGACGAGCGCGAAGCGATGCCCGAGGATCAAAAGAACATCGCCGAGCTGATCATCGCAAAGCAACGCAATGGTCCGACGGGGACGGTCGATCTAAGGTTCACGCCGTCGAGCATGCGCTTTGATAACTTGTATCGCGAATAGCGTATAGGTCCTATGGGTCCTATAGGACCTATATTTGTTAGG
>DASYPN010000019.1:0-16963 GCA_036006625.1 Pyrinomonadaceae bacterium | reverse complement strand
GGACTGCTGCTGATCGACGTCGATTTCAACAGCAGCAAGAAAGCGCTTGTCGACGAACAGCGTTACTCGCCTTATGAAATGGGACTCGGTCGGCTCGTCAATCTCGACCAGAATCGCTTCGTGGGCCAAATGGCTTTGGTCGAAGAACCGAAACGTGGACACGCGCGCGAGATTGTTGGTCTCGAGATCGACTGGCCGCAGGTTGAGAGTCTTTACGAGGCGGTCGGCCTGCCGCCGGCAGTTTCACCGATGGCATCGAGAGTTGCAGTGCCCGTATTCAAAGAGGGAATCCAGGTTGGCAAAGCGACAACGACGACGTGGTCGCCGACGTTGAAACGAATGATTGCACTCGCGACTGTCAAACGCGAATACACGCGTCCGGGCACGCGCTTGCAGTTCGAGATCACGGTCGAAGCCGTTCGCCATCATGTGCGCGCAACGGTGGCGAAAACGCCTTTCTTCAATCCCAAACGGAAAACAGCCACGCCCGTCGTATGAACGCTCAACTGCGTGAGATCCTCCGTGAGATCGTAAGTCAATACGATCCAAACCTGGCGCTCGACTTAGCGTCGACGATCCCGTCGTCGTGGTATACCAACGAAGACTTCTATCAACTCGAGGTCGAAACCGTTTTCTCACAATCATGGCAACTCGCGGCGCGTGCGGATCAGGTTGCTGAACCCGGACGCTACGTGACTACGGATATCGCCGGCGAGCCCGTGGTTATCGTGCGCGGAAGCGACAGGGTGCTGCGCGGGTTCTTCAATGTTTGCAGACATCACGCGGCGGCAGTGATGACTGAGCCTGAAGGCAAGGCGGCGCAGCTTCGTTGCCCGTATCACGGTTGGACCTACTCGCTCGAAGGTGAATTAAAAGGCACTCCGGACTTTTCCGGTGTGTGCGATTTCGATCGCGCGCTGAATGGTCTCGTGTCGCTCGAGATTGCGGAGTGGGAAAACTGGGTATTCGTCAAGACGATTCAGAATGTGCCGGAGTCGCTCGAAGAGTTTCTCGGCGATGAACTGCTCGCGCAGATTAGCCCTTTGCAGTTGAGAGATCTGCATTGGTTTGAGCGTCGTCATTATCAGTTCGACTGCAACTGGAAAGTGTTTGTCGACAACTATCTCGACGGCGGTTATCACGTGCCTTACCTGCACAAAGGTCTCGACAGCGTGCTCGATTACAGCAAGTACATGATCGAGAACGGCGCGCACCACTGTTTGCAGTGGAGTCCGATCGTCACGGATGGTGCTGAGGCGCAGACGGGCGCCGTGAGGAAAGGTGATCGCGCGCTTTATTACTGGATTTATCCGAACTTCATGATCAACTGGTACGACGGCGTGATGGATACGAACCTCGTGATACCGCGTGGTGTAGACCAGACGGAAGTGATCTTCGATTTTTATTTTCCGGATGTGGTGAGTGAAGAGGCGCGGGCGCGAAATCTGGCGAGTGTGGCCGTGGGCCAGCGGATCCAGGATGAGGATGTAGCGATCTGCAAGTCAGTGCAGCGCGGGTTGAACTCGCGCGCGTATCACGCTGGGCGATTGTCTGTAAGACGCGAGGCGGGCGAGCATTTATTTCATCGTTTGTTGCATAGAGATGTGAGCAAGTTATAGGTCCTATAGGACCTGTTGGACCTATACTTCTTTAAGATGAAAACTCAAGGCCACCTGCTGCGCGTACTCGGAGTGGGGTTTGGTCTCGCCGTGATCATCGGCAATACGATCGGCGCGGGAATTTTTCGCGCGCCCGGATCGATCGCCGGGCAATTACCTTCTCCAACACCTTTCCTGCTCGTCTGGATCGCCGGTGGGCTTTACGCATTCCTCGGCGCCATCTCAATCGCCGAACTCGGCACAATGATTCCGCGTTCCGGCGGGCAGTACGTGTTTTCCCGCTACGCGCTCGGTGAATATGCAGGTTTCATCGTCGGTTGGAGCGACTGGATCTCGTCATGCGGTTCGACCGCCGCCGTGTCACTCGTCATCGGC
Organism: Pyrinomonadaceae bacterium; assembly: GCA_036006625.1. Taxonomy (GTDB): domain Bacteria; phylum Acidobacteriota; class Blastocatellia; order Pyrinomonadales; family Pyrinomonadaceae; genus PSRF01. The sequence goes on along the minus strand of DASYPN010000019.1, from coordinate 14,969 downwards.
ACATTCGCAGTCGCGCTCTTTCCTGCACTCGACGGCAAAGGTGTGGCGATCGCTGCCGGAGTTGCAATCGTGTTCGCGCTGCTGCAGTGGCGCGGAATCGTTTGGGGCAGCAACATTCAAAACGTCACGAGTCTGCTGAAAGCGCTCGCCTTCCTCGCGTTGATCGTTGCGGCATTTATCTTTGGCGGCGAAGGTTCATTAACGAGTTCACAAACACTGGCGATGCCGGCCGTGACGACTACGGCGATCGTTCTTTCGCTTCAGTCAGCGATTTACACGTACGACGGGTGGACCGGCGTGATCTATTTCTCCGAAGAAGTTGAGAATCCGAATCGCGATATTCCGCGCTCGCTGTTCGGCGGTGTGCTCGCGATTGCTGCGATCTACCTGTCAGTTAATATCGCGCTGCTTTACGTATTGCCGATGTCGCAAATCGCCGGCAAGGAGTTCGCCGCCGGCGAAGCAGCGTCCGTGATCTTTGGCCGTTACGGCGACACGATCTTTCGTTGTCTCACGATCGTGTCGATGCTCAGCGGCATAAACGCGCTGCACTTGATGGCGACACGTGTCGTGTTTGCCATGAGCCGCGATGGTTTGTTTACGAAGAAAGCAGCTGTAGTTAACGAAGGTGGCACTCCGACCGTCTCATTGCTTCTGAGTGCGGTCGTGGCGCTGCTGTTCATCGTGTTCGGTGAGAAATTCGAGACTGTGATCACAGTGCTCGCTTTCTTCTTTGTGGTTAACTACATCCTCTCCTTTGTCTCGCTTTTTGTGCTGCGACATCGCGAACCCGACAAGCCGCGGCCGTATCGAGCGTGGGGTTATCCAGTGACGCCCGCGCTGGCGCTGATTGGCTCGGTTTTGTTTCTTATCGGAGCGATTCAGGCTGACACGAAGAACAGTGTTTATGCGTTGTTGCTGCTGGCGGTGAGTTATCCCGTGTTTTGGGTGATGAAGCGGCTAAGCTAACACGACGGGTTAACGCGGCAGCCTTCGTTGTCGACGTCGAGCGTTCTGACAGTCGATGCTACTCTGAAGCACTTCGCGATGCGGTCGCCAATCTCCTCCTCATTACTCTCAACTAACGCAACGATACTTGGACCAGCGCCGCTGAGTGCGATGCCGAGCAGGCCGGGCATGCGCGGCAGTGCGAGCGCGGCGGCGAGTCCGGGTACGAGCGATTCACGCTGCGGTTGGTGCAGCCGATCGCGCATTGCTTCCCAGAGTATGTCGTAACGCTGTTGCGCGATAGCAGTAGTAAACAGTGCTGCTCGCTGCAGATTGTAAACGGCGTCAACACGGCTGACGGTTCGCGGAAGCGCGGCGCGTGCGACGTGTGTCGGAAGTTGTGAATGCGGTGAAACGACGACGACGCGAATGTTAGTGGGCCAATCGAACTTTGCAGAGAGCACTGTCTTGTCGCTACTGATACAGCTTGCAACGAAGCCGCCGTGTATCGATGCGGCGACGTTGTCCGGATGTCCTTCAAACTCGGTGGCGTAGTTCAGTATCGATTGATCCGGGATGTCTTTTCCGGCGATGAGACCCGCAAGCTTGATGCCTGCGACGATTGCAGCAGCGCTGCTGCCTAAGCCGCTCGCGAGTGGTATTTCGTTGTGAACGATTAGTTCAACGGGCGGCAATGATGTTCCCTCGCTTCGGGCCGCGAAAGACATCGCGCGATAGATCAGATTGACGGCATTGCGAGGTAACGATTCGTTCTCTTTCGCGCCCGTGGTCGTGACGCGGCATGGTTCGGAGGTGTTCGGAACTGTGGTGGCACGAACCGTGAGATACAGCTTCAGCGCGAGACCAAAGCAGTCAAAGCCTGAGCCGAGATTCGAGGTTGATGCTGGAACGTGTACTTCGAATGTCATTTATAGACAGGATTTACAAGATGTTTCAGGATTTACAAGATTTGCCGAATCGCGTCTGCTGAAGCAGCAACACGGATCGGAGCATTAGCGAATCGGCTTTCCAGCTTGCGCCCATCCGGATCTGTTAACGATTGGTTGTGATACTTGATCACGTAATCAGTGTCTTTCAACACGTGCCCGGTCAACACCGCCACGGTGGATTCATTCTCTTTAATCCCAAGCTTTCGAATTCCCGCAACAGTCGTCGCTGATGCAGGCTCGCACCCGATCCCATCACGCCCGATAACCGCCTTCGCGTCCGCAATCTCTTGCTCGGTTACCGTTATCACGCTGCCACCCGTCTCATGCACCGCGCGCCACGCTTTCTGCCACGAAACAGGCGCGCCGATCTTGATCGCGGACGCGAGCGTCTTCGGATGCTCCTCGTTTACAAACTCGCTGTGCTCTTCGTCAGAATAGAATCGCGCAAACGGCGCGGCGCCTTCAGCCTGCACAACGGTAATCTTCGGTTGCTTATCGATCAGTCCGCTGCTTAACAATTCGCGAAACCCTTTCCCGAATGCCGAACTGTTACCGAGATTTCCTCCGGGCAGCACGAGATGATCCGGCACCCGCCAGCCGAGCTGTTCGGCAAGCTCAAACGCGACTGTCTTCTGCCCTTCGATACGAAACGGATTGATCGAGTTCACGAGATAGATCGATTCATCTTCCGCCAACTCGCGAATCACGTTCATCGACGCATCGAAGTTTCCATCGATCTCCAACACTGTGGCGCCGTAATCTAACGCCTGGGCCACCTTTGCCCCACTCACCTGTCCCGCCGGAACGATGATCGCGCACTGAAGCTCCGCCCGCGCAGCATAAGCCGCGAGACTCGCGGCAGTATTGCCTGTGCTCGCGCAGACGACGAGCCGCGCACCGAGTTTGCGCGCCTGCGTTACGGCGACCGTCATGCCTGTGTCTTTGAATGAGCCGGTAGGATTACAACCCTGATGCTTGAGTTTTAATTGAGGTAATCGGCAATAGTCGGCAGATCGTGGCGCATCGTAAAGCGGCGTGTTTCCTTCACCAAGCGATACGACCTCTGCGTCTTCAGCGAACGGCAGGAGCTCGCGAAAACGCCAGACACCACTGCGATCGCGTGGATCAAGAGACGCGCGTCGTCCGAGCCAAAGCTTACGCAATGAACCCGAGGTGATCTCCTCGCGTCGCTCGATATCCAACAAACCGCCGCAACGCGAACACACATAGAGCCGAGCATCCAGCTCGTATTCGGCAAGACACTCGGCTCTGATGCAACGCTGAATATAAGTCCTATAGGACATATAGGACCTATAACATGTTTCTAGAAGGTGAACCTAATCTGCGCGTCGATGCGACGGTTGTAAGCCGGGTTACCGCCGCCAAAACCTCCGAAGCCGCCGGCAGTCGAAGTTGATTGTCCAAACAACGACGAACCGAGGTTGCCGACGGGATTGCCGAGGTTTGTGTGGTTCAGAATGTTATTGAAGTTCAGTGAGAACGTCAGATTGTAGCGACCATTGCCGCCACCTGGACCACCGAAACCACCACCGCCGCCGCCTGGTCCACCACCAAAACCACCACGGCCGCCAGCACCACCCGGACCACCGCCACCCGGGCCTCTTCCAGCCATGCCGCCACCCATCATCGTGCTATTTCGCTGTCCATCGCGTTGCTGATTCTGCTGCTGCCCATTCTGATTCTGGTTCTGACGATTGTTAGCACTTGAGCCGGCCTCGGAACCAAAGCTCCACGTCTTGCTCACGCGCAGGTTGGCCGTAATCGATCCCGGACCTTCAGCGAAGTTGCGCGGAATCATTACGTCGCCCGGCGCAAACGTGAGTTTGAAGTTGCCGAACGGAGTGCACTTGATGTTCACAGTGTCAGCACAATCCGCACCGACGGGCGCGAGCGCTGGTCGCTCGGTATTCAACGTGTCGCCGTTGATGTCGCGTCCGAGAATGACATTGAACGGGCGGCCCGACTGCACGATCACAAAGGGATTAAGAGTGATACCCCACGGCGCGCGGAAGTTACCAGTCATCACGAAGCGATGCCGGATGTCGGTCGAGGCGCGTCCGTATTCAGTGCTCAAGTCGTACGGGTTAGCAGGAAAACTACCGATGCCGTCCGCATCGCTGTTCGCTTTCCCGAGCACGTAAAAAGCAGTCACCGTCGCGTTGCGGTGAAAACGGCTGTTGATGTTGACGATAAACTGATTCTGGTTAAAACGACCGCTCGACTCATATTCGAAGATGTTGCAACGCGTCGAAGGGTTGATGTCTGTTGGAATGAAATCCGCGCAATCCAAAGGTCGAATACCACTCGCCGGCACGCCCGGAATAAACGTGCCCGGCAACGGCGCGTTCAACGGTCGCGTGCGCAACACGTGCAAGGTTCGAACGTTGATGTAACTCGTCGCGACCGTCAGATTGTGCGGCAACTGGCGCTCGACGCTGATCACCGATTGCATCGTGTAAGGCGCCTGTAAATTATCCGCGAGCCGGTAAACAGTTCCCGGAGCTGCGAACTGAATGAGCTGAGCCGGCGTGGGAATCAGTGGGAAGAAATCCGGATTCTGCACGGTGAACTGCTGCTGGTTGATACCATTCAAACGGTTCGCGGTCATCGTCAGGTTTTCACTGATCCGCTCGTAGAAAAGACCATAACCACCCCGGATCACTGTCTTGCCCTGCTGCCCGCCGGGCTGCCACGCAAAACCAACGCGTGGTCCAAAGTTGAAATTGCTGTCGATATTCTTCTGGTTCTCGTAACGCAGACCAAGACTGAGCGTGAAGTTTGGTCGCAGCTTCCAATCGTCCTGGGCGAAGCCGCCAACATCCCATTGGCTCACGGTGGACTCAGGATTGCCCGCCGACAAACGAAACTGCGTTGCGCCGCCGCCGAGCGCGCGAATCGCCGCGCCAGTCAGTCCATCCTGGAGAAAAACCTGTGTGCGCCGGTAGCGCTCGATACTGGTGATGATGGCCGTAGCTCCAGTCGGATCATCGTTCGCATCCAGAACTGGTCCACGCTCACCGCCGAAGAATGAATATGTGCCGCCGAAGTTTTGCGGCGAGAACTGGTCGATGCTAACTCCACGAAGACGAGCACCAACCTTCAACGCATGAGCGCCCATTGCAAATGAAGTGTTGTTGGTGAGTTCCCAGTCGTGCGTCGTGCTGTGTGCGTTGCCGACCTGCGATCCACCGCCCGTAAACGCATCCTGCACGTCGATCGTGGCGATTGAATTGTCGGCGTTCTGCGCAGTCTGCTGTCGCTCAAACGAGAAACGAGTTTCGTTAACAATCGTCTTGTTGATGATTGCTGTTTCAGTAAGCTGAACACCCTGCTCGCTGTTCTCGCTATTGTAGGCGCGCTCCGGAAGGTTGAAGCCGCCGGTGCCGGTCAAGCGAGTGTTCTTCGCGTAGTTGTAGCGCGCAACGAGCGTGTGGTTCTTATTGATCTGGTAATCGATTCTCGGACTGAATGACGTGCGGCGGCTCGGAATCGCAACGGAGTCGATAAAGTCGACGATATTGTTATTCGCATCGAGCACCTGGGCCACAATCAATGCGCCGTCGTCGATGTCGCGTTTATCGAAATCGATGAAGAACGACGCTTTCTTTTTCGATATTGGACCACCAAAGTTTCCGCCATACTGGCGCGTCTGAATCGCGGGTCGCGAGTCAGCAAACGGATTGCGTGCGTTTAGTGCGTCGTCGTTGAAGTTGAATGAAACCTGACCGCGAAAACGATCGGTGCCCGGGCGCGTTAGAATCTCAATACGACCAAAACCGAGTCGATCGTACTCGGCCGAAAACGGATTCGAGTTGATACGGATTTCGCGAATCGATGCGCGCGGAGGCAGGCGACCACCGGTGAACCCGTCAACAAAGATTTGTCCGCCATTTGGACCAGCGGAAGGACCAGCCAAAGCCTGTAACGCTGCGGCGAGATCGTCGGGGTCGTCTGGAAGCGCTTCGATGTCGTCGCCCTTCAACACAACTGCCCCCGCGTTGTTTTCCGGTTCAGTGTTCACCTCGCGCGCGTCACTCGAGACAGTTACCTTCTGCTCTTCGATCGCGACTTTCAGAGTGATGTCGAGTTGCAACGCTTTGCCCGCGGTGACTTCGACATCGGGAGTTTCGGACATCGCAAAACCCGCATTGATTGCGCGGAGTGTGTACTTGCCGGGAGCGAGGCCATTGATTGTGTACGAGCCTGCATTGTTAGTAACTACCGACTTCTCGATGCCTTTGCCGTCAATCGCCGTCACACTCGCCCCGACGATGGCGCCGCCCAACTCATCCAGCACCTGTCCACGCAACGATCCAGGGCGCTGCTGCCCCAGCGCAAGTCCCGGCATGCTTGCGCAAATGGCAACTAACAAGACGATTCTCTTCATTCCGAAGCTCCTTCGAACACGATAGCTATTGGCGTGGATAGAGTGCGTTTACGCCCAAACTGAGCGCGAATTGTATCGAAATTAGGCGTAAAGAGTCTGTCAATGGATTGTAAAGTTTTGTCAGTTCTGTAGAGTTTGCAATTGACACTTCTTTACGCACGAAAACGGGCGATTAGGGTAGGCTTTCTCTCTGTGCAACCTCTGTGTTCTCTGTGCCTCTGTGGTTGTTTAGTTCCGAGTTACAGTCAGAGAACACCGAGGTTGCACAGAGAAACTTGCCTTAGGTCGTCCATATGTCATTCAATCTCGTCGAGAAGCAGCCAATGGAACGCGTCCTTGTGATTGACGACGATATCGACCTGTGCGAGTTAGTCGGAGAGTATCTTCAGCCGGAAGGTTATACAGTTGAAGCGATTCACAACGGCGAACGCGGTATCGATCGCGCACTTTCAGACGAACATGATCTGGTTGTGCTCGACGTGATGTTGCCGGGCACGAACGGATTCGACGTGCTGCGACGTATCCGAGCGCGTTCTCGCATTCCAGTTTTGATGTTGACGGCCAGAGGCGACGATGTGGACCGCATCGTGGGACTCGAAATCGGCGCCGACGATTATCTTCCAAAGCCTTTCAACCCCCGTGAACTGGTTGCACGTATTCGTGCCGTTTTGCGGCGCGCCCAGCCCGTTGAGTCAACTACTTCCGCGCGTGAAACTATTCGAGTCGGTGACATCGAAATGGACAGCAACACGCGTAATGTCCGCCGCTCGGGGGAAGTAGTTGAACTCACCGGAGTCGAATACGACCTGCTCGAAATTCTGCTGCGCAATGCGGGTCAAATAATCAAGCGTGAAGATCTGGTTAAGGACGTCCTGGGCCGAGAGCTGTCACCTTTCGATCGCAGCATCGACATGCACGTCAGTAACCTGCGCAAGAAGTTGGGCCACCAACTGAATGGTCTGGAGAGGATCAAGACCATCCGCGGTGTGGGTTACATCTACGGCGCCACAACAGAAAGAGAATGAGCCACATAAGGCACAAAATGCACATAAGGCACAAAAAAGACAGCTATCGAACTCTTGGTTTGTTTTGTGCCTTTTGTGCTTTATGTGCAATTTGTGGCCCTTTATGTGGCTGATTATGAAGTTCCCGTTTCGCAATTTATATCTGAAGATCTTCATCTGGTTTTGGCTCGCGATGATCATCATCAACGTCGTGCTGTTTGCGGCGTTTGCACTCACGCGTCCCACACCGACGCGCAGGTCGTGGCGCGATCTCGCGCAGACTGGACCAAACGCGCAGAGGGCTGCTGAGGTCTACGAGCAATCAGGTCCTGAAGCGTTAAGTGCTTCGCTTCAGGCAACAGAAAAATCTACGGGTGTTGGCGCGACTTTCTTCGACGAGAGTGGCAAAGAACTTTCCGGGAGACCTGTGCCACCCGCCGCAGCGGATTTGATCGCGAAGGCAGCGGAGAGTCGTGATATCGAATTCAATTTCGCGGTTGAAAACACGCTCGTCGCGCGACCTGTCACTAGTGCGAAGGGACAGCGATACATCTATCTGGCTCACATTCCTCGTCCTCCGTTTCAACCCACTTTTCAATCGTTGGGACTGCGACTGCTCGTTGTGCTCGTTATCGGCGGAATCTTTTGTTACTGGCTCGCACGTTATCTCACGACGCCAGTTCTGAAACTGCGCGCGACAACAAACGAACTCGCTGAAGGCAATCTCGGCGCTCGCGTTTCGAGGAAACTTACCAAGCGTCGCGATGAAGTGGGCCAGTTAGGTCAGGACTTCAACTCGATGGCCGAGCGTTTGGAGTCGATGGTCAAGGCTCAGCAGCGTTTGCTTGGCGACATCTCGCACGAATTGCGATCGCCGCTCGCTCGTCTCGGCGTCGCGCTTGGCCTGGCGCGGCAGAGATCCGGGCCTGAGGCGAATGGCGCACTCGATCGAATTGAGCGTGAGTCAGAGAATCTCAACGAAATGATCAGCCAGTTGCTGACTCTGACGCGACTCGAAAGTGGCACTGACAGCCGCAAGCGAACTGACGTCGATCTGGCGGCACTCGTGAAGGAAGTCGCTGATGATGCCGACTTCGAAGCACGCAGTATCAATCGCGCGGTCCACGTTGTTTCGAGCGATCACTGCTCGATAAAAGGTATCGAGGAATTGCTGCGCAGCGCGGTGGAGAATGTTGTGCGCAATGCGGTTCGTTACACGCCTGAGGGAACGGCGGTCGAGGTCGCGCTGCAACGACAGAATGGGCATGCAGTGATTAGAGTGAGGGATCGTGGCAAAGGCGTCCCGGAAGAGTCGCTCGAGAAGATCTTTCGTCCGTTCTATCGCACCGAGGACGCACGCGACCGGCAGAGTGGTGGCGGCACCGGCCTTGGGTTAGCGATCACCGAACGCGCGGTGCGAATGCATGGTGGATCGGTCGAGGCCGTTAATGCAGTCGGTGGCGGCTTGGCGGTTGAGATGACGTTTAGACATGATTCACAAGATTTGCATGATTAACAAGATATCTTGTCCATCTTGAAAATCTTGTTAATCCTGTCTGACTGATTTACGTAGCTTGCGGCGCCTAAGCTGTATCTCAACAAACCTCACCACCAGGATCCAAATTAATGCCGCCACGAATCCCGCAATCACATCCGTCGTGTGATGCACGCCCAGATAAATTCTCGAAAAGCCGATCGTCAGAAACATTAATGTCGATACGATCCATATCACCGCGCGTACTCGCCTCGACTTGATGTGCGCCGTGAGAATCGCTGCAAGCGCGCCAAAGAAGACGGCGCTCGTCAGTGAATGACCACTCGGAAAACTGTACGTCTCCGGGAGCGACAGGTTGAAGAACGGCTCTGGCCGCGCACGTTTGAACGCGAGCTTCAACGTTATATTCAACAGTCCGGCGCCGATCATCGTGATCGCGAAGAGCTTCGCCTCGCGACCCAAATTCCTCATCGCAAATCGAACCACGACAATGATCGTCCCGATCGTGAGCGCGATCGTCGATCCGACAAAAGAAAACCCGCGCATAACGATCGTGAGCGTTGGCGATGCTAACTGATGGATGGCCGCCCTTGTGACTTCGTCAAAGCGTCTTGAGTCGCCCTCGAGCACCTCATCCGCCAGCCAGCCAAAGAGAATGAGCGCAGCAATCGCCGTCCCAAGGCCCAGCAACAGTGATAGACTAAGAAACTCAAACCAGCGCTTTTCGTTTGTTGGTTCGCTCGACACGATTTCTTAGTGTAAATCATTTCGTGGCTAATCTTCCCAGACGAAGTTTTCTCAAAACTATCGGTGGTGCCGCAGTCGCGACAGCACTCCCGCACGCCATTCTCGGAGCGCAAGAGCAAAAGCGTTCAGTGGCCGTCTTGTGGGAGCCCGAGTTCCGGCAGTTCAACGGGTGCGTTATCTCTCGCGAGACTCTGCAATCCGCGCTCGGCCAGAGCTTCACAGTGGAGTTCATCGGCGACCGAGATCTAATCGCACAACTCGACGCCACGCGTTTCGATCTGCTCGTCACGCCTTACGGTTCTGCGTTTCCGAAAAGGATCTGGAACGCGCTCTTGAAGTACTTGCGCGCCGGCGGAAACTGGCTGAACATCGGCGGTGTCCCACTTTCAAATGCGGCAGTCCGTGATGGGTCCTCGTGGATAATCGAGCCGGAACAAACCACTTATCACAAGCGGCTCGGCATCACTCATCGGTTTATCATCGACACCGCAACGTACAAGGTCGCCGATTCGATGCTTGCGGGCGGCTTCAAAGCCGAGAAAGTTTTCGAGTTGTACGTGCGTCTGAGTTCGACCAACAACGAAACCGACGAAGCGGGCAGCGATGGGCCACATGAGGGAATTGTTCAGCCACTTGTGTCGATGGTGAATGCCGGCGGTCGACCTGTGGCTGCGCCGATTATTCAGATCGATCGCTTGCTTGGCGAATTTGCAGGCGGGCGTTGGGTGTTTGCTAACTTCAACGGGACCATCGAGGGCTCGGTAATCAGCACGCTTGCGGAAAGAGCATCGCAGGGCGCTACTCGCTTTGAAGTAAGAACCGACTTCGCGTCTTACAAGCCCGGCGAGATTCCCGTGCTGACAGTTGAAGTGCTACGCCCGAAAGGTGACTGGCAAAAGCTCGCGCAATCGGATTTTTACATTCACGTGATCGATAAAACTGGCGCGGTCGTTTCGCGTTTCAATGCAAGGCTCTATATAGAGAACTCCAAAGGCACCGTTTCAGGCGAGATTTACGACGCCGCAAAATTCCCACCAGGCTTTTACAAGCTCGAGGGTCGCTCAGAGTTCAACTCGCTCACGCATACCAACGGCTTCTGGATCTATGATGAAGCACTCCTCGCACGCGGCAAGGCTTTGACTGCCGACAAACATTTTTTCTATCGAGACGGCCGCGTGTTTCCAGTGACCGGCACGACGTACATGGCGTCAGACAAACATCGCCGCTTCCTCTTCGAGCCGAATCCATCTGTTTGGGACAAAGACTTCCGGGCGATGAAAGACGCCGGCGTCAATATGGTTCGCACAGGAATCTGGACCGGGTGGAAGAAGTACATGCCGGAGCCGGGAAAAGTTAACGAAGCAGTGTTGCGCGCTTTCGACGCGTTTCTTTGACGGCCCACCAGTACGACATTCCCGTGATCTTTACGTTCTTCGCTTTCCTGCCCGAAACGTGGGGCGGCGAAAATGCTTACCTTGATCCGCGCGCTGTCAAAGCACAGCAACAGTTCATCTCTGCTTTCACCGAACGTTGTCGCCGTGTTGACGACGTTCTCTGGGACTTCATCAACGAACCCTCTTTCTGTTCGCCGAAATTTCTCTGGAACTGCCGGCCAAATTACGACCAATACGAACAAGCTGCGTGGAAACAGTGGCTGAAAGATCGTTACCCCGCCGCCACGGATGAAGAACGTCTGAGTCAGCTTCAGGAACTTTGGCGCAGCAGTGATGAATCGTTAGAGCTGCCGAAATTACAGGACTTCGATAGCGTCAACCTCATCGACGATCGCCTGCCACTCAAAACACTCGACTATCGCCTCTTCGCACAGGATATGTTCATTCGCTGGGTTCGCCAGGTGACACCGGCCATCCGAAGCAACGGCAACACGAAACAGTTGATCACTGTGGGCCAGGACGAAGCGGGACTTGCAGACAGTCCAAACATTCAGTTCTTCGCGAAAGAGATCGACTTCACGTCGCTGCACAACTGGTGGAACAACGACGATCTGCTTTGGGACAGCGTGCTCGCGAAGACACCGTCGAAGACGAGCTTGATAGAAGAGACTGGCGTGATGTTCTACGAGAAGGCTGACGGCGGTTCTCCGTGGCGCAGCGAAGAAGACGTTGCGAATCTTCTCGAACGCAAGATGGCGCTCTCATTCGCCGCGGACGGCGCAGGCTTCGTCGAGTGGATCTGGAACACGAATCCTTACATGAACTCGACTAATGAAGTAGGCATCGGCTTTCATCGTGTTGACGGGACGGCGAAGCCGGAGCTCGAACCGTTTCTGCGCATCGCGAAGTTCATGGGCCAACACGGATCGCTTCTAAAAGATCGTGTGTCTGAACCTGTGGCAATGCTGATTCCTCACTCGAATATGTTTTCACCGCGCAGTTTCGCGCAGGAAGCGACGCGCAGAGCTGTGCGCGCGATTTATTACCACTGCGGCGTGCCGGTGCAGGCAATTAGTGAATACACTCCCGAATATGCCGGACAGGCGAAGTTGATCATCGTGCCGTCGCCTCGTGTGCTCACGTTGAAGTGTTATGAGATGCTGAAGGCCGAAGCGGAGCGTGGAGCTGTCATCGCAATCAGCGGTCCGATTACGAAAAACGCATACGGGATTCCCACCGGACCGCGGCCTGACTATCTTTTCTATACGCGCGTAAGACCCGTTGCGCCATCGGAATACATCACCTTCAACGGCCGCGAGTATCTCGTGCGGTACGAAGGTGAGAAGCTGCAACGGCTGGAGAAAGCCTGGCTCGCGCCGCCGGAGAATCCGCCGGTGTCTCCACACATCGGGGTTTCGGGTGCGGGAAAATTCGTGTGGTCTCCACTGCCTTTGGAACTTGGTGATTCGATGCCGGCGCTGGTGGAGTTTTACCGGCTGGCACTTTCACAGGCGGGCATCTCACCGGTATTCAGGGCAGTTCCGAGCACGCCTGCGGTGCTGATCCTGCCGTCAGTGTTTCGTGATGTTGTGCTTTACACGTTCGTGTCCGAAATCGGACGTGATACGCGCATGCAGGTCACGCACCTCGAGTCGCGAACACGATTTAATGTGATGGTGCCGGCGCAACGCAGCGCGATGGTACTCATCGACAGGAAAACCGGCAGACTGATTGTATGAAAAGACTCCTGTTTCTCATTGCTCTCTTCGTTCTCGTTTCACTACCCGCGAGCGCACAGAACAAGTGGCAGCTCGTCTGGTCGGATGAGTTTGACTACAACGGGCTCCCGGATCCGGCGAAGTGGGGTTACGACATCGGCGGGCACGGTTGGGGCAACAAAGAATTGCAGTTTTATACGAAAGATCGGAAAGAAAACGCGCGCGTTCAAGACGGTCATTTGATCATTGAGGCGAAACGCGAGGATTGGGAAGGACGCCAGTACACATCGGCACGTCTCGTCAGCAAGGGGAAAGGCGACTGGCTCTACGGTCGTATCGAAGTGAGTGCTAAGTTGCCGTCCGGTCGCGGTACGTGGCCTGCAATTTGGATGCTTTCCACTGGCTGGGAGTATGGACGTTGGCCGAGTAGCGGCGAGATCGACATCATGGAGCACGTCGGCTTCGATCCGGATGTCGTGCATGCCTCGGTGCACACGAAGGCATACAACCACAACATCAACACGCACAAAACTGCGACGACGCGCGTGCCCAATGCGCGCACAGGATTCAACGTCTATGCAATCGAATGGGACGCGCAGGAAATTCGCGCGTACGTCAACCAGCAGCACTACTTCACATTCAAGAACGAACGCCTGACAAACCCGGCGGCTGACTTCAAACAATGGCCGTTCGACAAGGCCTTCCACCTCCTCCTCAACATCGCCGTCGGTGGCACATGGGGCGGTCAAAAAGGTGTCGACGAAACGATCTGGCCACAGCGAATGGAAATCGATTACGTTAGGGTTTATAAGACTGCGGAACGTCCTGTCGGGGCGGCCACGGAGGGCCGCCCGTAAAGTACGCTCCACAGGGAAAGATTTTCTCGTGGGTGGTGAAGGCGACAGTGTATTATCTGCCGCATGTCAAAGACCCTTCTCGCGCTTCTTCTCGTTTCCCTTTTTGCATTTCAACTTTCGGCACAAACAACCCAATCCGACGATTACAACGCGATCTTCAAGCCGCTGAAGTGGCGGTCGATTGGTCCGTTTCGTGGTGGACGGTCGAATTGCGGCACCGGTGTGGTTGGCGATCCCAAGACTTACTACATGGGAACGACCGGTGGCGGGTTATGGAAAACTGAAGACATGGGAATCAGTTGGAGAAATATCTCGGATGGATATTTTAAAACTGGCTCCGTTGGTGCGGTTGCCGTCGCCGAAAACGATTCGAACGTGATTTACGTCGGGATGGGTGAGCACGCGGTGCGCGGTGTGATGACGCATCACGGCGATGGCGTCTACAAATCCACTGACGCCGGCAAGACGTGGAAGAAGATCGGACTCGATACGACACAACATATCTCGCGTATCGTCGTCGATCCAAAAAATTCAAACATCGTTTTCGTTGCCGCTCAGGGTGCGTTGTACAGCCATTCGAAAGAGCGCGGTGTCTACAAGTCGAGCGATGGTGGCGCAACGTGGAAGCTCGTTTTGTCTGTCGACGACAAAACAGGCGCGTCAGAACTGTCGATGGACATGAACAATCCGCGGATTCTTTACGCCGCGATGTGGGAGCACGGTCGTCTGCCGTGGAAGGTGATCAGCGGCGGTCCCGGCAGTGGGCTTTATAAATCGACTGACAGCGGCGAGACGTGGGAGAAGTTGAAAGACGGTTTGCCGGAAGAGATGGGCAAGATGTCGATCGCAGTCAGCCGTTCGAATCCGGAAAAAGTTTATGCACTCATCGAAAGCGATTCTGACAAGGAAGCGGGTGGACTCTTTGTTTCAGAGAACGGCGGCAAGAAGTGGAGCCGCATCACGAACGATCATCGCCTCGTTCAGCGCGCGTGGTATTACATCGAACTGTTTATCGATCCCAAGAACGAGGACACGATCTACGTTCTGAGTGCTCCTGCCCTCCGCTCGACCGATGCGGGCAAGACGTGGGAATCACTCTCCGGCACGCACGGCGACTTTCACGATCTCTGGATCAATCCAAACGATCCAAACAACTTCATCATCTCGAACGACGGCGGCTCATCGATAACTTTCAACGGCGGCAAGAGTTTTAGCGCGCAGAGCAACATGCCGACCGCCCAGTTTTACCGTATCAATGTTGACAATCAGTTTCCGTATCGCATCTATGGCGGGCAGCAGGACAACACGTCTGTCTCGATCGCCAGTCGCGAGTTGGGAAGCGGGGGGATTGGCACTTCGAGTTGGACGTACTCCGCGGGCGGCGAGAGCGCGTTCCTGGCGTTTGATCCGGATAAACCGAAGTATGTGATGGGCGGCAGCTATCAGGG
>DASYPN010000018.1:0-25742 GCA_036006625.1 Pyrinomonadaceae bacterium | reverse complement strand
AGAAGTGACGATTGGAAAAGGCCGCGTGATTCTGTTCGGCTTCCGGCCGCAGTACCGCGCTCAATCGCTGGCAACTTACCCATTGTTCTTCAACGCTTTAGCTTCCAAATAGGCTAGTTCAACCGAGGGCGGCCACGGAGGGCCGCCCCTACAGTACGCTCCGCAACGCCCGAGCAGCGAAGATTATTAGGTGCGGTCGAACGTACTGTAGGGGCGGCCCTCCGTGGCCGCCCTCGGTTGGAACCGGGCATGAGATCCTTGAACTTTTAATACGGACAGGCGTATAACTGAATTACTCGGCACGCGCTCAATAGCACTTCAGTAGCCTTGCCGGACCGCGATGGTCACCCTTCTAATTACTTCGGTTTTTGTTTTCGGTTTAATCGCAATCGCCATCTTCTTTTGGCAGAAAGCTGCGAACACATCGCAACCGATTGATTTACCGTTACCGCCGCAGCCCGCGGGCCTGTTTTCCGACTTCAAGCCTGCTGAGTTGCCGAGCCCGACTGAAGATCCAAAGAAGGCTGTGATCGAGAGTGCCACCAAAGGTGACAGGACGGCGCTTGCACAGGCACACGCGCTCAACGACTCAGCTCTTTATGAAGAAGTTCTGAATCTCTTCATCGCGCAGATCGATTCAGAGCCAAAACTACTTTCACTGGTTTCGCATGTAACAAGAAATGAACTTCCAGTAAGCAAAGCACTGGCCCAAAGATCAATCGACTACTGGAAAGACTCTCCCGACAAAACTTCAACAGCAAAGATGCTTCACCTCGCCGCACTTTCAGACGATGCGGAGACATTCCGGCAAGCAGTCGAACTTGCGCTTAGTTCATGGCGCAACGGCAAACTCCCGGAAGTCTCAGCAGTGGAGCTTCAGTCGCTCATTAATGGCGAATTCTGGGTACTTTCGTCGAACACGCGCAGTTCCGGCGCCGGCTTTGTTTTGAAGCGCACTCTCGCAACTGCAAAGCGTGAACTCGAACCAACAATGTAACTATCAACTGCGTGCAGTTGATTGAAAGAGACTAAAAGCAATGCAAAATCTTGATATCGCAACGGTGTTACCCTTGCTCGTCGGAGCGTTTGTTCTTTTGATTGTCTTCCTCATCGTCGTGAACCGAATCTTCGTCAACGTCGGCGCACGCGAAATTGCAATCAAGGAACGAAGATACCTGGGTGCAAAAATGCCACCGGGAAGAGTGGTTGCTACTGAAGGAGAAGTTGGAATTCAAGCTGACGTGCTAAAGCCCGGCTTGCATTTGATCAAGTTTCCCTTCGAGAAAGTCGTACGGAAGGTGCCTTTGATTGAGATTGGTGCGGATGAAATGGGGATTATCGAAGCCGTCGACGGCGAGCCCATGCCTCCAGGTCGTATCTTCGCCCCCGACCGGGCACAGAATGCCCACAACAACTTCCAGGACCCAATCGCGTTTATCAAACGCGGCGGAGTGAAAGGCATTCAGTTACGAACGCTGCCTCCAGGTTTGTGGCCGATACATCCGTACCTGTTTCGCGTTTCGATTGCGAAAGCCACCCTCGTGCCTCAGGGCAAAGTCGGCGTAATTACGGCCGCCGACGGCGATCCACTCGATCCGGGCCGCCTGCTTGGCAAAGCGATCGTGGACCATCGCAACTTTCAGGATGCCGAACAGTTCATCGCCTCGGGCGGACAAAAGGGACCGCAGGTCGACATCCTTACGCCGGGTGTCTATCGCATCCTGACGCAATCAGGAGCGCTTGAAGGAACGAATGAATCCAAACCAGGTCTCTTCAATGTGCGTCTGTTTGATGCGACTGTCATCAACGAGAACCAGATTGGTCTCGTCGAAGCGTTGGACGGCGCTCCGCTCAATCCGCGTGACTACGTTGCCGAGTCGTTCGCTGGTCACGACAATTTTCAGGATGGACATGAATTCATCGGCAAGGGTGGCCAGCGTGGACCGCAAAAAGACATCCTGCTGCCCGGCACCTATTACGTAAATCCGCTGCTGTTCAAAGTCATTCCCGAAACAGCCAAGGAAGTAAAGCCGGGTGAAGTCGCAGTAGTGGTTTCCAACGTTGGCAAGGATCCGTCTGACGAAGTTCGTCGAGAGATGGCAGCGAAGGTCCGCAAACGGATGGAGCGTGAAGAACAGGAACAGGCACAGGAATCCGCCGTCCGTCTGGATAAGATTGATGACGACAAAACAATCGACGAGATTAAGGCTGAGCTAATGAGCGGCGATCCCGCAGATCGTCGTTTGGATGAGGGGGCTCACGAAGCATACGTGGTGCCTGAAGGTTATCGAGGCATTCAGGAAAGCGTGGTCGGCCCGGGCCGTTACTACGTAAACACTCTTGCTGTTTCGCCAATCATTATTCCGACGACGAATCAAACTGTCGAGTGGACGGCAGGCGAAGTCACGAACACGTTCAATCCGTTCGAAGTGATTTCCAAAGACGGTTTCACGATGCAGCTGGAAGTACGCGTCGTGTTTCGTGTGAAGCCTGAAGACGCCCCGTTCATGGTGGCAAAGATTGGCGGCATCGAACGTTTGATTCAAAACGTGATGCATCCGCTGATTGACTCGATCTTCCGTAACCAGGCTTCGGAATCGTCGGCGATGGCGTACCTGCAAAATCGACACGAGGAGCAGGAACGCGCAGAGGCTCGCGTGCGAGCCCACTTGCTCAAGTACCACGTCGACGTGGTGAACGTACTCATCTGTCACATTCATCTGCCGGAAGAGTTGATGAAAACTCAGACCGAGAAGATTCTCGCAGAGCAGCGTCAGAACATGTACAACGCTCAACGCGAGGCGGAAGAGAAACGCATTCAACTCGAGAAGACCAAAGCGCATGCCGACAACCAGAAGGATCTCATGGCTGCGACTGTTGGTGTCGAGATCGCGAGCAAACGCGCCGAGCAGCGTAAAGCCGAAGGCGAGGGCGAGGCTCACTACATTCAGCAGACGGGTCGCGCCGAAGCTGAGAAAGTTCGCTTGATGGGTGAGGCTCAGGGCGTCGCTTATAAGGAACAGGTCAACGCGCTTGGTGCGCAGGGCGTCGCGCTGGTTGAAACCTTGAAGGTCATTGGCGAGAAGGGTGTCCGCATCACGCCGGATGTCATGGCGACCGGCTCCGGCAGTGAAGGCGCCGGTGGTGGCATCGGTACGTTGCTACTAATGAACCTGTTTCGCGATCGGCTCAACATCCCCGGTCCAAACGGGGAAAAAGCTCCGACCAGGTAAGCTGAGTCGGATTTCTCAAAGGGCGCTTCCTAGGCGGCGCCCTTTTTCTTTGCCACAGAAAAGACAAGAATTCTCCATTGCTTCTTGCACGAAGTCGAATAATTTCTCGCGCCGATGACAAAATCAATCGGCCTGATTGCGTTGTTCCTCTTCGTGCTTGGTGTAACTCTGGTGTTGGCGTCTTACGTGAAATAGGTCCTATAAGGACCTATTGTTATTTTTCGAAATACATCTGCGCGGCCATCTTCGTCAGCTTCCAGACCCTCGACCAGGCAATGCGACCATCGCCATTCTCGCGGCCGGTCAGCTTGTCGAAGATCAACTTGCGGAACAAACGCCCTTCGCGCCGGAGCATAAACTCCTTCGCAAACGGTTTCGCGGTTTCGAAGAAACTGAAGCCGGGATCCGTCACCACGCCAATGCCTTCAAGAGTCATCAGCGCTCGCATGATGTAAGTAAAGTTCGAAGGTAAACGGAACGGATACTCGTAAATCACCTCGGCGAGATCGTAAGTCAATTCCTTGAAGTTCACTTCGCCAAGTTTGAGATTCAGATAGTGCGTGAAGAGACTCTCCACCACCGGTCGCACCGTTTCCGGATCGACTCCCGGTTTCAGGAAGTTTAGATTGATGATGTCCTGACCCAAACCCTTCACATCACGACTCACGACGTGGAAGAACGCATCGATCATCTGTGTCTGCAGTTTCGGGTCGATGCGTCCGACCATCCCGAAATCGAAGAACGCCAGATGACCGCTATCCATCACGAGCAGATTTCCCGGATGCGGATCAGCATGAAAGAAACCATCTTCAAGCAGTTGCTTGAGATAACAGCGAATCAGCAAACGATTGACTTTAACTGGCGAGATTCGCTGCGCGCGCAAGCCATCAAGGTCGACCACCTTCGTGCCGCGAATGAAATCGAGTGTTAGCACGCGCGTGTTTGTGTGTGACCAATAAATCTTCGGAACACGAATCGCGCGCCACGTGCGAAAGTTGTAACGGAACCTGTCGGCGTTGCGTCCCTCTTTCACGTAATCCATCTCTTCAAAGATGGTGGAGTGAAACTCGTGGAGCATTCCTTCCCAGTCAGCGTTTTCATTCGCTTTCGGAAAGAAACGATTGGTGAGCTTCACCAAACGAAAGAGAATCGCCACGTCGAAGGCAATCGTCGTCTCCAGATTCGGGCGCTGAACCTTAACGGCAACTTCCTGCCCCGAATGGAGTCGTGCGCGATAGACCTGTCCGAGCGACGCAGCCGCAATCGGTTCGCTGTCGATCTCAACGTAGCTCTCGTGCAAACTACGACCGAGTGCCGACTCGATGATCGCGAACGCTTCTGCAGTTGAGAATGCCGGCACCTGGTCCTGCAATGTCGCCAGTTCCTTCACATACTCGAGTGGCAACAGGTCGGCACGCGTGCCGAGTGCCTGACCGATCTTGATGAACGTTGGACCAAGTCCAATCAACGACTCGCGCAACCAAACTGCCTGCTTCTGGAGCCGTACTTGTTTCCTCGACGATCCTTCCGCACCGCGAAACACGACGTAACGCAACACACGGATGAAGCGGTCGAGGGCTGTGTAGAGTTGTTCGTTGAACCACGCTTTGAGGCGAGCACGCCGGCCTTTGTTGCGCGCGAGATCTCGCAAGCGAGCCACGGTCCGGCGATTGAAATCCGCTCTTACGTCGTAAGTGTCGAGGAAGAGGTAAAGCGAGAAGAGGCCCAGTATGTGCGCGACCTTTGCAGCACGCAGCCAGCCGCGAACGTCTCTTCCTTTTAAGATCTCGTCAACCAGCTCTTCTGTTAACGGGCGCACCTGCGCCGTCTGCTTTGGCGGCAGAGAGGTGCTGACAGCCAGACCATTTCCATTTCCGTTCGTCGGAGTTCTTTTTACTAATGCCTGATTTGAAGCCATTTTATAAAAGTCTTCTTGAAGTAAAGCCACGCTATATCAGTGAGAGCATGTGCTTCGTGCCTGCTCGTTCGAAATAATTGTTGGCACGTTCCACGTCTCTCGTAATCTGTCTTTTCAACTCGTCAAGCGAATTAAACTTTCGTTCGTCTCTCAGGCGATACAGGAAACGAACACGCACAACATCGCCATAAAGGTCGCCGTCCCAGTTCAGTACGAAGGTCTCGACCGAAGGTTCCACCGCATCCCCAAACGTTGGTCTCAGCCCCACATTCGTCACGCTGCGTCGCCATTGACCGTCGATCAATGTGCCCGTGACGTACACGCCATTCCGGGGTATGACGCGGTTGTGTGGGTGGAGGTTGGCCGTCGGAAAACCGAGTTTATGGCCCCTTTCCGCGCCGCGCTCGACGCGTCCCTCAACGCCATAAGGACGGCCCAACATGCGTCTGGCAAGGTTCACCTGGCCGGCAGCAAGCAGCCCGCGAATCTTGCTCGAGCTCACGCGCGCGCCACGCAGTCTGACTTCCGGCACTTCACCGGCAATGAAGCCGAGTTCAGCGCCGACACTTTTGAGCAAATCGATATTTCCCTCGCGCTCGTGGCCAAACGCGAAACCCTTTCCGAGATAGACCTCTTTCGCGTGCAACCGATCGACAATGACATCGCTGAGAAAATCCGCAGCGCGAATTGATGAAAACTCTTTCGTGAAACGCACCACGATCGTCTGCTCGATACCGAGCACGCCAAACGCTTCGATCTTCTGATCGAAGGTTTGCAACAACGGAGGCGCTGATTCAGGATGCAGAACAGCCCGCGGATGTGGATCGAACGTGATAACAGTCGGCACTGAGCCCGTCGCACGCGCGCGCTCAACCACAGTCTGCATGATCAACTGGTGTCCGAGATGCAGACCATCAAACACACCAAGCGTGAGCACCGTCGGTCGATGAATTCCAGCGTTGTCAGTTCCGTGAAAGAGGCGCATGGGAAAATCTGGTCAGTTTGAAATATTCTCGACTACCAATCCATCGTAAGCAAACTCAACTCCTGCCGGCAGTCTGGCCGAGTCGCGCGCATGCTTGATGTCGTGGGCGATATGAGTAAAGAAAGTCCTGCGCGGCTTCAACTGATCGACATACGCGAGCGCTTTATCAACCCACAAGTGTGTCGGGTGTTCTCTAAAGCGCAGGCAATCAAGCACGAGCACGTCTAACCCTTGCAAGGCGTCGACTGTCACGGGCGGAATCTCGCTGAGATCCGTCAGGTAAGCAAAGTCGTTGAAGCGATACGCCATCACGGGCAAACGACCATGAATGACTTCGAGTGGCGTGATCTCCAAATTTTTTCCGACGCAAAAACTCGCACCAGGCGTTACGACATTCGGAATCACTTCCGGCAGACCGCCACCAAAATGCGACGGCTCAAAGATGTACTTGAAGATGCGTTTGATATCGACCCAGGCACGTTCGTTGGCGTAAACCCCAAGCGCGCCAAAACGAAAGTTCAACGGCCGGATGTCGTCGAGACCAAAAATATGATCGGCGTGACAGTGGGTGATCAGTACAGCATCGAGCTGTTTCAGTCCGAACCGCAGAGCTTGCTGGCGGAAGTCTGCAGACGTATCAACGAGCACAGTTCTTCCGGCTTGTTCAATGATGATTGAAACTCTCAGACGCTTGTCGCGAGGATCGTCTGAAACGCAGGTCTCACATTCACAACCGATCGACGGCACTCCGGTGGAAGTTCCCGTACCTAAAAAGGTGAGCTTCATCTTCCACCAGTGATATCGCTGCCGGTAAATCTTCGCCCTTGCTGAGGCGCGTTGACGAGGGACACGTACTGCATCCGCAGATCGGCCAGCAGTCCTTCAAGCATTCGCCTTTCCTGAGGCGTCAAATTACCTTCGGTCTTTTTCTGCAGCATTCCCAGAATGTCGATCCAGTGCTTGCCGAGTTCGACGTCGACCTCCCGCTGGTGCGTTACCGGATGCTCCATCATTCCTAATGCTGACGCTGCATTCGAAGCGATCGACATCACAAAGCTTACAAAGCTCGCCGGATCGCGCGCGTCCGCCAGGTCTTCTTCTGAAAACTCCTCTTCGGGCGCCGCTTCGGCCGTAGCGGGCGGGACTTCCGGTTCAGGTGTCGGGGTTTCGGGCGCTGGAGCAGGTGCGGCTGCGGCTTCCTGTGTCGCGGCTACTTTGGGCTCTGGCTTCTCTTCAGGAGGCAGATCTCGTGGACTTCCGTCAGCATTGAAAAGACGCCGATCAGTAACTTTGAAATTGGGTTGGTCCTCTTGCATGGCTTTATTAAACCACAAAGCCCCAAGGCCGCGAAAACGCGAAAACGGCACTTTTTTGTTGCCGCCTTTGTGGTTCTTTCGCGGGCACTTTAGACTAGCCGCATGCCTGCTACATTCAATGATTTGATTGCCCTCATGGATCGCCTGCGCTCGCCAAATGGATGTCCATGGGACCGCGAACAGACTTACGCCACGCTCGCACCGATGCTGCTCGAAGAGGCGTATGAGGCGTTTGAAGCCGTCGAGGATGCGCGCGAAGGCCGGCCGCGCGAACTCTGCGACGAGCTCGGTGACCTGCTGTTTCAAATAGTTTTCTATGCACAGGTCGCGAAGGAACGCGGTGAATTCACAATCGACGACGTCACCACTGCGATTCACGACAAGATGGTGCGCCGGCATCCGCACGTGTTTGCAGACGTAACTGCCGAAGATGCTGCGACTGTGTTACTGAACTGGGAGACGATGAAGGCTGAAGAGCGTCGCGCGGCGGGAAAAAACGCAGAGACAAATTCTTCACTGCTCACCGGCGTCTCGTCCAAAGCACCGGCGTTAATGGAAGCACATCAGTTGTCTACTAAAGCTGCACGCGTTGGCTTTGACTGGAAGTCTGTCGACGACATCTTTGACAAGCTGCAGGAAGAGATCGAAGAACTGCGCGTGGCAATCAAGGATCATTCAGCACTCAAAGACGAAGCAAATCACGCTCGCGTTCGTGAAGAGATGGGCGATCTGCTGTTTGCGGCGACCAATATCGCGAGACACATGCAGGTCGAACCGGAAGCGGCGCTGAAGCTAACGAACCGAAAGTTCAGGAAACGGTTTGAATATATCGAGAACGCACTACACACACGGGGGCAGGCGTTTGATCAAACATCGATCGAGGAGTTGGAAGAGTTGTGGCAGGAAGCGAAGAAGAAATAGGTCCTATAGGACTTATAGGACCTATTTTCACAGTCTTGCACTAATCGTTGATCCTGATTGATTGCAGGATCTGCTGAAACGCATTCTCATATCCGCGTTCACTCTGCGGCGCGACGGCAATCATGTAGAACAATTGCCCGTTGCGTAGCTGCGTCGTGATCACGCGCACATTCTCCGGTCGACCAGTCGCTTCGTTCACGTTGCTAAGCGTCGTGAAGAGTGCCGAGCGTCCCGAAAGAGTCGTTCGTTGATAACCACCATTCATACGCAGGTTATTACTTCCCTGCGCGAGGCTATTAATAAACTCCTGTGTTGCGCTTTGCAGATTTCGATTATTCGTCTGCGCGACACCGAAACTCGCACCGTGTGTGTAAACAGCCTGGCCATTAACCGAACCATAAGCACCATCCGGCACAAACCAAACTGAATTATTATCATTAACCTGGCGCCAGTTGCTCGGCACATTTACCTGCACACCGCCGTTGAAGATGTTATAGCTCTGGTAACGCGACGACGGATACGCAACGCGTCCGCTCGGCGGATTGCTGTTCGTCGGATAGTTGCCAGTTTGTTCACCAGTTGGATAACGCTGCCCGCTACGAGCTATCTCCGCCATCGACGGCGCGCCACCGTACCCGCGCAAACGCTCCTGAATACGCGCAAACTCACGCGAGTCGTTACCTGAGGGACTAACGCGCAGATACTGCGCTTCCCTGTTGATTCGTGCATAACGATCGTTCGGGCTCGGGTGATCGCTCAAGAAACCACCGCCACCACCGCCCTGCGCCTCAATCGTGCGGAACATGTTCGCTAGGTCACGAGGATCGTAACCGGCATTGGCCATGATGTGCGACCCAAGAATGTCTGCCTCGGTTTCATATTCACGACTGAACTTCAACAGGTAGACCGCAAACGGCGCCTGGGCCAGTTGGCCCACACCTGGTCCACCCAGAATCGTTCCGGCAATTCCGGCGATGCCGCCGAGTATGCTGTACTTCTGACCCTTCGTGGCCTGGGCAGTTCCATGACGCAACGCGACGTGACTGATCTCGTGGGCCATCACACCCGCCATTTCACCCTCACTACGTGCCGCTTCGATCATTCCTCGGTTGACGTACATTGGACCACCGGGAAGCGCGAAGGCATTGATGTCTCTCGCGTTTACCACTTTGAAGTAGTACTGAAATTCCGAATGTTGAAATTCAGAAGGGATACTGGAAACCAGCCGGCGTCCGACATTCTCGACATAACTTCGCACTGTTTCATCGCGAAGTAACGGAAACTGGCTTTCAGCTTCCTGCGCAGCCTGGCGGCCGAGTTTAATGTCGTCCTGAACACTATATTTGTTGCTGTGATACTTGATTTGCGTCGCCTGTGCCAGTGCCGAGAACGGCATGACGGTGATCGCGACCAGCGCTATCCAGGCAATCAAGGCTTGTCGTTTTAACATCGATTTATTACCTCCACCGCTAACAGCATACTGCATTTCATAGCCCATTTCGTGAGTCATGCACCAAAACGAAACGCACAAAGACCTGCCAAAGATCGGTTTCACTTCGTGAATATCGCATAAACTGCGCCCGACCGACCTTACCGGTGAATAATGCAATGAAAGTGCCAGATGGCCGGGGCCTAGCCTCGATTGCGGGGTTCGATGTGTTCGTTAAACCACTGCGCAGGCTCATGGAGCGCGGCGATGCGATGCGGTTCGCCCCTCCAAACGCGGAGCATTGAGATAAGCAGAAAGATAAACGCTCCGACTTTGAAAAGTGAGCCGCCTACGGAACTACCGCTGAAGGTGCTAATCACAGTAAAGAGCGTTTGAATGATCAGGAAGGCAATGTGTAAAGCTACAGCCTGAGCGGCGTGAAAGCGAACTTTGGCTTCTTTGCGTGGGACGAGAAACAACTCGAGCAGCGATACGACCAATCCGATGTAACCCGGAGTGTAAGCAAACGTCGTGGCCCAACGCTCCGGGACTCCAATACCCGCAACCGATCTTGGATTCGGAGGGGCGCTCGCTCGGGCCTGATAGACTGTTTGTCTCGACTGATATTGGGCCGGAGGCGCATAAGTTGGTGGGGGCGCAAACACTGACTGGTACGGAGCTTCGAGCGGAGGATTGTCGAAATGACGCGTAGGCGCTTCTGAGTAGACGTTCTGTCGCGCTTGCTCGTTAGGAGGATTTCCGACTTCCCGCGTCGCGCCTCCGCCTACTTGCTGGGTCGGATTCGATCCTCCGTGCTCACCCCAAACCTCCTCCGCTTTCCGTTCAACATCCGGATCAAGCGGGTTAGTGTCGTATTTGTTCTTCTTCGTCTCCATCACCTTCTCAAAAGGCACAAATCACTAAAACGATTAACCGCGAGGCTTTGTTTGGTGCATTTTCTTTTGTGCTTTTTGTGCCTCTTCGTGGCTAATTTTACTAGTCTGCGATCTCATACTCAACCTCTTGCCAGCGCTGCTCTCGTTCAGAAATCAAAAACGCTTTAATCACGGCGTTTAGACCACCGAGACCGATAATCAGGTATGTGGCGGATGGATAATACGCGAGCCGCACGTCCGTTTCGGAAGGACTGGGATCGGCTGCGCGCGGATGCGAGTGGTAGATCGCCAGCAGCTCCTCACCGCGTTCGCGCATTTGCCGCTGCGCGGAGAACAGATCTTCAGGCGCCGCTTCGTAGCCTGACTCGGGATTCGGTGTGACGTTGCGAAGACGATACAGAGTGAGCGCCTGCGTTTCAGAGATTCCGCCGATTAAACCGCAACATTCCTCCGGTGCCGTCTCGCGAGCGTGGGCGATCATGGCGTCCACATGTTCACGACGGAGTTGAATCAGCGGTGTGGTCAATCTTCGACGACTCTCAGGTGCAACTCTTGTAACTGTTTTGGATCTACTGCTCCGGGTGCATCAATCATCAGGTCTGCTGCTGATGCCGTCTTCGGAAACGCGATTACGTCGCGCATGTTGTCCGTCCCGGCGAGAACCATCATCAGTCGATCGATGCCAGGCGCGATGCCGCCGTGAGGCGGTGTCCCGTATTCGAGTGCATCGAGAAAGAATCCAAATCGCTCGCGCGCTTCTTCGGTCGACATACCCAATGCTTTGAAGACAAGACGTTGCACGTCGCGGCGGTGAATACGAATCGATCCGCTCGCCATCTCCACGCCGTTGATTACGGGATCGTAAGCTTTGGTGCGAATCTGTCCCAACAAATTCGTTTCGTCATTTTCGACTGCGCGCTGCAACAGCTCGAGATCTTCGTCCACTGGTGACGTGAATGGATGGTGCATCGAATAGTAGCGACCGTCTTCTTCGTGATACTCAAACATCGGGAAGTCAGTCACCCAGAGCGGCGCGTAGACGTTCGCGGGGATCATGTTCTCGCGTCGCGCAACCTCGTTTCTAAGAGCGCCGAGGCTTGCTGCAACTACTTTTGGTTTGCCCGAAACGATTAGAACAGCGTCGCCTCTCTTTGCGCCGGCAATATCCGCGATTCGCGTCACGACTTCAGCGCCGAGCGCCTTTAACAGCGAAGACGAAAGCTCGTCGCCCAACTTGATCCACGCGAGGGCACCCGCGCCATAACGCTTTGCATACTCCTGCAAGTCGTCGAGCACCTTGCGCGAGAGAGTCGCGCCACCGGGAACAACCAAGCCTTTAACCTGGCCGCCAGATGACAACGCCGAAGCGAAAGGCGGAAACTCAGTGCCTTCGACAGGCTGAGCAAGATCCTGCAACTCGAGTCCGTTGATACGCAGGTCAGGTTTGTCAGATCCAAATCGGTTCATCACCTCTGCAAACGTGAAGCGGGGAAACGGCGTTTTCAATTCAACGTTGATGAGTTTGAAAACAGACGCGAAGAGACCTTCGATCAGGGTGTAGACCTGATCGAGTGTCGCAAAGCTCATCTCAACGTCGAGCTGTGTAAACTCCGGCTGGCGATCGGCGCGCAGATCTTCGTCGCGAAAACAGTGTGCGATCTGAAAGTACTTATCCACGCCGCCTATCATGCACAACTGCTTGAAGAGCTGTGGCGACTGTGGCAAGGCGAAGAACTTTCCCGGGAAAATACGAGAAGGAACGATGTAGTCACGCGCACCCTCGGGAGTCGACTTGATCAGGATCGGCGTCTCGATCTCGTTGAACCCCTGCTCGGTCATGTAACGACGAATTTCGTTGAGAACGCGATGACGCAGAAAGAGGTTTGCCTGCAACTGAGGTCGCCGCAGATCGAGATAACGATATTTGAGACGCAGGTCTTCGCTTGCAAGTCCCTCGGCACTGGCGTCCAGTTGAAACGGCGGAGTACGCGCGTCGTTAAGCGTTAACAACTCACGCGCGTGAACTTCAACCTCGCCGGTTGCGAGTTTCGGGTTGCGTGTATTTTCCGCACGAGCGACAACTTCGCCCTTCACCGCGATCACATATTCGCTGCGCAGTTCTTTTGCTTTCGCGTGTGCTTCAGCCGAATCTTCAGCGTTGAAAACAACCTGAGTAATACCCGCGCGATCGCGCAGATCGACGAAGGTTAGTTCACCAAAGTCGCGACGTTTCGCGACCCAACCCATCAGTACCACCTGCTTCCCGATGTCGCTGGGACGCAGGTCTCCGCAGGAATGCGTGCGCTCTAAGTTTCCAAGATTATCCAACATTTATCCGTGTAATCCGTTTAATCTGTGGCTAAACAGCCTGAGCAATTTCTAAACGATTTCCGCCGGGATCGCGAACGTAAAAGCGCGACCAGCCTGGAGTCGGTTGATCGTCTGGCAGAATCTCCACTCCCGCGCTTCGAAATCTTTCTTCAGCTTCGGCAAGATTCGCGACGGTGTAACAGACGTGTCGCTTGCTGATGCAATTCTCGCCCAAAGGATCTTCGATCGAGAGGTGAAGCTGCAGCGGACCTAATTGATACCACGCCCCACCGCGTCCGCGCGAGCTTTCAGGCTTCGGAACTTCCTGCAATCCCATTATGACGCCATAAAAATTTTTCGCTGCGTCCTCGAGCGACTTCGGCACAGTGACATTGACGTGATGGATTTGCGCGTTCATTTCTGGTCTTTTGAGAAGTTTGCGGCGACATCAAACTGTTTTTCGCGATCGGCGGGCGCTGTAGGCTGCGCACTGAGAAACGCATTGAACTCCGCGGAACGATTACGCGGAATACTCAACGAGTTCCATTCAGCTGAGCGGTAGTGCTTCGCGAGAAAGACGATCTGACCGATGTGATAAGCATAGTGCATCAGTTGACGATTCATGGCCTGAACGACCGTGTGCTCTTCACCACGAATCAATACGACCTTGCCCAGATCTTCCGGTTGCAATGGCTCGAGGGCGTCAAAAACACATGTCCAGCCGCGCTCCCAGTAAGCAATCACGTCCTCTTTCTTGGTCTGTGATTCGATTACAAACTCCATGTCGCGATTGCGATTCGGCTTTTCGCCGTCAGACGTCAGGAAGTCGGTCCAGCGCGAGAGCATGTTGCCAGCCATGTGTTTCATGATCACGGCGACGCTGTTTGATTCCTCGTCGAGAGTTACAAAAAACTCTTCGTCTTGCAATTGCGCAATCGCCTTCTCGGCGAGCTTCTTGTAGGCACGAAACGCTTTGAGTGCGTCTTCGAAATAGTTCTGAACGATAGCTTCACTTGTCATATCAACTTCCTAAATCAAAGCGCCAAAGGCGCGGACGGCGCCAGAATGAAAGCGCCAACGGCGCGAAATATGATAGCCAGGGGCAAGCGCCAGCGAAGCGAGCGCGTCGCTCCTGGTAACTAATAAAAATGCTCGATGAGCCCTGAAGGGGCGTAATACAGCGCTCGTTTATTTCGGCCTTTCAGGCCTCAACCTCACTTTGGAAACTTAACCAGGGGCGACGCGCTCGCTTCGCTCGCGCTTGCCCCTGGCTATCATATTTCGCGCCTTCGGCGCTGGTGGTCACTATCCTGCCTGCCTTTGGCGCTTCGGAATTAATTCCTTCACGAGCTGCGCCACATCAGCACGCGTCACGGCTCGCTGTTCGCCACTCTGCATGTCCTTGAGCGCGACCAGGCCCTGGGCTTGTTCGTCTTCCCCGAGGACTGCCACAAACGGAATTCGCAGCGACGACGCGTATTTGAACTGCTTGCCGAGCTTGTCTGCCTCCGGATACAGATCAACACGCAAGCCCGCGGCGCGGAGATCCTGCGCCAATTTTATAGACTCCGTCACACTCTCTTTATTCCAGATCGTGACCATCACCTCGGCCGGTGACGAATCCAGCCACGCTGGAAACATGTTGCGTTCGTTCATCACAACAAGAATGCGTTCCAGACCCAGAGAGAACCCACACGCCGGAACCTCCTGGCCCAAAAACATTCCGACCAGGTTGTCATAACGCCCGCCACCACCGAGACTGCCCGCGAGATCCTTCACACTGATCTCCATGATCGCCCCTGTGTAATACGACAGGCCACGAGCGAGACTGGGATCGATCTTGATACGCTTCGCAATACCCATCGCATCCGCGAATTCCAATATCGACTGCAACTCATCGACACCTCTCGCACCGTGTTCATTGTCTTTCACAAACTCCACGATGCGACCAAGCACAGCCTTACTGAATGCCTCCTGAGCATTGTCTTCGGCCGCAATCTCCGCCGCGTGTTCGAGCGAACTCAGATCAGAAAAGAACCTCAGCAATTGATCGCCTGCAGATTCGTCGATCTCGCGCGCGGCAAATTCCTTTTTGACGCCGTCACTGCCGATCTTGTCCAGCTTGTCCAACGCGATGAGCGCCGCCTCGTGCTTGTCCAACGCGACGCCTGCGATTCCAAGAATCCCTGTCAAAACTTTGCGGTGGTTGAGTCGCAAACAAAAGTCATTGAAACCAAGCTTCACCAAAACTTCACTAGCCGCTGCACAAATCTCCGCTTCGACGATCATCGACTGCGACCCAAGCACATCGACGTCGCACTGGTAAAACTCACGAAAGCGTCCGCGTGCAGGCCGGTCTGCACGCCAGACAGGCTGAATCTGATAACGCTTGAAAAACTTTGGCAGCTTGTCGCGATACTCCGCCACGACGCGCGCAAGCGGAACTGTCAGGTCATAACGCAACGCCAGATCCGCTTCGCCCGTAGCTTCGTGAACGCCGCGCTTGAGTATTTTGAAGATGAGCTGATTCCCTTCTTCGCCATACTTACCCATCAGCGTTTCGATATTCTCGACAGCGGGCGTCTCGAGTGGCTCAAACCCATAGCGGCTATATACATCTTTGATCACACCGATGACGTAATCGCGTTTGCGAACGTCTTCGGGGAGAAAGTCGCGCATGCCGCGCGCAGGTTGTGTCTTTGCTGACGGCATTACTTGAAAACGGAAAATCCTGCGTAGATCACAAACTGATTCAAGCCGCGATTGGAACCCTGCCGATCGCCGTTTGAGATGTGATGAAACCTGACACCGAGAGTCACAGCGCGTCGCTCGGCTGTAAAGATACGCACACCGCCACCGGCTTCACCAACCCACGCAAAGCGGCCCGCATCCTCAATCGGCACCGACTTGTTGAAGTAAAGGAAACCGCCGTTGACGTGAACGAAGGGATGCACTTTGCTGCCGTTTGCAAAATCGAGTTGCAGACCAAGCGGCGTGAATCCGGCACCGTACGCAGTTTCACGTTGAAAGACGTCGCCGGCCGGTGTCGTCGTACGCGAAACGATAGTTCCCGTTGCTACTGCAACCGGCACAACATCGAGTGTGTACTGCAATGCAAGACTGTCGTTCGCAGCTATCGTCCGACCATAACGGAGTGCTGCGATAAAAAACTTTCGATCATCAGCTTCGTCTTCATGCAAACCGCCAAAGACTGTGGTGGCCTTGGGCGATACTCCAGCCCAAAAACCCCATTCATTGTCTCCCTTTTTGAGAAGAAATGGATTGTCGTCATTTTGTGCGAACGCAGGCACGCACGCGCACAAAGTAATTAAGCCAAGCATTAGCCAACGTTTCATTTAGGAATCCTTTTCCGTTTTATTCTTTACTGCATCTCGTTTCGATACTCGTGAGTGTACTCGACGTAATTCTTCCAAAACACTTCCAGGCCGGCGACTTCCTCGTCGGTCAGTTCGCGTTTCACTTTTGCCGGAAATCCCATCACGAGCGATCGCGGCGGGATGATCGTGCCGGGACTGACGAGTGAGCCGGCCGCTACCAGCGACATCGTGCCGATGCGAACGTCGTCCAACAGGATAGATCCGATTCCGATCAGGCATCCGCGCTCGACGTAGCAGCCGTGGAGCGTAACACTATGGCCCACCGTTACCTCGGCCTCGAGAATTGTCGGATGAGAACCATTCCGGACGTGCAGCACAGAGTTGTCCTGAACGTTGGAGCGGTCGCCGATGCGGATGTAGTGAATATCGCCACGCACCGTGCAGTTGCACCAAATCGAGGCCTCTTCTCCGAGATGCACGTCGCCTATTACCTGAGCACTGGGTTCGACATACGCGGTCGGGTGAATCTGCGGGTGAACCCCACGGAACGGTCTAATCATGATTTTGGAAAGATATTAACATAGCGCCTCTTTGGAGTGCGGTGACTTGTCACCGCTTTGGTATACCAAAGCGCCACCAAGGTGGCGCACTTCAAGGAGGCGCCAACAACGACAGTGTGCTAAATTGCACTCATGACCCGACTCCTCCTTCTGCTTGCCGCAACCATCCTCATGGCGGCGTCGTGCACGGGCTCATTATTCAAGGTAAAGCCCGTCAACGAACTGCCTCCACTGCCATCCAACATGCGTCGTGCGGATGTCGGTGGTGTGACAATTCGCGTGGCTCCGCTTCTCACAGACGAACAGACCCAGGAGTTGTTCGAAGCGAATCTGCCACTCAGCGGCGTTTTGGCGTTACGTGTGGATATGAATTTTCAGAGCGGTGTGCCTGTTGAGATTAAGAAAGCGCGGTTTCGTTTGCGCGACAGCCAAAACCGCGAGTGGAAACTGCTGTCGGCAAAGAGCGCAGCGTCGCGAATCATGAAAGCGAACGGTGTGTTTCTCTACAACCCACACTCACGCAAAACTTTTGAGAGTGACATAAACGCTTACGCCATCGATTTGAAGACGCCGCTTTCATCGGGCGACTCGCGCCGGCACGGCTTTCTCTTTTTCCAAACTCCCGACAAGCTGCCAGTGCACTCAGGCGAACAGTACACCCTGACGGTCGAACACCTGCCACAACCAGCGTCAATCACCATCAAGTGATGGAGGCACACAAAGCACAACTTGTGTGCCTTATGTGCCTCTTTGTGGCTACTGTTTTTCTGTGGCTAGCCGGCTCTTGGCCCAGTCGACCTCACGGTCAACTCCGTTCCAGCAGTCAGATCAACATCGTTCCGACCCTGAACGTATACCGATCCGGCGCCAGCACCCGCACCAATCACAGCACCGATTGCCGCGCCTTTACCGCCGCCCGCAATCGCACCGATGATGGCGCCAACTGCAGTACCGATCGCCGTGCGAGTGACCGTCTTGTTGGTCTGGTCGCTTTCGCGAACCGCACCTTCGTTGTCCACCCGAACGACATCACCAGTTGGCGTACGAACCGTTTCGAGAATGCCGGCGAAGCGATAGCTTCTGCCATCTCTCATACGAATCGTATCGAAGTCGAGAGTCATCTCGGAACGACCGCTAATTCGACCACCACGGTTGATGCTCGACACGGTGCCTTCAAGCGTTGCGCCGTCATACTGGCCCGGTGAACGAACAGTCATCGTGAAGCGGTCACCTTCGCGAGCGCTCTGCGTCGACAGATCGTTGTTGAGCACCGCAACGATTTCGGTTCCGTTTGGAACGATAAAAGTTCCAGTCGGATTCGGTTCACCAACGGCGACTCCTTCGCGATTTGTGTCGTAGATATTCAACTGCGCCACGTCGGAAGTCCGGTCGTAGTAAGTCCTAACGATGACCGGCTGACTGATGCGATCACTATAAAGGGTGCGCGTTACCAGCAGCTCACGACCACCGGCCTGCGGATCGAACGTCACCGTGAAATCATTGGCACGCTCGCCCGTGCGAGTAATCGTCAATGTGTCGCCTGACAAGGTCGAGCGGACACGAACGGTGCGACCACCGTTGGTTGTCTCAACCTGCTCGCGACCATCGGCGACGAAGTTGATCTGCGGCGCGCGAGTCGACGAAATCGTTATTGAATTTCCGCGACGATCGATCGCCAGCATCTGCGGCGGATCCAGGCGACGCAGCAATGAGTCATAAACTCGCTGACGTTCGGCGAGCGACAGGTTTCTGGTCGCATTATCGACAGCCTGGCGCACGTCGTCACCGCGACTCGAATTCAGTTGGAACGTACCCGTCAAATCTCGTCTGTTGCCGTATCCTCCGCCCGTATTGGGATAAGTGTTGCCACCCGGAGAAGTGGACCAGTTCCACGCGATGTTGAACGCACTCGCGAGCTGCTCGAGATCCGTCCGCACTGGGCTCCAACTGTTTTCCGTCTGATAGGACAACTGGCGATTGGTGATGTAGTTGTTCAGGAACGCTGCGCGATCGAGAACATTACGAGCATCAGATGAACTCGATTGCCGGCTGTTCACGCGATTGCGAAGTTGCGTCAACGCCATCTCAAAGTCGCTCAACTGTCGCCGAACTTCATCGGCCGAATTTCGATCGTTGTAATTCCGATTCAGGTCATTGCGCAGGTTTCGACTGAACGTCGCTGACCGAATGTTGAGACGATCGATCAACTGGCGCATCTGAAAATCGCTCAGTTGGTAATTGTTGTCTCGGTCTCCGCCAGGGAAAACACCGGTGGAAGAATTCCACGGCACGTTGAGATTGTAGAGAGTCGCGAGCTGCTCGACGTCCGGACGGATTGCCTGCCACTCGCGCCGTGAGCCAAAGCCGAGCCGATTGGCGGCAAAGAAATTATCGATCTGCGCAGCACGGTCCAACACTGCCTGGGCGTCGGATGAACCCGTACGTCGAGAACCAAGACGCCGATCGAGTTGATTCAGCGCACTTTCGAAATCAAGGATCAAACGGTTGAGGTCATCGACGCGATAGTTGTTTCGATCTGCAGCATTCTGGACTGCACGCTGTAGAGAGTCGGTGCGCGTTTGAATCCGTCGCACGACGTCCCGAATTGTTGAGTCGTTGGTGCCGAACTGAGCGACGCCTGAAGCGGCCATCGCCGCCGTCACCAACGCTAAAAGGAAAGTAGTAAAAATTGTCTTTCTGATTGCTCTCATCTCTTCTCCTCCTCCAGACCTTCGGCCTGCATGTCAAACTTTGTGCCAAGCGCGCGGTTTTCAGCTTGGCTGGGTGCTTTCGGGGAGGGACCCGGTCGTCGGGACAGGCTGAAAATGATACGTACCGCTGACTCACCTTCAAACAATGCCGGGCAAAAAGGCACTGTTTTGAGGATTCAGTACGATTGCATGCAAAAGCCGTAGTAACTGTAAAGACAATATTGTGATTTGCGCGGGCAGTGGAGGAAAAGGTGAGGCTGGCGTGCGGAATGAACCTTTTGGGATGGTTTCACGCAAAGACGCAAAGCTCACTCAAGGACGCAAAGCTAGGGATCTTTGCGGCTTAGCGTAAACTTTGCGTCTTTGCGTGAAACTGCTTTTACGGTTCGGGTGGCGCGGGTTTATCGGTTCCGCGTTCGCGATTAAACACTGACGACGGCAACCACTCCGGCATCGCTTCATCGTTCGCCGCTCTCAACCCCATCACCAGCATCACCGCAGCGACAGTGCGTGGTCCAGTCCAATCCCAATCCGGACGCACAACATCCGTCGGTTGATGATAGTCAGTCTTCTCCCACTTCTTCAGTCGATCCATCCATGCTTCCTTCGCACCGTCAGGCGCGCCGAGAATCATGATTCCCGGAATCCCTCGCTTGACAAAGAAGTAGTGATCGGAACGATAGAACGATTTCTCTTCCGGCATCGGATCCGGAATCACTTTCAATCCGCTCGCCGCCGCGACTTCATTTAACAGAGCGCCGAGTGAAGAATGCTCAGCACCATAGCCTACAAGCACTTTGACTGGTCCATAGACTTCCGTGCCCATTCCGTCGAGGTTGAGATCGGCCGCGACCTGTTTGATCTTCCATGTTGGGTTCTTCACCCAGTAATCCGTTCCGTAACCGCCGTATTCCTCTCCCGTCACGGCGATAAAGATGATCGAGCGACGCGGTTTTTGCGCTTTCGACATCACTTCGGCGATCGCCAACATCTCGGCGACACCGAGTGCGTTATCGGCAGCGCCGTGGTAAATGCGATTGTCAGCGGAGAGTCCGTACGCATCGTAATGAGCTGAATAAACGAGGGCTTCAGATTTCAATTTCGGATCAGAGCCCTCGAGCAGACCGACTACATTATTGCCGACGCCTTTAGCCTTCTTGAGTTTCACGGTGATTGTCGCCGTCTCTTTCAGATCAATCGGCGTGAAGTCTTCGCCTTTCGACTTGGCGAATGCTTCTGCCAACGTGACTCCGGAGCCGGCAAACAACTTCTCTGCGCCCGCTTCGTTGACGCTTATGAACGGCGGCAGAAAGTCGGGCATCTCGTTTTCACTGTCAGGCTCGATTTGGCGACGCGTCAAGTAATCAGCCAACTCGGCGAACGTCAGCGTCTCAGTATCCTGTCCGACCATCACAATTCCCGCTACGCCACGTGCGATCAGTGCACGTATCACGTTCACCTGCGCTTGTACTTTCTTCCACTGGTCCTTCGGGATCTCAGGCGGGGGTCCGTCACGCAGTACGACGATTTTTCCACGCACGTCGAGACCTGCCAGATCGTTTCGCTTGAGAAAAGGAAGGGAGACGCCGTAGCCGATGAAGTAGATCTTCGTGTTGACGTTTTCATCACCGCTGTACGGCGGCATCACGAAGAAATCCGAGCCAAACTTGAGACTTTGAGTGCCGATCGTGAACGTTGGTTGCGGCACGAACTGTGTTTCTCGAAACTTGATTGGTTGCAGATAAGAGTTGTTAACACCGAGTGGCTTCAATCCGAGTTTCGCGAAACGATCCGCGATCCACGCGGCGGCTTTGTCACCACCGGGTTGCGCCGTGCCGCGACCTTGCATGTCGTCTGCAGCGAGTGCGTTGACGGTTTCTTTGATCGTCGCGAGGTTGAGGCCGTCGACAAGCCGCTGCTCGGTAGTGGAGAGCGCGCGAGTCGCTGCGGGCATTGCAGCCTGCGTCCAGCCAAAAGCGGTTGACGTGACGAGCAGGATTGCCAGAACGACTGATAGATATTTTTGTTGATACTTCACTTTTTTGCTGATCCTTCGAATATTTCGTTGACGAAAACGGGCGGCCACGAGAGCCGCCCGCTACAATCTTTATTTAGCAGAATTTTAGTCAGCCTGTCGATCCAAATCCGCCGGCGCCACGTGCGGTCTCGTCGAGATCTGTCGCCCACTCAGCTTCGGGCGTGATGATCTGCTCGACGATTAACTGACAAATCTTGCTTCCGGCAGGCAGGTTGATCGTTTCGTCTCCGGTGTTATAGAGCAAACAACAAACCTCTCCACGGTAATCAGAATCGATCACACCCGCGAGCACATCCAACCCATTCTTCGCCGCGAGTCCCGATCTCGGCGCCACCCTTCCATAAAACCCCTGCGGTATCGCCACCGCGAGCCCGGTCTTCGCCATCACCCGCTGTCTTGCTTCGATCTCTAGATCCTCAATCGAACAAACATCCAATCCCGCCGCGGACGCACTTCCTCTCTTCGGCAGCACCGCACGCGGATCGAGTTGTTTGAAGCGAAGGGTGTTTAGTGTGGTCACCATTTCGCTACATCTTCGGCAGTGTGACGCCGCGTTGGCCCTGGTATTTGCCGCCGCGATCTTTGTAGGAGGTTTCGCAGACGTCGTCGTCGTCGGATTCGAAGAAGATCACCTGGGCAACGCCTTCGTTGGCGTAGATCTTTGCGGGCAAGGGTGTGGTGTTTGAGAATTCGAGCGTGACGTAGCCTTCCCATTCCGGCTCGAAGGGTGTCACGTTCACGAGGATACCGCAGCGTGCGTAAGTGCTTTTGCCTAGACAAACCGTCAGTACGTTGCGAGGGATGCGGAAGTACTCGACGGTGCGCGCCAGCGCGAAACTGTTGGGCGGGATGATTACTGAGTCGCCTTTGATGTCGACGAAATTCTTCTCGTCAAACTCTTTTGGATCCACGATGGTGCTGTTGATGTTGGTGAAGAGTTTGAACTCGTCTGCGCAGCGAATGTCATAGCCGTAACTCGACGTTCCGTACGAAACAATTCGCTTGCCATCAACGAGCTTAACCTGCCCCGGTTCGTACGGATCGATCATCCCGTACTCGTTGGCCATTCTGCGGATCCATTTGTCTGATTTGATGCTCATCTTGTGTAGGAAAAAAGGCATTTTACAGGATTTCAGGATGTAACAGGATTTACATGATGTTTTATTGCGAGGCGCGACGGATGTTTACGGTGCCGTCGCCGACTGTGAATTTGAAGTAGGCGCCACCGGCGCCGGCACGGGCGCGGACCGTGCGTTCGGTGAGGCCGGGTTTTTCGCGTGAGGCGAGGCCGTCGTAGGTGTTGACGATTTTGCCGGTGCGAAGGACGTCGGCGTCGATGTCGCCACTGAAGCCCGGTTGAAGGTCAACATTGATGATTCCCGATGCGATGCGAATATCTGCACCGGCGCCACGCCAGCTTCGCGCCGGAATTGCAAACGTAATCGAGCCCGCTGTGACGGTGCCGGAAACAGTGCCGCCGGTAAGCGTCAACATCGTGTCGCTTTCAGTCGCGCTAAGACGCAGCGCTCCTTCGACGCCGGATAGTTTCACCTCACCATGACCGGCGTTCACTTCAAGGTCAGTATTGATCGGAACGCGAACGCGAAAATCGATCTTCCACGGAAGGTTGAGAAGCTTCTTCGGAAAGTTCTTCGCGGAGCGCTTCATGAACGCACGATCGTGTGTGCCCGTGGTGAGTATGCTTATGTGATTCAGATCCTCGTCAAAAACGAAGGTGTTAACTTTAACCAGTTGGTCCAGGTCAGCTTCAGTCGGTGCTTTGAGTTCGATGTTGGCAGTCACTTCCACTTCATTGCGCGACCAGCCTTCGACAGTAACTGAGCCTCGCGGCGCAGCAATCAGAGTCACAGTACCACCATAGGAGAAACGAGCTGTCTCACGTCGAGTCGAAGTGCGCGTCAGCAGTTGAATCTCAGGCGCGGGCGTCTTCTGCGAGTAGACAGGACTAGCAAAAACTAAGAGGAGAGAAACAAACAGAAGGATTTTCATCGGACCTCATAGTAGCGTCGTTTCAAACATTCGAAAACAAAAAAAGGACGTTGCCTGATTGCAACGTCCTCAACCTGTGCCTTGCCATTGGAACTGCGAAGCTTATCTTCGCAAGAACGTGATCTGACCACTAAAATTTATGATCGACACAGAGGAACGGCCGTCACCGACATCGCCGACATACTTTCTTCCGTCCTGCGTCTTGAAGTTATTATTCCAAAAATCATTCAACGCGATCTTTCGTGCCGGCGATGCGGCTTCGAGACGGAAGGCTGAGTTACCCGGAATACGAATCGTAATGTCGCCCTTGTTTGACTTGAACTCGTAAGTGCCGCCGCGCGAAAACTCGCCGTCAAAAAATATGTTGCCGATAACGTTCTGCGCGATCACGTGCGACGCCGTCACGTTCGTCAACTCGATGTCACCTTCAGACGAAACGTGCGCTCGCACCAGACCACTGCGAATGTTTGACACGCTGATGTTGCCACGACGCGTTTCAAGGTCCACCGACGAATCAACTGGTACCTGAAGCTTAAAATTGATGTCGCCAATGTCTCCGCGCCCGCGATTGTCGCTCATCACATCAACCACGAGACTGTCGTTAACCTGTTTGGGAACGACGTGAGCGCCTTTCGCTTCAATCGTCGCCGAAAGCTTGATCTCGTCTTTGTTCCACGACTCGACCACAATCGTGCCGGAGATATTTCTCAACTCGATACGAACATTCTTTCCTGCGGGATAGCGTTTATTAAGTTGTTGCTGCGCGTAAATACTCAATGAAGCGGAGGTCAGTGCGAGGACAGCGCCAAGCGCAACTGCACCGGCGCGAACTGACAGCCGCGAGGTTAAAAATCTGGTTTTCATTAGCGTGGGGCTTTTAATCAAAACAAGTTCAGGGTATTACCAAACACAACAGTATTACAGATCGGAAAAGTCTTTCAGCAAATTCAGTTTGTCGTTGAACGACTCGTTGAGCATCTGTTCCGAAACCTCATCGTGTGGATTTCGCTTCAGGTCTTCGAGTGAGTTCGCAATGGCTTTATCGATCTCTTTCAAGTTGCGATCAAAAGTATCGCGCATTTCCGGACTCCAGCGCGCTTTATTCACCTCGACTCGCTGGTTCCAGTAATCAATCACCTGACGGCGCTGCCAGAAACGATCGTTAATATTCGACGCTTCTTCCTGCGGTGGCCCGGCTTGCCCCCTATAACCACCCCAGCGACGCAGACCGACGACTGTCGCGAGCGAAACCAACAACACAATCGCTACGGCGGACGCTGCCAATTGCGGCAAAGAAAGTTCCCAGGTATGGCCCAGCAACCTGCCAAAGAATGAAGGACGGCGCTCAGTATTAGCCGCAGCGCGGCTCGGCAGCTCGGCTTCGATGGTGTTTCGAATGCGGAGCCACAGCGCGTGTTCGTTTGGAGGCGCCTGATACTCTTCTCGCAGGGTGCGGGAGAAGCTGACAATCGACGCCAGATCCTGGCGCACGCTTGTGCAATCCAAACACTCTTTCAAATGCGTATTTAGTGTGAACTCATCGCGTTGTGTAATCGATCCGTCAATCAGATCGTGGATGAGTTCCTGACATGTCTCGCAGTTCATTGCTTACCACCTTCGTTCTGTCTCATAAATGCGCACAATTCGAATCAAAACCTGTCTGACAGAACCTAAACCCGGTTGTCGTCAATCAAGGGAAGACTGCGTTTGAAGCCGATGTTGAACAAACCAATTTGTTGGCTCATACCTTCGAGGCTATTCCTCCAATTTCTGTTGCCTCAAAAGTCCGCGCAATTTCATCCTGGCTTTGTGCAGCTGCGACTTCGAAGTTCCTACCGAACAACCCAGCATCCTGGCAATTTCCTCGTGCTCGTGCCCTTCGATGTCGTGAAGCGTAAATACCGTTCGATAACCGGGCGGGAGTTGAGCAATGGCCTTATCCAGCGCTATCCGGTCAACTACTGGCATGGAATTGGGGTTTTCCGTGCCTTTTACTATCTGAATCGGCGTTTCGCCGTCCTCGGTTGTTGTTTCCATGCGCACGCCGCGTTTGCGGAAGTGCATCAACACCTGGTTG
>DASYPN010000017.1:0-7951 GCA_036006625.1 Pyrinomonadaceae bacterium | reverse complement strand
TGCATCAACGTAGTTGTTGAACGACATCTCTTTGCCGGATAGCACTTCGGCGTTAGTTACGCCACCACTCTGGGCCATCTGGTAGAGCGCTGCCTTCTGGTGGGGATTCTCGCCGTATCTGAGATCGGCAATCTTGCCGATGGACCATGACGACTGGCTGGGTAGCTGCCCCCTGAACTCCTCAACTGAAAACGTCTCTGAGATGGCGGCGGGGATTGCATACCGCCCAACGACACCACCGCCTCCGACAGTTCCAATGCCACCGCCGCTGCCCAAAGCGTTTGGTTTTCCCTGGTTAGAAAGATAAGAACTAATCATGAGGTCGTATATGGCCGTTTGCTGGAACGCCTCAATCGCCAGGTGTTTTCTCGTGGCGAGTGACAAGGCACCGTCGCGACTCTTCATCTCATAAATAATGTTTTCATAACTCGATGGCGCCACGACAACTGCAACATCGTGTGCGTTCTTTGCTGCCGAACGAATCATCGCCGGACCACCGATGTCGATCTGTTCAATCGCTTCTGAGATCGTGACGCCTTCGCGCATGATGGTTTGCACAAACGGATAGAGGTTCACAACGAGGAGGTCGATCGGCTCGATTCCGTGTTGCTGCATGGCGGCGACGTGCTCCGGATTGTCGCGAATCCCGAGCAGTCCGCCGTGTACACGCGGATGAAGTGTCTTCACGCGTCCGTCCATCATTTCCGGAAAGCCCGTGATGTCCGATATGTCGCGCACTGTGATGCCTGCGTCGCGCAGCGCTTTCGCGGTTCCACCCGTGCTGATTATCTCAACGTTGAAGTGCGCGAGCTCGCGTGCGAAATCTACAATTCCTGTTTTATCGGAAACGCTTATTAATGCGCGTCGAATAGGTCGAAGCTGAAGGTCGTTGGTTTCAGTCATGCGGATTGTCAGAGTTAGGCTTCTTTTCGTTTGGAGGCAGATTGATCATGAACTTTTGCGTGCGCGAATAGCCATTGCGTCCCACGGAGTATTCGACACCTTCCGGTTTCATACTCACAGAGAAAACGTGTTTGCGGTTGTCGCGCGATGTTTCCGCTATATAGAAACCTAAAAGGTACTGGCTTTTCAAATCCTCTTCGATAGCCTGGAAGATTGGCGTGAGATCGGTCGGCTTTGGCGCGAGTGCTGATTTCGCGTCGCCAACGAGAAAATATTTTCCGCCAGTCTTTTCCGCGAGTTCTTTGAAGCCTTTCGACGGGCGCCGCACTTCGAGTCGTCCATCGCGTGGCTCGAAGAGAGGCAAGTGAATTATGTAAAACGAGACGTGTTGTTCGAGTGCTTGTTCGATGACAGCATCGGGGCTGGTCCGGCTTTGTGTGTCCAGGCCATCGCTGATAAGCACGACGATGCGACGTTCAGTTCGACTCGGAG
This sequence comes from Pyrinomonadaceae bacterium, assembly GCA_036006625.1. Taxonomy (GTDB): domain Bacteria; phylum Acidobacteriota; class Blastocatellia; order Pyrinomonadales; family Pyrinomonadaceae; genus PSRF01. The sequence continues at coordinate 6,556 of DASYPN010000017.1, read as the reverse complement.
TTAGATCATCAAACGCTTTGAGTGACGTGGAGGCCGAATCGAAGATTGCCGTTTTTGCGTTTGGGGCCGCGCGGAATTTAAAAGCGGCGCGCGCATTCTCGAGATCTTTTGTGAATGGCGCGACGAGTGTGGCGGTATTAGAGAAGCGAACGATGGCGACGCTCGATCGCTCGCCGAAACGCGAGAAGAGTGCGAGTGCTGCTTCACGTTGCTGCTCGATGATTTGACGCAGACTTCCTGACTGGTCGAGGGCGAATAACATTGCCACGCGCTCAGCGCCGCGAGAGAAATAGACGCCGGTCGTAACCCCGTCCTGATCTTTGAGTGAAAGATCCTGTTCGGTCAGGCCGGCGACCGCTTGTCCTTTCTTGTCGCGAATACGGATAGGGAATAGAAGCAGATCGGTGTTTACACGCACGACCTCGTCGTCATCCGAGCTTTGCTGAGCGAAAACAGTTGTGGATTGGGCTGCTAAAGCGAGACACGCGAGGAATGAAATTAGAACCGCGAAACGCAGCATCAGCCGTTCGGCTAAACGAAAAAACGGCCGAAGAGCAGAATACTGAGAATGACGATAATCGTGATAACGATGATCTTGACCAGGCTCACGGCTAAATCCTCTGGGTTGGGAGCAAATCAGAACGCATTCTAGCATACGTAGGTATTTACCCGGCAGTTCGGAAAAAGAGCCACAGGTTTACACGGAATAACACGGGTCAGAACTTTTTTTCTGATTTGTGTTCATCCGTGTTCATCTGTGGCTAAAATCCTACTTAAACTTCAGCGTGAGCCGGCCGCTGAATAACCTTGGAGACCCCACGTGCGTCCCACTAAAAACCGACTCGAAATTGTATAAATACAGCTGATTTGTCAGGTTTTGCACGTCAAACTGAAGATTCATCGAGACGCGCTCCTTCTGCATCAGGTCAGCGCCCACCGAGAAATCGAGGATTGTCCGGGGCCGCACCCGACCACGCTGAAAGTCGATTTTGTCGTACAAACGCGGATCAAATCCCTCGGCAACGAACTCCGCGAGGGTCGTTCCCGGCTCGACATCCGCAGGCACACCGGAGTCATATCGCCCACTAAAACTCGCGTAGATTCCGGAAGGCCGGTGCGTGTAGCTGGCCTGAAACTGTGCCTCGTTGCGCTGGTCGTGGTCGTTTGCGAACTTCAAGCCATGTAACAACAAGTCCTGCGGATCCTCGCCCAGAAAGAGTCCGCCCATGATGGGTGTCACGCCAAACGCCCGTGCATTCGCATATGAGACGAAGGTGTGAAACCCGTGTATGTCCGTCGACTCGAGCCTGACTTCTTCGCCCGTCACACGGCCGGAAGAGATCGCGATCGGGAAAATGACGCCCGTCTCGAAAAACTGATCCTTGTCCGAGAAGTTTTCGATTCTCTTCTGATAGACCGTTAGATTTAGCCGGAAGTACTTCGAGAGCAACTGCTGCGCACCGGCTTCGAAAGCATGTTGCTTGTCGGGAAGTATCGGCTGCACCGTCGTGATGCCCTGCAGAACCGAGATCGGCGAGAGGGCGGCGGCTGCAGACGAGCTTGCCAGTAACAGGTTCTCAGCCGGAGGCGGTTGAAAGAGTCTGTTGTAAGACGCTCTCAATGTCGTTTTCGTTTTGGGGATGAAGTAAGCGACGCCAACACGCGGGCTGACGGTTTGTTCGCTGATCAGGAGTTTGTAGTTGTCGTATCGGACGCCGAAATCGAGTGTCAGATTCTTGACGACTGTAAAACGATCCTGGACGTAAGCGCTCAACGTCCGGCCGGTCTTTGACTGATCGAAGACGAATGGATTGCCGGCGTTGAAATTGTTTACCGGATTCGGAAAAACATTTCCTTCCTCGTCGATCAGATCGGGGAATGCCTGCGTCGGATAGAAACTGAAGTGCTCGTCGACCGGCGTGATAGTTACCTGTCCGCCAAACTTGATGTTGTGACTGCCGCGTGTCAGCGCGAGCGAGCCGATCGCCCCGTAGTTCTGGAGTGTCCGATCCTGGTCGGCAACAACAGGCGTTGAGAGAGCGTTGCTGATCAGCTTCGCGTTGCTCTGCCGGTGGAAGAAGGAAAACTGCGCGACGGAGTTTGGTGAAAAGATGTGTTGGTAACTGATGTTCTGCGAGTTATCGCGGAGTTGTTGTCGTTGATCCTGACCTGCAGCTTCCTGTGCGAACCGGTTCGGCACCTCGAAGTTCGAGCCGCCGAAATTGAACACTCCGCGCAAACTGTTGTTCGCATCAAACTGGTAGTCGAGTCTGAAGAAAGCTTTTCCGGTGCGGCCGAAGTTGTGAAAGTTGTCGATGGTTGGTGGATCGAGAAAGCGTTGCGATGTGCTCGATGAGAGATTCATCAGGAAGCCCAGCTTTTTCGCGTGTGTTGAAAAATCGGCCGCAGCTTCTCCGGTCGAGAAACTTCCACCTGAAAGAGAAATCCCGCCCTGAGTTGGTCCTTCGAGACCCGAGCGTGTGTTGACGTTGATAACGCCGGCGAGTTTATCGCCGAACTCCGCCGGAATGCCGCCAGTCAGCACTTCGACCGTGCGGAGTGTTCGCGCATCAACACTCGTCGAGAAGATCGCCGAGAGGTTGTCGGTTACAGGAACGCCGTCGATCACATACTGCACCTGCGACTCGGAGCCGCGTGGGTGCATGCGACCGTTGTCGTCAGTAACAAAACCTGGTGTTGACGCGACGATTGATTCAATCGCACGCGACGGCGCCGCGCCGAGTGGTCGTTCGAGAATTGTTTGATTGATGTCAGTGTCCGAAGACGTTCGATCCGTCTCGATCATGGCCACTCCACCTGTGGTTACAGTGACATTGGCTGTTGCTTCCTCGAGGGACAGCGAGAGTTCGAGGTTGAGCGGTATCGTGGTTTCAAGGTCAATGGATTGTTCAGCAGCCTGAAAACCCGATGCTTCGGCCCGGATCTTATACGTATTGAACGGAAGGTTGACGAGCTTGAAAGTGCCCGCTGCGTCGGTTTGAGTTGTTTGACGATAGCCGGTGACTGGCTGTGTGACGGTGATGCTGGCATTGGGCACGAGTGCGCCGGTCGGATCCTTCACCACACCCTGAACGCTGCCGATTCTTGCCTGGCCGAAGAGTGTTGGCCCAAATACGAGCAGAACACTGCAAATCATTGCAGCTTTAAATGAAACTCGAAATAACATTGCATAAGCCTCCTAGAATGGTCCCTGAAGCCGATGCGGACGTAGCGCAGATCTCACCGGGGAGATTCGGTTTGCTCGGTCCGCGTATCTCTTCGCACAGTGAAACCACCACACGAAGTGGGCGGTTCTAGTTGGCTTGGGGTGGCGCTCGACCCGATTGTGGCCTGTGGGTGGTCGAGCTAATTGAAACGGGATCTAATTGCGGTGTGTATGTCTGGCGAACTAATGGCTCAGCAACCGGCTTGACCGAGATCAGCGTGGCCGAAAAGTTCTGATGTAGTTGACAGAGTAGACAGTCGCTACAGCCGGGAAGAGTCTTCGTGTTTGTGTTGGTGGAACCCGTCTGTTCGAACGCGACAGCACTGTGTGCCGCCTGCGCGACTCTGCCGTGGCGGTGAGCCGCCTCGACTGTAGTGCCGTAGACGACGAAGATGAGCAGCAACAGACCGAGGCCGCGCTTCAGGTTCGCGCTCTGGTTCTGAAATCCGTTCATCAACATGCTGGTCCGTGCCGGTTATGTTAGAGTTCTGGGGCTCCCGGATTGTACTTACAGGCGCGCCCAGTGCGCAATCCACTTCACGTCCTAACTGTGAAAATATCTCGCGCAAAGACGCAAAGCCACGAAGAAAGACGCAAAGTAATGCAAAACTGGGTTTCTTTGCGTCTGTCTTTTAGTCTTTGCGCCTTTGCGCGAAATAGTTTTTTCGCCGCCTTAATCTTCTTGTGCTTTGCTGTCCCTGATGCCTACGCAAACGGGAATGCTCAGGTGACGATCAAGATATCGCCGTCAGGCGAGGTGCGGATTGAGGCGCATTCATTGACTCCTGCCAATTCATGGTCCTTTCGAAATGCGTACGCGGGCATTCTTGGAATCGCAGAACGGATTGGAGACCTTCACGCAACCACGGCGTCTGAACAGGACGCTGGCGCTAAGAAGATCGCGACAGGTGAGTTTCGTTCCGAGCTGCCTGCAACGAAGATCAGCTACACAGTCGACGTTTCAAAACCTAACGCTGCAGATGTATCTCACGTGAGTTGGATCGTCGGAGATTATGGTTTGCTGATGCTGGGAGACTTGCTGCCGCAGGATTTCGCAAATATCTCGGTTCGATTCGAGCTGCCCGGAATGTGGGGTGTTGCCGGTCCAAATCGAGTTGATGCAAATCTCTATCAGGTGCTTGCGCCCGAAAAGGCGATCTTTCTTGTCGGTCGCTCGTTTTATAAAACGAATCAGGCAGTTGACGAAGTAACAACGGTTATCGGCGGAAAGTGGCCGTTCAAAGAGCGCGATGCGGTCGGCGCAGCGACCAGGGTGATGAAGAGTTACCTTGAGCTTACAAGATCCAGGTTGCCTGGCGGCGCCGTCATCATCATTGTTCCCCTACCAGTCAGAGTTGGAGAAACCAAATGGCGAGCAGAAACGCGAGGGTCCACGGTTGTTCTATTGATTGATCCGGACGCCGATTTCAAAAACTGGATCGGACAACTCGGCGTTATTTTCACGCACGAGCTACTGCATCTGTGGGTCCCTAACGGGCTCCGGCTTGAGGGCGATTACGACTGGTTCTTCGAAGGCTTCACCTTGTACACGGCGCTGCAGACAGCGCTGAAGTTGAAGATCATAAGCTTTAACGAGTACCTCAACACCCTCGCCCGTGTTTACGATTCTTACCTTTCTCATCCCGACGACCTCTCGCTGATCGAAGCTTCGGAGCGTCGTTGGACCACTCCGGGGTCGCTTGTTTATGACAAGGGAATGCTGGTCGCGTTTCTCTACGACTTACAGATCAGAAAAGAGTCCGGTGGCAAAACGACCCTCGCCGATCGTTATCGAGAGCTGTTTGGTGGCCCGGTCGCTGCCAACACGAGTGGAAATGAAGCTATAATTGCCTTGCTGGATTCCCCGCCGGCAATGAACGGCTTCGCCAGGTCGCACGTTGAAAGCAAAGCGAAGCTCGAACTCGAACAGGTTCTCCCGTCGTATGGATTGACATTGGATTCGTCAGGCAAACAGTCGGAACTGCGAGTCAACCCGAGCCTGAACGCTGAACAGAAGAAACTGCTGCGTTCGTTGGGTTATCGAAAGTAGATTCTCGAAGGAACAGAATGAGATTTAGTAAGACCCTACTTGTTTTCGCCCTCGTCTTGATTTCCATCGGCTGCCAAACCCTGGCAAAGAGAAGCAGCACCGGGGTTGTCGTGGCTCGTCGCGCGCAAATCCGCAGCTCAACTGCCGTCGTCGCGGCGGATCTGTTGCAAGTCAATCGTGGCGACGTCCTCGACATACTCGATTCTACAGACGTCACGGATCCGAGTGACAACAGTCGAAAGGAACGTTGGCTGCGCGTCAAAGCTCGCGACACGGATTCAACTGAGGGTTGGATCGAAGCCCGCAACGTGATGCCGGACGATGTGTTGGAAGAATCAAAGAAGCTCGCGGCAGAAGATAAGGACACTCCGTCTCAAGCTACTGGTCAGCTTCGTGCGAGCTCCAATCTTCGACTCACACCCGATCGGAGTGGTAATGAAAACATCATGATGCGACTCGATAGTGGATCGAGTTTCGAAATCATCAGTTGGAAGCGTGTGCCGAAGCCGAAATCGTCTGAAGCGATTGAGAGCGACGTGGCTCCGAAAGCAGGCACCGCCGCGCAGCAGGGCAACTCAAGACAGGGGCAGCAGGGCGACGAGAACGAGCCGGAAGAAACAAATGAGCTCTGGTACAAAGTGCGTTTGACGACCGCGACATCGCCGGCGCCAGGAGGTTGGATTTACGGCAAGCAGGTTGAACTTGCAGTCCCGAGTGACATTATTTTTTATCGCACGGGACGTGAGTTTGTAGCGTGGCAGCGACTCGATGGCGAGAACAAGAGTGCGGCCGACAAAGATGCGGGTCGCGAGGCAAAGCCCGGAAGCTGGTTGATACTCGAGAAGAGTAGTTCAAATCAGCCCCACGGAATCGACGAGCCGGATTTCGATCGGATTTATGTGCTTGGATACGACAAACGCAATCAGGAGCATTACACGGCTTATCGGAGTCCTGATGTGAAGGGTTACTTGCCCGCGAAAGTAGAAGGGCAAGGCGACAGCAAGAGCTTCACTGTGCGTGTGCAGGAGGAGGAAGGCGCGGCGCCGAAGGAAGTTCGCTACAGCCTGTACAAGGACGCGCGTGGTGTTTTGAAGGTTAACGCGCCAAACATCGCGCCGCCGGGCAGAAGACGCAGATAGTTGCGTGAAAAGACCTCTATGAACCAGGGACCAATCATCATCGGTGTTGGTGGTTTCAACTCTGACGTTGGAAAGACGACGCTGATGTGTGAACTGCTCAAGTGGTTTCCGGAGTGGGAGGCGATCAAGACAACTCGCGGT
>DASYPN010000016.1:0-2759 GCA_036006625.1 Pyrinomonadaceae bacterium | reverse complement strand
GCGGTGGTTCTGCCCGCCGCCGAGACGAACGGCGAGCTTATCTGTCAGACGCAGACCCGGGGCGGTCTTGCGCGTGTCTAGAATTACGGCTTTTGTGCTTGAGACCGCATCGACAAACTTGCGCGTCAAGGTGGCGATGCCCGACATGCGGCCGAGAAAGTTGAGTGCGATGCGTTCGCCAGTTAGTAAGGCTCGCGCTGGACCATCAAGATCGGCCAGCACTGTGCCACGCTCAACCTTCGTTCCGTCTTCGACTCGGGCCAGGAAGTTAACGCGCTGGTCTAAGCTGAGCAGCACCTTTTTTGCGACCTCCAAACCAGCTACGACGCCATCCTCTTTCGCGACGATGCGGCCCTGCAACGAGGCGCTTTCAGGAACAATCGTGTCGGTAGTGACGTCGCCAGATCCGATGTCCTCTTCGAGCGCACGGCTAATGTAGTGGGAAATCTCGGCAGGCAGTTCGGAACTCATTCTTTGCGTGTAGACCAAAGCATATCTTGCCACAGATTGTTACGGATTAATAACGGATACCGGCACGTCGCGACCCTGCTGCGCCTCATTTCCTGAGTAATCCGCGGCAATGATTCGCAGGATGTAGTCGCCTTTGGGTAATTGAGATGTGTCCCAAACTCCTGGCGCCGCGCGTCCGTCGCGCACTGTATTTGTCACCTCGTATAAAAACCTCGTCGTTGCGCTGCCGTAGACCGTGATTCCACTCTCGGCAGCGTACGCAACCTTCGTCGCCGCTCGATCGCCTGGCAGGCGATTGAAAAGAATATTGATACGGGGCTCGTTGAATCCGGGCGCGGGACTTCCATCTGCCTTGAGCACCTGGTAACCGAGTTTATAGAGACCAAGCCTGCGACGCTCGGCGTTCATGTTTGTACGATCAAACGCGTCGACGACAATCCGCACTGAACCACTCACACGCAAACGATCGCCTTGCTTCTCTTTCAAACGCGCTCCGCTTGAATCAAACAACTGAATGCCGTCCTTCTCGATCGTTGGCGGAATCGTGTCTGTAAACCCGATCGGTGAGAGTGACAGTGGATTGATCTCGCCGCCGGGTGGCCCAACATTCAGATGCACGTGATACATCTTGTTCACAGTTCCGACCGTGTCACCCGTGTTGAAGCGTGTGCCGCGCTTCACACGCACGCGCGACAGCTTCCCTGCTCCACCGTTCACTGCAATGAAGCGTGGATCGTCAAACATCTTCTCATCCTTGTCGCGCCCGACGTGGATGTGAATGTACGAAATGGCTCCGACACGAAAACCTTCGTTAATCGAGTCGAACCCCCAGTTTGGAATTGGCCCGGTTACCTTCTCTGAGTGCACGACGTGCACAGGCTCACCATAACCACCAAACACGTCGAGACCGCTGTGAAGGTGATGCCGGCTATCAGTGGAGTCGAAACTGCCACGCACTTCTCCAATTGTAGCGGCGACTTCATGCGGGCTTTTTTGTGGATCGAACGGCCATAACAACGACTGCTCTCCGAGCGTCTCGTTCGTGAGTCTCGGATATGAATCAATCACCGCTGTCGCACTCGACGTAGTTGTCTGGTCCAGCTTCCTAATCAGATAGTTGCCGCTATCAGCAAGGAACAATTCTGTTGGCTTGTTGGTTACGGGGCCAATCGCGATCCCCGTTGGTTGATTGAACCGCCCGGCGTCCGAGCCATCTGCAAAGCCGGGCCCATCGCCCGCGATCACACGAGCAACGCCATCAGGCGCGACCTGCAGCACGCGCGATCGATCGAGTTCTGTAACGTAAAGGTAGTTATCGTGAGACACCGCGAGGCCGATCGGGCTCGAAAGATCCTGAACAGGTAACGTAGTAACGTTGCCTTCGGCACTAACCCGCCGAAGTCGATCATTGCCCGTGTCGGCAACGATCAATGTGTTATTCACGATCACGATTCCGCACGGAGTATCAAAGAGAGCTGACTTCTGCTCGCCATCGGCATAACCGGGAGTGGCGGCGCCCGCAATGGTCGTGACCTCGCCCTCGGTAGTTATCATGCGAATGACGTCGTTGTAAGTATCTGCGACGTAGATATCGCCACCCTCACTCACTGCCAAGCCGATTGGACCGTTGAACCGCGCTTTGGCGGCTGGTCCATCGACGTAACCTGCTGTTCCGTCGCCGGCTACAGTCGACACGTGACCGTCAGGAGTGATTTTTCTGATGCGATTGTTTGCAGTGTCCGCGACGAAGAGATTGCCGCCGGGTCCGAGCGCGAGGCCAGACGGTGTGTTGAAAGACGCTGCTGGTCCAACACCGTCCGCGTATCCTTCGCTACCGCCGGCCAAGGTCGTGACATTTCCATCGGGTGAGATCTTGCGAATGCGATTACTCTCACCCGCGTCAGAGACATAAATAGTTCCGTCTTTGGCAACTGCAACACCAAATGGATCTGAGAATCCCGATTGCTTGCCGTCGCGAAGAACCGGCGAACCGTCACCCGCAATCCTCTTGACATGTGCTTTCCAACCAACTGGTGTCGGAAGTGGTCTCCTGCGATAAATCAGGTAGCCGAATATCGCCCCGGCAATGGCTAGCAGGAGAATGAGAACGAGGAGTTTGCGCATTTAGTCGAGGAAGGTTTCGGGTTGGGCCAGCATCTCTTCGATGCGCGCAATGTAACGTCCGACGTGCAGACCGTCCATCAATGAGTGATGTACTTCAACCGAGAATGGTAGCAGTGTTCGATCTTTTTCCTTGATGAACTTGCCGAAGGAGATCTTTGGAACTG
>DASYPN010000015.1:0-34953 GCA_036006625.1 Pyrinomonadaceae bacterium | reverse complement strand
CCGTGGCCGCCCGTGGTTTTGAATCGGGTTCCCGAAGCAACAGCCTCGGATTTCGCGAACTCGATCAAAGCCACGGGCGGCCACGGAGGGCCGCCCCTACAGTACGTTCCGCAGTCTTCGATAAGGTGATAAGCTGAGCGGCGCTCGAAGCCGAAAGGAGAACCCTGATGAAAGCTCTTTTCTTTGCCTGTTGCGTCGTTCTCTTCAATGCACCTGTCACCAGTGCCGACCTAAAGCCGCCCACCAAACCCGCGGAACAGAAGGTAACGGAGACCAAATACATTCTTCACACGGGCCTCGAAATCGCGACCGATCCCAAAGCCTACGAAGCGAAGCTGCAGATTTCACAGTCGCAACTGCAAAGCTTCCGCGCTGCACTCGACGGCGCTCCCGGAAATCCAGCGGTCGTGGGTGGTATTGCAGTAAGTGCGCCGCGGACGATTATCGCGGGGCTGCTGATGTTTCTTGCAGTTTCTATAGCTGGAGTTTTCCTGGCACGTTCGTCTTCATTTGGCCGGACTCAGAAAGCGCTCGCGGCAATCGTTCTGGTCGCCGTGCTGCTCGGCGCGGCGGCAATCATCACGCGCGGTAACGCGGGACCGCCGGGATCGTATCGTTGGCGAAATCTGCCGCAGGCGCTGGCAAAGGGCGAACCGACTGTTGGCGGTGTCGACATCGAAGTTGTTCCCGACGATCAGCTCTCGGGACGAATGCGTCTCATCATTCCGCTGAAAAAACAGAACAGCCCAGGCGAGGAATAAGTGCAAAGCGCAGTTGAGCTGAGAACCTGGCCCAGAGCGCGGGCTCTGCCGAACGCGAGAGTGTTCGTCGCGATCGTCGTGTTGTGCATTATTGCCTCGGCAGCTTTTGCGAGTTGGCTGCCGTTACAGGTTTCGATCGTCACAGTCTTCCTCTTTGCTGGTCCACACAACTGGTTTGAGTTGCGTTACTTCCTGATGCGTCTGCCGGTACGCTTCGGACGATCTCGCAACTTCTTTCTCACAGCGTTTGCCGGTTTGGGTGTGTTGACGCTCGCCTATGTTTCGCTGCCGTTTATCTACAACGCAGCGACGTGGAGTGAGGAGGCCTGGTCCACAGTCATTGCAACCTGGAACACCTCATTAATCGTTTGGCTTGGCGCATTGATCTGGTTGCGCAGCAAACAAAAACCACGGGCTAACTGGGGCTGGTTGATTCCTTTGGGTCTCGCGCTGTGTTCGTTGAACTGGCTGGGACCGGATTTCTTTAGCCTCGCGATCGTCTACGTTCATCCGCTGATCGCGCTTTGGTTTTTGGACCGGCATCTGCGTCGCACTAGACCAGCGTGGTCGCGTGCGTATCGACGCTGCCTATATCTTTTGCCGCTGGTACTGGTCGGAATGATCTGGCAGTTGTCGCAGACCTCGTCACTTGCCGATAGCAACGGTCTCTTCTGGCGCATTACGCAGCATTCCGGCGCGGAAGTGTTGCCGCAAGTTTCGAGTCACATGCTCGTGTCAGTGCATTTGTTTTTGGAGATGCTGCACTACGCAGTCTGGATCGTTGCGCTGCCGTTGATCGGACGCGCAGCGTCGAGAAGATTCTGGGACGTAAATACAGTTCCGGTCGCACGACATCCGAAAGGGTTTCCACGACTAGTCGCAGGCGTGTTTGTCGTTGCCGTGATCGCTGTCGCGGCTCTCTGGTTTGGTTTTTCAATCGACTACGCCACCACGCGTGACGTTTACTTCACCGTGGCGATCGCGCACGTGCTGGCCGAAGCGCCGTTCCTGCTGAGGATGATCTAGTGTCGCCGCACGACCTCTGGCGTTTTTTGCCGATCGGATATCTGTTCACAATCGCGATCGAAACTCCGATTCTTCTGCTTGGACTCTCAAGGCACCATTCGATCAAACGCAGGCTCCTCAGCGGCACCTGGTTAACAGCTTGTACCTACCCGATCGTAGTGCTCGTGCTGCCGCTTCTGCTGGTAAATCAATCCCGAACGGTTTATCTATCAGTGGCCGAAACGTTCGCGCCGGTGGCGGAGTGTCTGCTGTTCTGGGCTGCGTTTGGGAAGGAAACGCGGTGGCGAGACTTCGGAGTAATCGTCGTCGCTAACCTCGCATCGTTTCTAATCGGGGCACTGATTTTTACTGATTGATTACCGATTGAAGCAGATCGGGATCGATGTTGCCGCCGGATAGGATCACGCCCACGCGCCTCACATCTGCAGGAATTTTCTTGAACATCACTGCTGCCGCGGCAGTCGCACCGGATGTTTCGACGAGGATCTTCATGCGGAAAAGCATGAAGCGAAGTGTCTCGATGATTTCCTCGTCTGAGACTGTTAGCACGTCGTCCGCAAGTTTCTGCACAATTGGGAATGTCAGCTTGCCAGGGATCTGAACGCGCAGGCCATCGGCGATTGTCGACGGTGGCGGGATCGAAACACGCTCGCCTTTGAGAAACGATTGTCGCGTATCGTCGGCCGTGACTGGCTCGACCGGATAACAGCGGACCTTCGGATTCAAAGCCTTCGCCGCCGTCGCGACTCCCGCAAACAAGCCGCCGCCACTGCACGGCGCCAACACGGCGTCGAGCTCAGGCACTTCCTCTATCAATTCCAACCCACACGTACCCTGACCCGCGAGAATAAAGTAATCGTCGTAAGGTGGGACCATGATCAAGCGCTCGCGTTCGGCCAGATCCATCGCGAAGGCTTCGCGGTCCTGCTTGTGACGATCGTAAAAGACTACTTCGGCGCCGTAGCCGCGCGTGCCGGCGACTTTCGCGGCCGGTGCATCCTCCGGCATCGCAACTAGCACACGCACGCCAGCTTCACGTCCGGCAAGTGCGACAGCCTGCGCGTGATTGCCGGATGAAAAAGCGACGATGCCCTGCTGCTTCTCCGCAGGTGTGAGCGACTGAATCTTGTTTGTCGCGCCACGAATCTTGAAGGCGCCGGCGCGTTGAAAGTTCTCGCACTTGAAGAAGACTTCTTTACCGGCGACGTCATTGAACTGTCGCGAGGTCAATACAGGTGTGCGGTGAATACGCGAGCTAATTCTTTCGCGGGCTTCGTGGATTAGATCGATATTAAACATGGATTACACTGATAAGAAAAGACATCGGAAAAGTTTGAGACGATATGATCCTCGACGACGCCAAGATCGGTTTCTACGCCAAGCAACTCCTCCATCGAAGTTACTGGCTCACCTTCGCAGGCGATTATCAGATTGAAATAACTCAGGTCGGTGTTCACGTTGAGCGCGAACCCGTGGGTGGTAACCCATCGCGAAATGTGTACGCCGATGGCCGCCACTTTTCCACGTCGCGTGTGTACACCGGTGAGACCTTCGATCCGAAACGCGTCGATGCCGAAGTCTGACATGGTCCGGATCAGTACTTCTTCAAGATCTCGTACATAACGATGAACGTCCTCGCGGTCAGGACTCAGATTGATAATCGGATAACCCACGACCTGGCCCAAACCGTGATACGTCACCTTTCCGCCCCGATTCGTCTCAAACACCGTCACGTTCCGAGACTTCAGCTCTTCTTCGTTGAGCAAAACCGAAGAGCTGTCGCCACGGCGCCCAATCGTCAACGTGTGTGGGTGTTCGAGCAGCAGGAGCGTGTCCGGCTGGACGCCGGTTTTGACTGCCAATTCAGTTTCTTTTTGAATTGCGAGGGCTGATTCGTAGTCGACGAGCCCGTGGCGTTGGACCAAGAGGTTTCTTTCTTTAGACATGCAACCAGATCGCAACCTTCGGCCGTCATTCTACCAGCCGCGTTGGTCTTTGGTACAATCACCCCTCCACCACGGAAAGCGGTTTGAATTGAGAACAGCAGCAGAGGAGAAAAACTACCTTGAAACCCATCGCAACCACTTTGTTGACAATTCTACTGGTATTGTTACTTCTGGCTCCCTCTACAGCGTTCTCCCAAACGCGCAACCGCTCGAGTAGCCGGCAAAAGCCGACGACGTCGACCGCGGCGGCAACACAGAAATTAGCGCAGGTGCGGACGCAGGGCGCGACCCGCGTCGCGGATCAGATGAAGTTTCTGACGAAATTCATTTACCTGCTGGGAGGCGTGACGAGTGGTATCGCCGCAGTCGACGAAGCAGAGCGCAGGAAGGAAGCATCGCCGGCGGTCATACAACAAAATCAGCAGAGCAAAGCTCAAGTCAGAACGAGTATCCAGGGCTTTCGCGAGTCGCTCGATAAACTCGAGATCGACTTTCGAGCCACGCCGGAACTGCAGCCGTACTACATCAAGCTGGCGGGCGTCGCCGCAGGGGCTGCAACCGCGGAAGAGCTTGCCGCAAAAAATCAATTCGACGCCGCCGGCCGGCAGCTCTTAAATGTAATTAATCGATTGACTGACGTGTTGCTGTTGATGAGGACGACCGCATAGGACCAATAGGACCTATTCTTAGTCTTGCTTCTTGGGGTAGTAACCCTGACGAGCTCTAATGCGCAGATCGTTTCGTGCGGGCACGGCAACCGTGATTCGACGGAATTGATTTGCCGGTGCTTCGGAGTTTCCGTAGTACTGCAGCAGATACTGCCCGCGCAACTCGGCCGCGACCTGTCGAAAGACTCTTTCAAGATCTTGATCCGAATCCGGAACGAAAGCGGTTCCGCCAGTAGCTGCGGCAATTGTCTCCATACCGCGCTCAGCCCGCATAGCGATCAGATTTAGCTTTATTGAAGGACCGCCAGGGTTCACCGAGTAGAAGATTACATCTGCTTGCTGAACAGACTTTTGAACTGACGCCACAGCTCGCTGATGCGCATTTTGAAGACCCGCGCGTGTCCCAAGTGCGGACTGTTGCCCGGATGTTGTAGAGCGATAGTCTGCAAGCGACTGGTCTCGAATCTGCTCGCTGTAATTGTCGTCGCCATCAGATAACACAACGATCACACGCCGGAAATTACTGGGCGCGGTATCCGACAAATACTTTGCCGCTGCGATGACTGAGTCGTAGAACGCCGTCGGGACACTCGTCGTCGCCGCTGGAATCGACGTCATCTTTGCTGCGGACGCTTCAGCCGAGGCGAGCGGTTGGACCATTGTCGGGCTGCCGGTGATAGTAAAAATCGCCGCTCGGTCGGCAGGCTTCATCACCAGCCTCAGGAAAGCGGCCGCTGCATTTTGTTGAGAAGCGAAAAAGCCCTTTTGACTGGTGCTGCTCGAAATGTCGAACAACAGTGCGATGGCAAGCGGCACTTGCTGCGGGTCGCCGATACCCGTGATCTCCTGTTGCTTTCCTTCTTCCTGCAGACGGAAGTCTTCAACCTTGAGACCTTGCACAGCCTGACCAGTCTGATCAGTCACAGATACAGGCACCATCACCAGGTTCGAACTTGTCCTGATGACATCAGCGGAGTCGATCACTGTCGGCTCAACTGGTTTAGGTGTCGGAGTTGGTTTTGCTCTCCAGAGTGGTGGTGGCGGCGGCAGGTCTTTCGTACCCTGCGCGCGCGCGGCCGGCACAGATAGAAAAATGGCCAGCACTCCCAGCAGGAATACCGGCCATAATCTTTTTTCAGTCCCCGAATTCATCATTGACACCCTCGAGTCAAGCAATCATGCCGCCATGTGCTGGCCTGCATGTTCTCTATCCTACCGCTTTTCTGACGGCATGATCCACGACTCTTTGGTGCCACGTTAAAGGCGCGGAGTTGCACATCAGGTGAAACTCCGCGCAGCCCATTAATTTCCGGAGCCCGAGGTGCCCGGGTTCATTGTCGGCGCTGGAGCGGTCAGGCCCTTGTTCACAAGCAGCTTGATCTCGACGCGACGATTCTGAGCACGTCCATCCTTCGTATCGTTTTCCGCAACCGGATTCAACTCACCGTAGCCATACGGAGTGATGATGCGACGAAGCGGAATGTTGTGGTTCTCAACCAGGTAACGAATCACGGCATCAGCACGACGCTGGCTGAGTTGACGATTGAGATTAATGCTGCCTCGCGAATCGGCATAACCCGAAACCTCGAGTACATAGCCCTTGGCATTCAGTGCCTTGCTGGCAATGTCGTCCAACGTTGTCTTCGACTCTGGTGAAAGCACCGCACTGCCCGTCTTGAAGTTGACATTAGCGGACTGCTGCGGCTGGTAGTCATCAAGAGACGAGATGCGCTCGTTGGTCGCATTCACGCCGGCGACTGCTGCATCAGCAGTTGCCTGTGCGGCTTTAGCACCGCCTCGCGCTGCGTTGGAAACAGCCGCGAGCTCTTCCAATTGACCTGACAGGCGCTGCGCATTCGCTTCAACCTGAGTCAGTTTGTTTTCAGTGTCGGTCGCTCTCTCTTCGAGTGGCGCTGCTCGCGATTCAACCGCGCGGGCAGTTCGCATGTCTTGCTCGTTAAAGCGGATCTTCTCGGCAAGTAACTCACCTGACCCGTTGCCGCGTCCCTCGATTTCGAGGTTTAACCCACGCAGGATGCTGGTCTGTGCGTAGTTGCTGCCGCCTCGCAGGAACCCACCCTTGGTCTTAACACTGGTCTTGTCATCCAGACGCACAACCGTGTCCATGCCATTCATGTCACGCACGGTGAATGTGTCGGAATCACGCCGAGTGACAACGCCTTTGATTTTCATCTTCTGGCCACTCGCAACTGTGCGCGAGCCGGCTGGTTGGGTAGTGTCCTGGGCCAGAATTGGGGAGGCTGAGAAGACTAATAGGCAGGTGATAAGCACTGCCGGGGCAAACAATTTATGTTTAGTGAATACCATCGGTTTATCTCTCCTTAAACTGATAACTGGTTAACGCGCTCCTTGAACGCGCGTCTTTCTCAAGCTGATCATGGCGAGTCCTCGCTCCTCGCCTCCCGCTCGTTAAATTTTGCGGATGTCATCATTTAGACCTTCGCCGAAGTTAAGTCAATAGCCTTCCTATTTCTTCATCGAATCACCACTGTATCGCAATAACAGAAGCCACAGATTATCACGGATCATTACGGATTCTTTGCAATCCGTGTGAAATCCGTGAAATCTATGGCTCCAATTTGACGAAAAGTTAGACCGAGAAGTCGCCTGCTTCGAGTTGTTCCTTGACGAAAGCGAGGAACCGCTCAGCATCGGCGCCATCAATGACGCGATGGTCGAAGCTGAGGGCAAAATAGGCCATCCAGCGAATGCCGATGAAGTCGTCGCCATCGGGCGTAGTCATTACTTTGGCCCGTTTTTCAATCTTGCCGACGCCGAGAATTGCCAGTTGCGGTTGATTGATAATAGGAGTTCCGAACAGGCCGCCAAACACACCGGGATTCGTGATCGTGAAGGTGCCCCCCGTCACTTCGTCGGGCTTTAACTGCTTGGTCCGAGCGCGATCAGCGAGATCATTTGCAGCGCGTGCGAGTCCGGAAATGCTCAAATCGTCAGCACGTTTGATTACGGGAACAATCAAGCCCCCGTCAAGTGCGACAGCCATACCGAGATTGATGTCCTGCTTGTAAATGATCTGCTCGCCGTTGACCTGTGCGTTGAAGATGGGAAACTTTCGCAAACCTTTGTTCACGGCCTCGAAGATAAAAGGCATGAACGTGAGCTTGGTTCCGGTCCGCTGATAGAACTCCTCGCGATGCTGATCGCGCAGGCGTGCGACGCGCGTCATATCGATTTCGTAGACCGTGGTGACGTGTGCGGAAGTACGCCGCGATAGGACCATGTGCTCGGCGATCTTCTTGCGCATCACGCTCATCTGCTCGACTCGATCGCCGACTTGTGGCTTCGGAGGCGGTGGCGCCACGGGTTCGGATAAGGCAGCAGGCGCAGGTGCAGCGGTGCGTTGAGCCGGTGCTGCAGGGGCGCTTCCTGATTCGATAAAGCTGAGTATGTCGTTTTTGGTTACACGACCACTTAGACCAGTGCCTTCGAGTTGTGAAATATCGACGCCGTGCTCCTGTGCGATCTTGCGCACGAGTGGACTCGACTTGGTCCTACGAAGCTCTTCAGCAGTTGCAGCGCTGCCGTCTTTTTTGGGTTCAGCCGGTGGAGGCGACGGTGGAGGCGGTGGCGTTGGCGCCTTTGCCTGAACTGGTGGTGGTGGCGGCGGCGGTGCTGGAGCCGGAGGTGGCGGTGGTGGCGGAGAGGCTTGCTGCGGTGGCGGAGGCGCAGAGGCCGGAGCAGGCGCAGGTGGTTCAACTTTCGTTTCTTCAACAGGCTTCGCGGCCGGAGCTGACGCTCCCGCCTGGTCACCATCAAGCACTGCGACAACCACATTGACTTCAACCGTGTCGCCTTCTTTGAATCTAACTTCAGTTAACGTTCCCGCCGCCGGCGAGGGAATCTCGGCATCAACTTTGTCGGTCGAGATCTCAAACAGCGGCTCGTCACGCTCTACGCGCTCTCCGACCTTCTTCAACCACTTCGTAATCGTTCCCTCCGCAATGGACTCACCCATTTGCGGCATCACCACTTCAGTGCTCATCTCTTCTCCAAACCTTCAGTGCATCATTTTAGAAAAGAAGTTTCACGCAAAGGCGCAAAGAAGCAAAGCAAGTCATGCATCACCTCTTTGCATCCTTTGCGCCTTTGCGTGAAACTCCCGATAAGTCTCTCAATATGCCGCCAGCTTGCGCGCCGCGTCGACCACGTCTTTCGTTTGCGGCAAATAGTAGTCTTCCAGCGGCGGCGAATACGGCACAGGCGTGTCGAGCGACGCAACGCGAATCACCGGCGCGTCGAGCCATTCAAAAGCTTCTTCGGCGAGGATCGCCGTGATCTCACCGCCGATGCCGCCCGTGCGTGAAGCCTCGTGCAGCACGATCGCCTTGCTTGTCTTCTTCACACTCGCCAGTATCGTCTGCTTATCGAGTGGCGCAAGTGTTCTGAGGTCGATGACTTCGACGTCCAGACCCTCCTTCTCGAGCTCTTCAGCTGCATCAAGTGCAGTCAGGACCATCGCGCCGAAAGTTATGATAGACAAGTCACGGCCAGCGCGTGCAATGCGTGCTTTGCCGATTTCGACGATGTAATCGTCTGAGGGCAATTCTTCACGAAGACGCGGCAAACGATAAAGCTTCTTGTGTTCGAAGTAGAGCACCGGATCCGGATCGCGGATCGCTGTTTTGATCAGTCCCTTGGCGTCGTAAGCTGTCGAAGGTTCGACGATCTTCAAGCCCGCCGTATTTAGGAAGAACGACTCGGCATTCAGTGAGTGGAATGGACCAGAGCGAACACCCGAGCCGCATGGGCCACGAAAGACTGTCGGCAATCCAGCGCCCCAGCGATAACGACACTTCGCCGCATAGTTCGTCAACAGATCGAAGCCCGCGGAAATGAAATCGATAAACTGAAACTCAGCGACCGGCCGCATGCCCATCAACGCCGCGCCACACGCTGCTCCGACGATTGCACCTTCTGAGATCGGGGTATCGATAACTCGTTCCTTGCCAAACTCGTCGAGCAATCCATCTGTGACCTTGAACGCGCCACCGTACGCGCCGACGTCCTCGCCGATCACAAACACAGTCGGATCGCGTTCCATCTCTTCCCAGATACCCTGGCGAATCGCTTCGACCATGGTGGCTTGGCCACCACGTTCCGGGCGTGCTGATTTGTGTTCTTTCTTGACGGCAGTTGACATCGCTAAATACTCAAAGAGACTTGCCTGATGTACAAAGTCGGATTACCTGGCGTTTTAGGGTTGAGAATAAGCTTTTGCCGTTTTGGATCTACGAAGGCATCCAGCCCTTCAAGGGGATAAGCACCTAACAAGACCTCAGATGACCCCGGCAATACAATAGCGGTTGTGATCGCCGTCCGCTCCTCGAAACGAATCGCGACCGGACCGACGATGTCCACTTCCACTACGGTCTCATCTGCCAATTTCACAGGCTGCTTGCCAACAACCGGCAAATTCAGCCGTTGTCGAATCTCTTCGTTGATAACGAGATCCCAGGCGCCGGTGTCGACGAGCGCCGTTGTTGTGACTCTTCTTATTTCCTCCTCCGGCAAAAGACCTTCATAATTTCGCAGAACATCATATTCGCTTATTAGCTCAATCTCCGCATGGACATATCCCATCTCTTTTCCTCCGGTAAGTGAGGTACCTTCGGTAGGTCGGTACTTGTAGTTGGCTGGTTTGATTGTCATTTTAACCCTCCAGGACCTTTGGTCTAAACGCGGGCGGGACGATGTTGTTGTCGAACACTCCGTACGCCGCCTGCTCGGCCTCGGGCATCGGTGAAGATTCAGCCCAGGCGCAATCCTCGTCGATCTCGCGAACGACATCTGCCGTGATCTCTTCGAGCTTTTCTTTCGTCGCCAGATTACATTCCAGCAGGTAACGCTCATAACGATCGACCGGATCGTTATTCGCCTCCCACCACTCAACCTCGCCCTCGGCAACATAACGCTGATCGTCGTGCTCAGCGTGTCCCTTGCGACGATAAGTCTTCGCTTCGATCAAAACAGCACCGCCGCCGCGTCGCGCGTAATCGGCCGCATGTTTCATGACTTCATAACACGCGACGACGTCATTGCCGTCGACGATATGCGCGGGAATTCCGTAACCCGCCGCCTTCTCGGCGAGATCTTTCACTGCGGTTTGCAAACTCGTAGGCGTTGAGTATGCATACCGGTTGTATTCGGCGACGACAATCAGCGGCAGTCGTTGCACGGCGGCGAAGTTGAGTCCCTCATGAAAAGCACCCGTGCTCATACCACCGTCGCCGATGTAAGCGACGCCGACAAACTTCTTGTCTCGCATTCGGCCGCCCAGCAGAATTCCGGTCATTACCGGAATCATGTCGCCGAGGTGAGAGATTGGACCAATAAAGCCTTTCTCCATGTCGCCAAAGTGAATGTTGAGATCTTTGCCGCCTGATGGTCCCCACGCCTTTGCCATGTACTGCGCAAAGATGTCGCGCGGGCGAATTCCTTTGACGAGCACTGCGCCGAGATCTCGGATCAACGGCGTGATGAAGTCCTGCGGTTGGAGGGCATATGCAGTTCCCACCGCTGTCGCTTCCTGACCGAGCGAACGAAACACACCACCGACAACCTTTGTCTGGCGGTAGAGATTCACGAGACGCTCTTCGACGAGGCGAGTGAGCTTCAGATAACGATAGAGTTCGAGATGCTGGTCCGGCTTGAGTGTGGTTTCAGTCGCACAACTCAGAGGCTTGCCGTCGACAGGCTTGCGCGGCGCATGCTTCGTGCTGATACGCATTTGAAAACGCGAATGCGGTGGGCGTCTGCGCCGCCGCTTGTCGCGCTCTGATTTTTCGGGTTGGTCCATCTTTTATATATGTACTGCGAGATCGTGAACACCTTCAGCCGCTTCCATCACTGCTTCGGAAACCGTCGGGTGCGCGTGCATCGTGCGACCCAGTTCATCGGCAGTCGATTCAAGCTGCATTGCCACACACGCTTCGGCAATCAACTCCGTCGCGTGTGGCCCAATGATGTGCACGCCCAGGATCTCGTCGTACTTCTTCTCACTGACAATCTTTACGAATCCTTCTTCCTCGCCGAGTATGCGCGCCTTACCTGATGCCGAGAACGGAAATCTTCCGACTTTGACGTCGTAACCCTGCTCCTTCGCTTTCGCTTCGGTTAGACCAACTGAAGCGACTTCCGGATCGCAGTAAGTGCAGTTCGGCACGAGACGCAGATTGATCGGTCGCACGTCTTTCTTTCCGGCGAGATGTTCAACCGCAACGATGCCTTCCTTCGACGCAAGGTGGGCTAGCAACGGTGTCGGCACGACATCGCCAATCGCGTAAACACCTTTCTCCGCTGTCTGCTGATACTCGTCGACGAGAATAAAACCCTTTTCGACTTTGATCTTCGTGCCTTCGAGTCCGAGACCCTGCGTGTAAGGCATACGTCCGACAGCTACCAGCAACATCTCAGCTTCGAGACTGACGGCTTCACCCTTCGACGTCTTGCCCGTTACACGCACGCCGGTTTCAGTCTTCTCGAGTTTCTCGAGCTTCGTATCGACCTGCGACTTGATCCCGCGTTTGCGGAAGCTGCGTTCGAGTTCCTTCGAGACTTCTTCGTCTTCCAACGGCACGATTCGCGGCAACAACTCGACAATCGTCGTCTCGGCGCCAAAACGTGAATAGACCGAAGCGAACTCGACGCCAACAGCGCCCGCGCCCATCACGATCAACGACTTCGGCACGTCTTTCAACTCGAGAATGTGATCGCTGTTTACGACGTGCTGGCCATCCGTTTCAAATCCCGGAATCGGCCGCACTACAGAACCGGTGGCGATGATGATGTTCCTGGTGTCGATGGTCTGCTTTTTTCCCTCGGCGTCGGTGATTTCGACTTTGCCGGGAAGCGCGAGTTTGCCGGTGCCCTTGAAAACGGTCACCTTGTTTTTCTTCATCAAATACTCGATGCCCTTCGAGTTTTTGAGCACCACCTTGTCTTTTCTTTTCTGCACGTCGGCAAAAGCGAGCTGAATTCCCGATGCCTGCACACCAAAGTCAGCCGCATGCTGCATCTGTTCGTAAATGTGTGCCGACATCAACATCTGCTTAGTCGGAATACAACCGCGAAGCGTGCAAGTTCCGCCGAGGCGGTTGTCTTTTTCAACTATCGCTGCCTTTAGTCCCAATTGACCGGCGCGAATGGCGGCCACATAGCCGCCCGGTCCACTGCCGATAATGGTTACGTCAAACTGTTCGTTCGCCAATTTTTTAAGTTTCCCCTCGTCAGAGCGGTAATGAAAACGGTAAAAGACCGGGCATTATAATCGTTTGGCAGCGGCTAACCAAACCGGCATACTTGGCTGGTCCGACTGTCAAAATCGAGGACACACGCATGAAACATTCCGAAGGATTTCTAAGGTTAGTAGACGACGCAAAGAGCCGGATTCGAGAAGTGTCGGTGACGGAAACTCAAGCCCGACTGAAGCAGAATTCGGAGGCGAAACTGATCGATGTTCGCGAAGACAATGAGTTCGAAGCCGCGCACGCCGCCGGGGCTACGCACCTCGGCAAGGGCATCATCGAACGAGATATCGAAACCCAGGTGCCCGATAAGGACGCCGAACTGATTCTCTATTGCGGCGGCGGCTATCGCTCAGCACTCGTGGCTGATGTGTTGCAGAAGATGGGATACACGAACGTCTGGTCGATGGCAGGCGGTTGGCGAGCGTGGACAGAGTCGGGTGCTGAAATCGAAACACCGTAAAAAAGCAATCCACAGATTACACAGAAAAATCTGCGTAATCTGTGGATGAGTTTGACTAGAACTGAAAACGCACGCCGAGTTGCATTTGAAAGACCTGGCTACCCGGATTGACGTTATTGATCAGAATGGCTCCGGTATTCGGATCGCGGGTTTGGTTGAAGACCGGATTCACTCCCGGGCCTCCGGTAAGTCCGCAGAGCTGACTGGCTGTGACACAGTAGTTGCCACCGCTACCGAACGTTGTGTTCGTACCCGGAGCAGCAGCAGTCCCAACCAGGATATTGGGTCGATTGAGAATGTTGAAGAACTCCGTTGAGAGCGTCAGACGGCGGTTTTCTCCAAACTTGAAACTCTTTTGCACTCTCAAGTCGACGTCATAGATTCCGCGATTGACGAAGAAGTTTCGTTCATATTCGAGGCCGGGAACCAGTAGCGGACGCTCGTTGTTTATCGTATCTCCATTCAAGTCCGCGCCTGCGGCAGGGTTGAATGGAAGCCCGGAGCGAAGTCGAATGGCGGACGACACCTCAAAATCCCACGGCAGGAAGAAAATCGGGTTCGCCATAAACTGGTTCTCACGATTGATCCTACTCGCATAGTACTCCCTCCTGAAATCAAAGGGATTGTCGTACGACACGCCACCCGAGTCGCGCTCGTTATCATCGTCAGTCAAGAGTCTCGAGAAGGTGTAATAGGTATTGAGTTGTAATCGCTTATTGGTCCAGCGCGCACGGAAGGTCAAGGCGCGGTACAGCGACTTCCCAATCGAGGTTCGTACCTGGGTCGAGCCGAGATTGAACCCGCGTTGGGCCAATGTCGGTCGCTGCCGCGTTGTAACAGTACCGGATGGGAAGCTAAACGAGGTGCCCGTCGCTGGATTGATAAATCCGCCCGGCGTGGCAATGGCTATGTAGCTGCGTCCCGAAGCACGGATCTGATCGAAAACGTGGCCTGGGGATGACCATGTCGCCACGTTCGCGGCCGTGTTGTTCGCCGTCAGGAACGCGATGTATTGTTCACCGGTTAATGGCGCCGGCAGGTTCAGTTCGACGTTTCGCTGATTCCTCGTTGTATGTACGTAATCAAAGTTGACACCGATAACGAGGCCGCGAGCAACCTCACGTTCCACCCCTCCGCCAAATTGAGTAGAGCGCGGGTTCTTGAAGTCTTCGGCCATTCCTATCACCTGGGCGCCATTGAACGGATTAGGAGTGAAACCAATCGCACTCGCAATCGATGAAACTTGCCCCGGCGTCAATTGTGGCAGGCTGTTCAACGCAGAACTGTTGAGGTTAATACCGAGGATCGCAAACTGACGAAACACGGTGTTTGGTGTGCAACGGTTGCGTGCGTCGGTTCCGGAAGCCGCCGCCGGATTGCATCCAGTAATAGAGAGGTATTGAGCCCCGGCCGCGGTTCCGAGAAATGTATTGAACGCGGTCTGGTTCACTGTGCCGACTGAGAATGGCAGTTGGACGCTGACATCTCCGGGCGGGTTACGGAAGTTATTGATCGGGGAGGCCATAATTATGAGGGGTGTCGTGGCGTAGTAAATGCCGCTGTAGCCACGTATGACCGTCTTGCCGCCACCGTCCGGATCCCACGCGAAACCAAGTCGCGGTCCCCATTGCCAACCGCTGTCGGGAATATTCGACGGATCGTAACCCTTACCACGGAATGGGAAGTTCGTGTTTTTGACAACATCAACTATGGTCGTATTGGTAGTGTCAGGCGTTGGATTGTATTGAGCCTCCGCTCGCAAGCCATAGTTGAGGGTAAACCTCGGTGTGATGCGCCACGAGTCTTGTCCAAAAAATGCGAGTTGCTGTTCTGAAAGGGCTGCAATTCGATTTCCTATTTGGACGTTGTAGGTAGCGCTCGTGCTGTCGAACCGGCCAAGAAAGGCATTAGCGTTCGAAGTGTAAGTCGGCAGACCTGCCGGTGCCACGGGAACGTTCGAGAGACGCAGTAACGTATCAGCAGCCGTACAGCTCGTAACGATCGTAGACGGGGCCGTGGGCGGATTACAGGCAGCGCCGAGGCTCATATTGAAACGGCCAAATTGGTTGAAGCCAAAAGTCTGGGCCGCATCGATGTGACTATACTCGCCGCCGACTTTGAAGTTGTGATTCCCCTTCAGCCAGGTCACCGAATCAGTTACCTGGTAACGAGTATCATGCTCTTCATTCGGCAAAAACGAAGACGTACTCGAACCCGCGGCTCCAAAACTACCGAAGCTGGTCACGAAGTTCGGGACTTCGGAATTGGACAGGCGAGGTCTGGTCTCGCGTGCATATTGGAATCGCAACTCGTTCACCGTGGATGAGGTCAAGGTACTCACCAGTTGGCCAACCAAAATGCGAGTTGTGTTCTGTTCGGTACCATTGCTCGATAGAGCCGAGTTGGTAGTGGGATCGACAGCCGTTTCTCCACGAGACGCTGCGTTCTTAGCGTCGTTCCTGCTAGCACTAAAGCGGACATTGAAACTATTACTCTGATTGATCGTCCAATCAACACGCCCCAGTCCCGCATACGCATCATTTGTTTGCGTGTAGCCTACCTGCTCGCCGTTATAGAAACTCAACACCGCCTGTTGCGCGGCGGACAAGGCGGGAAGGAAACTCGGAGGGAAGCCCGTCGGAAATGAGAAAACGATTTGGCGAGGAGCGCGGAAGCGCTGTTGCTCGTACGAACCGAAGTAGAAGATCTTGTCCTGCTTGATTGGGCCACCGATTGAACCGCCAAACTGATGCTGAGTAGCGGCAAGCGTCGGGTCAACGCCTAGTGCGGTCAGTTTTTGATCTGCGAGAGCCTGAGTAAACTCATTACCCCTGGCGAGGCCACTGGGCCGATAAAGATAGAAAGCTGAACCGCGGACATTGTTGGTTCCCGACTTTGTAACGGCATTGACGATTCCTCCCGTCGAGCGGCCAAACTCGGCGGAGTAGCCGGTAGCGACTACCTGAAATTCCTTGACGGCCTCCTGTGGAACTGTGAAGGCGAGGTTTGATCGTTCTCCTCCACGAATACCTCCAAAGAAAGGCTGGTTGTAGTCGGCTCCGTCAATGGTGACGTTTCCGTTAATACCCTTTTGACCGGCAAGCGAGATTTGTCCGCGCGACGGGTCAACTTGTGCGGTGGGTGTTAAGGTTACGAAATCCTGGAAGCGGCGACCGTTTATCGGCAACGTTTTGATAGCCGTATCGTTGAGAACCGCGTCTGACTCGTTGCGCGTAACCTGAATGGCTTCTGCGCTCACCAGCACGGTCGCCTGAACTGCACCTGCGCCCATCGTCACATTTGTGTCGGCAGTGCGTCCGACGTTCACAACTACATTGTCAATGGTAGTAGCTGCGAAGCCCGTGGCTTCTGCCGTAACAGTATAAGTTCCGGTGGGCAACAACACGATTGTGTACAGGCCGTCGCCGCTGGTAGTGACCTCGCGTTCAAGACCTGTTTCCTTGTTTTTTGCCTTAACTGTGGCATTAGCCACGACAGCGCCGTTAGTGTCAGTAACAACACCTGAGATCTGACCGGTGCTCGCCTGCGATTGCCCAAAGGCTACCGCGCTGAAAGCGAGCAGTAACACGCTTACTAAAAACAACTGCACTATTTTCGACATGGGGAACTCCTTAAACGAATGAAGTTACGTTTGAATGCCTCAGCCGCGCGGCCCGGGCCTGGTATTTGAACCTGGTTTCGAGAAAATCTAAATCAAAATCAGAAGGATTATTGCGTTTGGTTTGCGAGAATTGACTTCTATCACGCGTCGCTCGTTTTTAGCAAGGTTTTAGATTAACAGCGACCAATTAAATCCAAATTACTAATCAAAAAACGAGAACGCGGATGAACCCGGTACTTATCCGTATCCATCCGCGTCCATGTGGAACTAACTTCCTAGAACTCGAAACGAACTGCTAACTGAATCTGACGTTCGCGGAAGAAGAAGCCGTTCGACAGGTCACTTGGTGTTCCGAACGTTGGATCGAAAGTTCCGATCACGCTCGTTCCCGAAGCCGACAGTACGTACATTCGGTTATTGATACCCGTCACCTGCGTGCGGTTGAAAATGTTAAAGCCTTCAGCAAGGAATTCGAGCTTAGAACCTTCTGTTATCTTGAAACGGCGGGAGAGTCGCAAGTCGACATACTTAACTGACGGCGCATGGAAAGCGTTGTTTGGCGTCAATCCAAATCGCAGCGATCCGTTGGAACCGTTGATACCTCCAACCTGAGCAGTGCCAAACGTGCTGCCCGTTGCCACACCTGCCGGAGGAGTGAAATTGTTCGTTACCGCGGTGTAGCGGAATCCCGAAAACATGTTGACGATCGGTGCAATCGTCCAGTTGTTCAGGATCGCTTTACCAGTGTCACCGAGACCGGTGAAGTTGGTGTTGTAAACAACGCTGGCGACGAATTTGTGACGACGGTCGAAAGGCGACAAACCGTCTTCAGCTGCCGCATCGAGCGGATCGAAAGGCGCTGAGAAGCCTGGCGTAAAGGTCGCTGAACTCTGTGACCCATTATCGTCCTCGGCTCGCGAAAGCGTGTAGCTGCTCTGGAATTGCAAACCGTGCGTCAAGCGACGATTGGCCTGCAACACTAAGGCGTGATACTTCGTCGAGACACTGTCGCGAATTTCGAGAATGTTGCCGAACGCAGTATTAGGTCGCGGAGTTCTATAGTAAGGGAACACCCACGTCTGGCCGGCGAACGGTCCATCAACAATCGAGACTCTCCCCTGTGCCGTCGGCGGATTGATGTTGGTGTCGACGAAAGTCGTCAGGTGCTGACCGTAACTGAACAGATAACTCACCGACACTACCGTGTTACGCGCAATCTCACGCTCGACGATGATGTCGCCCTGATGGATAAGCGGGTTCTGGAAACCGTCTCTAAAGTAATTGACTGCTGCTGTTCCATTCGGCGCGGCCGCCAAAAGGTTTGGAAATAGTGGCGCATCCGGATTGCCCGTCAGTATGCTGGCCGCATTTGGGCAGACTGGATTGTTGGCGTTACCGGGAGCAAACCCGTTGACAGTTGGACATCCAGCGGCAACGGAGGCTACAGCCTGACCGGTGCTCAGACCCGTGTTGATGAGCGAGTTGATAATGACCGTGCCGTTGATTCGCCCGTAGTAGATTCCATAGCCGCCGCGCAGAGCGGTCTTGCCATCACCACTCACATCGTAAGCAAAGCCGATGCGTGGTCCAAAGTTGTTCTTGTCGCTCGGCCGGTTAGCAGTT
This sequence comes from Pyrinomonadaceae bacterium, assembly GCA_036006625.1. Classification (GTDB taxonomy): domain Bacteria; phylum Acidobacteriota; class Blastocatellia; order Pyrinomonadales; family Pyrinomonadaceae; genus PSRF01. Next base: position 16,559 of record DASYPN010000015.1, on the reverse strand, counting down.
TGCGGCAAGGCCGGATTCACGAGGAAAGGCGTTGGGAACTTCTCATATTCGTAACGCAGACCGAGGTTCAGTGTCAGTCTCGAAGAAGCGCGCCAGTCGTCCTGCATAAAGAAGGCCAGATCAGTTGTGGTCAATTGGAAACGAGGCTGACCGAAACCCTGAGCAAAGTTACTCGTGTAGCATTTGCCCGCGAGACGTGTCTGAGCGGCTGGATTCGACTGCGTCGCGCACGTTCGACCTGCCGCGCGCAGAGCACCACCGGTTGTGAAGTTGGTGTAGTCAACGATGAAGTCGTTGATGTTGCTGTAAGTATAGGAGCCGGATCCCGTGAAAAGATTATCGTCGATATCTCTCACACGGTTGACGTCCGTTCCAAATTTGAACGTGTGATTGCCGCTCGTGTATGTGAGCGAATCTGCAAACTGAAAACGTCTCTCATCCGGCAGTGCAACGCGATCGAGCGAAGTAGATTTGCCGAATGTCAGACCATTGGTAAGTGCAATCTGCGGCGAAAAACCATTTGCCGTGGTTGGCTCGCCGGGTAATGGTGGCTGAGCAAATTGCGCGTTCAGTTCATCTGCCCACTGGAAACGAAACTCATTGATGAGCTGGCTTGAAATTGTTGAAGCGAGACGAAGGTTGAGTGAGTCAACCTCGACAAAGTCGTCGCCAAAGCCGGCTCGGTCGCGAGTTACGGTGGCTCCGGTCTGAACTCCCGCCGGTGATTTCCAACGCAAACGATTGTAGGTCGCCGTGAACTGGTTATTCTGTGTTACCTGCCAGTCGATCTTCGGCAGAAACAGTCGTTGATCACCACGACGCGGCACTTCGCCGGTCAGACTGTTGAGAAACGTCTGGGCCGAACTGATTTGAGCATCAGTCAAACCGCGACTGGGATTCTTCAACGATGATGCAAACAGAGCAGCGGTACAACCTGAAGCAACGGCTGAAGGACAAAGGTTTACCGTGTTGAGATAGCCGGGAGTGCTAAACACTGAAACGCCCGGGAAGTTGCGGCGTTGTTCGTCGTAGCTGAAGAAGAAGAACACCTTGTCTTTAACAATTGGCCCACCAAGCGCACCGCCAAATTGGTAGCGCACGTCAACTGGCTTAAGTGCCTCACGAGTAGAGACGCCGTTGACTAAGCGGTTGATGAACGTGTTCGGGTTGCGAGCACCCCACTTGTTGTTGCGATCGTAGAAGAAGGCAGAGCCGTGAAACTCGTTTGTGCCTGACTTCGTGATGGCGTTGATAACACCGCCGGCGGAACGTCCGTACTCAGCCGAGAAGTTTGAAGTGTTAACCTGAAACTCACGAATCGCCGCCTGGCTGATCGAATACGCGCTGCGTGTGCGTCCACGCTCTTCCGAGAAAAACCCCTGGTTGTTGTCACCACCGTCAACTGTACTGTTGTTGAGGAGTCCCGAAATGCCACGAAAACTGATCAGACCGAAGTTGCCGTCTGGAGTTGCGCTGGGAGTAAGAATCGCGAAGTTAGACCAGCGACGACCATTGACGGGGAGTTCGTTGATTGAGGTCTGATTGATGTTGGTGGAAAAGTCCTGCTGAGTAGTGTTGATTACCGGAGCTTCAGCGCTGACGTCTACGGTTCCGGTTACAGGTCCAACAGCGAGGGCGACCTCAAGAGTTGTCTCGCGTCCGATTTCAACCACAACATTGTCTTGCGTCGTGGGACTGAAACCGGATGAGTTAACGGTCACGGAATAAAGTCCGGGCTGCAGGCCTGCCACTTTAAAGCGACCGGAATCATCGGTCGTGGCCGTGTCTTCTTTATTAGTGCCAACGTTCTTTACTGACACGGCAGCCCCAGGCACAACTTCTTTCGCTGGGTTGGTAACGACGCCTCCGATTGAACCGGTGGTTGTCGACTGGGCAAAGGCGATGGCGCTAAACGACAGCACCAACAAACTGACAAAAAACAACTTCACAATTTTCGACATACAGGGGAACTCCTTAAACGAATAGGTTGACGGTTGAATTCACCTCAGCAAGCGCACTTGAAAACAATTTCGAGCAGGAATGTTGCGACTGAACAACCAAACGCAAGACGCGACATCTACCACGCCTAGACTGGCTTTCACAAGTCTAAGTCTCCATTGAAGCAATTAAATCTTTATGACGCATTTTGAGACGAATGATACGCGACCATGAAGGCCATACGCGTTCGGGAAAAAGTCGCAATAGCTGTGCCGGATAAACCTTTTAACTGCTTCGCAGGACGAAAGTTATACGTGCCAATAATTAACTAAAAAGCTATGCGACACGTCCTTGCTGGAGCCGCACAAGATTTTGGATTTAATCTAAAATTTCGGGAGAAAGCTATCCATAGATTACGCAGATTCTGTGTAATCTGTGGATGGTTCTAAACGCGCTCGACGATCATCGCGATTCCCTGACCACCGCCGATACACGCCGTCGCTAGTCCATAACGCCCGCCGCGTCTGTGAAGCTCGTGCAACACAGTCAGCACCAGACGCGTGCCCGTTGCGCCGAGCGGATGTCCGAGTGCGATAGCGCCACCGTTGACGTTAGTACGGCTGCGGTCGAGTCCGAGTTCTTTCTCCACTGCGAGATACTGCGCGGCAAACGCCTCATTCACTTCCACGAGATCGATGTCATTCAGCGACAATCCAGCTTTCTCGAGTGCAAGCCGGGTTGCGGGCACCGGTCCGATTCCCATGATCTCCGGCTCGACTCCCGCATACGCCCAACTCACGATCCGACCCATCGGCTTGAGATCTTTCTGCTTCACGAAGTCTTCGCCCGCAATCACGAGAGCCGCGGCGCCATCGACGATCCCCGAAGCATTTCCCGCGGTAACAAATCCGTCGTGTGCGAAAGCTGGTTTCAACTTAGCGAGACCCTCGAGCGTTGTTTCCGGTCGCGGATGATCGTCTTCGCTCACTTGAACAGAACCTTTCCGCGTCTTTACTTCCACCGGAACGATCTCTTCCGCGAAAACGCCGGCGTCCTTTGCACGCTTGGTTTCCTGCTGCGAACGCAGTGCGTACTTGTCCTGTTCTTCACGCGACACTTCAAACTTGCGCGCGAGGTTTTCAGCCGTGCCTGCCATTGGCGTGTTGCAATACGTGTCGAGCAACGCCACCATCAAACTGTCTTCCAGTTTTCCCTGTCCGAGAGCGAATCCGGACCGCGCGCCACGAATGACATGCGGCGCCTGCGACATCGATTCCATTCCACCAACCAGACAGGTTCGCGCTTCGCCAAGCTGAATCATCTGCGCGCCCGACACGATCGATTGAATGCCGCTGCCACACAAACGATTGACAGTTAATGCCGGGCGATCGAACGGAACGCCGGCTTTTAGCGCGACGTGACGAGCGCCGTAAATCGCGTCGCCTGATGTTTGTAGCGCGTTGCCGATTACTGCGTGATCAATTTCATCTGCCTGGACGCCGGTCGCTTCCAACGCGCCACGCGCCGCCACTGCTCCCAAGTCAATTGCCGAAACGTCCTTGAGCACGCCGACATATTCACCCATCGGAGTGCGCTTACCACCCAATATGAAAACGTCCTTACTCATTGCTACATCCCCTGTTAAGAATTTCCGCCTCCGTCGAAACCTTGAAGACTAACAGACACTCGCCTACTCGAGCAAATTCCCTGAATCTGCGTAATCTGTGGATGAGCTGTTACGACGTAAATCGATGCTGCTGCAGATAGCGATGCAGTAACTCTTCGAGGAAACCTTCGTACGTAAACGTGTTGATATCGTAGCCAGGTCGGAGCTTATAAAGTATCGGCAGCGCAACTCTCCACGCCATCCATTGACGAGGAAAATCCGGCAGTTCCCAACGGCGACGCAGAAACGTCTCGACCACCTCAATTTCCGATTCAGTCAAACTATTCAAGCTCGCCGTGAAATCGACGGGCTTGAACGATCGACGCAGTGCGGGATCGCTCACCGGTGACGTGAAGAGATGTGAGAATGCAGGCGCTTCTGCTTCACGTTCGCGAACTACAACTGTCCCTCCAACCATGTCGCCGATTCGCTGATCACGTGACGATGAAAAAACGGAAATCAGTCCGACTGAATAAAACACGACTGGGAACATGTCGAAACTGCGGAGTAGATTTCGCACCGACGCTTCCCAAAATGTGATTGGCCGTCCGTCTTCGCGAATTACACGCAGCTTCATCCAACGTTTGCCCGGCGTTTGTCCATTCCAAATCCATTCGAAGAACGCGAAGTAAGTGTCAACTAAAAGGAACAGAAGTATCGTGGATAGCGCGTACACCCATTTCGGTAAACCCGATATCAATTGCTCGGTGAATGAAAAGCTCGCGAGTATTGCTGCAGTGAGAACTATGAGCCCGGCAGTTAAAAGCTGAATGGCATGATCGATCGCAACGGCCAGAAAACGGTTGCCGATCGACGCGAGGGCGAAGTGCAGCGGCACACGTTCAGGCGTTTCGATTACGAGGATCTCTTCGTTTGTTAATGTAGCTGCCATCCGTGTTATCCGTGGCTAAACTACCTTCCGCTTACACGAACGAATCGTCTCTTCCCAACCTGAATCAGAAATGAACGATCACTCGTGAGACTAACTTCAGCATCAGTTTGCGTGCGCCGTTCTCCATCAACTGAAACGCCGCCCTGTTCGATTAGTCTGCGTGCTTCCGCCATTGAAGGAGCGAGTTGCAGTTCAACAAGCAGCCGCGGCAGTTTCCATGGTCCAGCGGCAAGCGTGCGCTCTTCGATGTCTTCCGGCGTTTGTTTATCGCGGAACCTGGAGTTGAACTCTTCTTCAGCCTTGCTCGCCTCGGTTTCAGAATAGAAGTCAGCGACGATTCGTTTGGCAAGCTCAACTTTCACATCGCGCGGGTTGCGCTGCCCGGCCTTTGTGTTTTCACGCAACGTCGCAATTTCGGGCACCGAAAGATCCGTGCACAACTCGTAGTAACGCCACATTAAATCGTCAGTGATCGACATGACCTTGCCGAAGATCTCCTGCGGCGGTTCACTGATCCCGATGTAGTTTCCCAAACTCTTCGACATCTTCTGCACGCCGTCGGTTCCCTCGAGCAACGGCATGATCATCGCCACTTGCGAATCCTGACCGTATTCCCTTTGCAGATTCCGGCCCATCAACAGATTGAACTTCTGATCGGTCCCGCCAAGCTCGACATCGGCTTCGAGCGCGACGGAGTCGTAAGCCATCACGAGCGGATACATCACTTCCTGCAGCGCCAACGGTTTATTCGCTTCCAACCGTTGCTGGAAGTCGTCGCGTTCGAGAATCTGCCGGACAGTCACGTGTGAGGAGAGTCGCAGAAATCCCGCCGAGCCCAGCGTGTCCATCCAACGTGAGTTGAAGTCGATCACCGTCTTTTCCGGATCGAGTAACTTGAAGATCTGTTGCTTGTAAGTTTCGGCGTTGGCGTTGATCTCCTCGCGTGTGAGCTGCGGCCGAGTCGCACTCTTCCCCGACGGATCGCCGATCATGCCGGTGAAGTCGCCGATGAGGAAAATCGCAGTGTGGCCCAACTCTTGAAAAGCACGCAGCTTTCGGATCACGACCGTGTGGCCCAGGTGAATGTCCGGTGCGGTCGGATCGGCTCCCAGTTTTACTCGCAGAGGCTTGCCGGTTGCCGCGCATTTATCAAGTTTCGCGCGCAGTTCGGCTTCGCGAATAATCTCGACGGTGCCTTTCCTTAGATATGAGAGTTGTTCGTCAATAGTCATCGAGCGATAGAGTAGCTCAACTGTCGGAGGGTGCGCTATCCTCAGTTTATGGCTGATACAAATCCTCTTAGCAACTGCCGTGTGGCATTTATTGGTTGCGGTGTGATGGCCGAGGCAATCATCGCCGGGCTGCTCCGCAAAAAGCTCGTTGGTCCCGAACAGATTGCCGGCAGTCATCCGCGCCAGTCGCGCCGTGAAGAGATGCACGTCAAATACGGTATCGAGATGTTTGAAAACAATCGCGACGCCGTGACTGAGGTTTCACCGGAGACGCCGGACCAGAGCTCGATAATCGTGCTCGCGGTGAAACCGCAACGACTGAATGGAGTGCTGCAGCAGTTGAAAGGCTCGTTGGTTAAAGAGCAGCTCGTTGTTTCGATTGTGGCGGGAGCGAAGATTGAGACGATCGCGGAAGAGCTTGTGCACGTTTCGATCGTGCGGACGATGCCAAACACACCGGCGCAGATCGGCGAAGGTGTGACGGCGTGGACTGCGAGTGCCGGAGTCAGTGAGGAGCAGGAAAACCAGGTTTGCGCGATGCTCGAAGCGCTCGGGAAGACGGTCCGGGTTGAGAATGAGCGGCAGATTGACATGGCGACGGCGTTAAGCGCCACTGGTCCGACGTACATCTTCCTCGTGATGGAAGCGTTGATCGACGCTGGAGTTCACATGGGCTTCTCGAGACACGTGGCGCAGGAGCTGGTCCATCAGACGATGCTTGGATCGGTTTTGTTTGCGCGAGAGTCACACAAGCACCCCGCGGAGTTGCGAAACATGGTGACATCACCCGGCGGGACATCGGCTGAGGCTATCTATCAGATGGAGAAAGGTAGTTTGCGGACGGTGTTGTCTAAGGCTGTTTGGTCGGCGTATCAACGAGCGGAATCGTTAGGAAAGAGATAGAAATACATTGGACAGGATTTACAGGATGCTACAGGATTTACATGTTAATCCTGCTTAATCTTGTAATCCTGTCCAATATCCCTCTGCAACACGAGCGCTACGGCTTCGGGATAGAGCTTGTGTTCCTGTTCGAGGATTCGAGCGGAGAGAGTTATTTCGTTGTCGTCCTCCATCACCGGCACGGTGCGCTGCATGATGATTGGGCCACCATCAAGCGTCTCGTCTACAAAATGGACCGTGCAGCCACTCACCTTCACGCCAGCCTTGAGCGCCTGCCGCTGCGCATCAAGTCCGGGAAACAACGGCAATAGGCTCGGATGAATGTTGAGTATTCGTCCGCGGAAAGCCTCAACAAAACACGGCGACAAAAGTCTCATGTATCCCGCAAGGCAAACCAGGTCAACCTGACGATCGCGCAACATGGCGATAATCCATTGCTCGTGCTCTTCGCGGCTGCAGCCGCGGCGTTCGATTGCTCGCGTTTCAATTCCCCTTAGGTTCGCCAGTACCAATCCAGGAGCGATCGCTTTGTCACTGATCACGATCGCGATCTCGGCGTTTGGAATCGTTCCTTCGCGAACCGCATCGATCAAAGCGAGCATGTTCGACCCACGACCCGAGATAAGAATTGCGATCTTCTTCAGATGAGCACCTCACGATTGCCTGCGACGACGTGGCCGATCCTGTAGCACGGGTTCCCACGATCACGCAGATGTGTTTCGATGCCCGCGGCTTCCCTCTCGGAGCAAACGATCACCATCCCTAACCCCGCATTGAACGTGCGATACATTTCGCTGTCTGAAACGTTCCCGAGGCTCCGCAGCAGCTCAAATAACTGCGGCGTGGGCCATGAGTCACGCTTGATCTGCACGGCTGTGCCTTCCGGAAGGATTCGAGGAATGTTGTCTGTCAGTCCGCCACCGGTGATGTGCGCCAGGCCTTTGATCACGCCTTTATCCAGGAGCCCATCGAGCGGTTGCAGATAACTGACGTGCGGAAGCAACAACGCTTCGCCGGCCGTCATTCCTAGTTCAGGCAGTTGTGTGTCCGCTTTATAACCCGCGACTTCAAAAAAGAGTTTGCGAGCGAGCGAGTAGCCGTTCGTGTGGAGTCCTGCAGACGGCAACGCGAGCAAAACATCTCCGGGCGCGATTGTCTTGCCGTCGATTATCTTCGCGCGGTCAACGACGCCAACAATGAAACCGGCGATGTCGTACTCGCCGTCCTGGTAGAACCCCGGCATCTCTGCGGTCTCGCCACCGAGCAATACGCAACCGTTTTCGCGACAACCGTTCGTGATGCCTTCGACGATGCTCGCAACCACATCGGGCGACAACTTTCCGGTAGCGATGTAATCCAAAAAGAAAAGCGGACGGGCGCCCTGGACCAGAATGTCGTTCACGCAATGATTGACGAGATCGCGCCCGACTGTGTTGTGTACCCCAGTCGCAAACGCGATCTTGAGTTTGGTCCCGACGCCGTCGGCTGACGCGACGAGTACCGGTTGTGCGAGGCCCGGAAATGCACCGTCGAACATTCCACCAAAACTTCCGATTTCGGAAAGCGTGCGCTGGTTGAAGGTTCTGGCTGCGAGTTCTTTGATCTTGTCAGTGGCGCGTGTGGCAGCATCGATGTCAACACCCGCGTCGCTGTAGGAAATTGAGTTCGGCATCTTTTTTGAAATAGGGCCTATAGGACCAGTAGGACTTATTTTTGTTCAGTCTTCTTGGATGGTTTTGGTGGTGGGCCGAAATCGCCGTACGCGATGAAGCCCGAGCGCGATGAATCGTCCTTCTGCGCAGTCCGGCCGGCCCACATATCTTCGGTTGTTTCTTTCGCTGTCTTAATCGTCAGATCAGTGTCGTTCCCACGAGTCGTGATCGTGATCTCGCCTTGCAAGTCAGTCCGATACAGTTTCACATTCGCCGCCTTTAATCGATCGAGCACTGCCTGAGACGGGTGACCATACCGGTTCCACGCGCCACACGACACGATCGCAACTGCAGGTTTTACACGATTCAAAAAGTCAGCCGACGACGCGTACTTCGATCCGTGATGCGCAATTTTTATGACCTTGCTCTTCAGTTCCAACTCTTTCGTGAGCAAACGATGCTCGGTCTGATCTTCGGCGTCGCCTGTCAGCAGCATCGAAAACGATCCGTAATCCAAACGCGCCACAATGGAGTTCGCGTTTGCCTCGTTACCGCCTGTGGTCATCTTGTCTTTCGTGAAGAACGGCTCTGACGGCGCGAGGATCATCAACAGCGCTCCACCACCGAGATCGTATTTGGTCCCGGGTCGTGCGGTCTCGTAATGCGCGCCGCTCGATGTCACAGCTGCTTTGTAGTCGTCGTAGAACTTCGTGAGTGTAGACGTTTTTATTGGCTTCGCCGGTTTCGCAGCAGGTTTCTTTGCAGCGGGAGATTTCTGCGGCGTCGCCGGGAGCAAAGACGCCGGTATGCTGGGCGGCTGTCCATTGTCGATCACGTTCAAGACTCTTACCGCCTTGAAAACTTCAGCAGCACCGCCGATGTGATCGGGATGTGGATGTGTGGCGATGAAGTAGTCGAGCTGTTGAATGTTGTTGCGTTTGAGTGCTTCGACAACAGCCTTGCCTTTGGTTGTATCGCCGGCGTCGATCAGCACGTTTTTGCCGGCGGGTGAGGAGATCAGTATCGCATCGCCATTGATTGGACCAACATCGAGAACGCGAATCGTTAGCTCACCACCTGAGGCCGGCGGCGGCTGAGTGCGCCACCACGGCAAAACGTACTTCCAGCCGACAAACGCGCCGGCGCCGGCAACAACCAACAGAACAGCAATTGCACAACCACAACCTCGGGTCGCTCGTCCCAATCAGTATTCCTCGTTTCGCTATGGGCGATAAATCACGCGCGGCGTAAATGGCGCATCAACCTGGTTCAGCATCTTCATCACGGTGGGCATCACCGAGAAATCTCCTCGCGCGTAAGCTTCAAGCGCATCCTTGGCTTTCACGACATCCCAAATCCATTCCGGCGAGACGATTTGTTCGACCATCAAGACCAGTCGTTCACCGTCTCTCAGTTTGAATCTGACGAGTGTTTTGAAAGTCATGGTTTTGGACGCGTAAGCAGGCAGCGCAAAGCCTTCGTTTCGGTTGGCCAGCAACTGCATTTGGTTTCTTGAGTCGATCCTCACCAGTGAGTACCGGAGCCCAACCAGCTTTACTTCCGAACTGTTTCCGACCGCGAGCTTCACGAGGTAACCGCGCTCCGATTTCACGAGCGACGCTTCGTGGACCGTCAGCGGAAGATCCAGCACCTGGAAGACTTCGATTGAAGGAGCGGTCGTTTGGGCCAGATCATTTTCCACGCAAAGTCGCAACGGAAAAAACGAAGGCGCAGCTTCTCGATACATCTTTGCGTCTTTGCCTGAAACTCCCGCAGAAGCCACAGAAGCCATGAGAACCAATAATGCAAATCTCAAAAACATCTCAGCTCTCAGCAATCACTGATTCATGCTCGCGCTCCCACAGTGTCTCCGCTTCTCTCGTGATCCGCGTCGGGTACTTGCCATTCCAGCACGCCACGCACGACGCATCTGCGCTCATCCCCGTCGCGGCAATCATTCCCTCGAGCGAGAGATAACCCAGCGAATCGGCTTCGATAAACTTTCGTATCTCTTCAACACTCATCTGCGCCGCAATCAACTCCGTCTTGTTCGGCGTGTCGACCCCGTAGTAGCACGGACTAATCGTCGGCGGACAACTGATGCGCACGTGAATCTCTTTCGCGCCCGCTTCGCGAACCATGCGCACGATCTTCTTCGACGTCGTGCCACGAACGATCGAATCGTCGATCAGCACCACACGTCTCCCATTGATTAGATCGCGAACCGGGTTCAGTTTTATCCGCACTCCAAATGATCGAATCGATTGTCGCGGCTCGATAAACGTACGCCCGATGTAGTGATTGCGCACAAGTCCGAAACGAAAGCTCAACCCACTTTCAGCCGAATATCCGATCGCTGCGGCCACGCCTGAGTCAGGCACTGGAACAACGATGTCCGCATTCGCCGGCTGTTCGACCGCAAGCCTGCGACCCATCTTATGTCGCGACTCGTTGATCGATCTGCCGTAGATCAACGAATCGGGACGCGCGAAGTAGACGTGCTCAAACAGACACATCGAGTGCTGCTGCGGCGGCAGCGGATGCGAAGATCGCAAACCGTCCTGATCGATCACGATCATCTCGCCCGGCTCAACGTCGCGTACGTACTGCGCGTCAATCAGATCAAACGCACACGTCTCGGACGCAATCACCCACGCATCACCAAGCCGTCCGAGTGCGAGTGGACGGAAACCACGACTGTCGCGAATCGCAATCAACTCTGACGGCGTTAAAAAGAGCATCGAAAACGCACCTTCAGTGTCGCTCAAAACTTGCGGTATCGCCTCGCGAACCGACAAACGCGATCGCGCCACACCGTGCAGCACGACTTCCGTGTCTGATGTCGATGAAAAGATCGCGCCTTCGCGTTCGAGTCGCTGTCGCTCTTCACGCGCGAACGGAAGATTTCCGTTGTGACAGACTGCGATTTGCCCGTGCTGGCAAGTGACACAGAAAGGCTGCGCCTCGAGAATTGAAACCTCGCCGGCAGTTGAATAACGAACGTGTCCGATCGCGCTCGCACCACGCAAACGATCGAGATGTGTTTGATTGAACGCTTCGGAAACGTGTCCCATCGCGCGTTCAATGCGTAGTTCAGTACCGTCGGAAGCGACGATCCCGCACGACTCCTGGCCGCGATGCTGCAGCGCGTACAGACCGAGGTAAGTCAAACGCGCGGCTTCGGGATGTCCATAGATTCCGAAAACACCACATTCTTCACGCAGCTTAGTGATCTCGATTTCAGTCAATTGAATTGTCCTGGTTTGCAGGGTTCGGGGATTACCGCGTAATGATAACTCATTTGGTGTCTACCTGTGAGCGTTAGTATGATGGGCGGGGTCATGAGACTGTATTTCGCAATTCTGGTAACGACGTCGATTTACCTGCCGCTGTTTGCATCGGCTTTCAACAACGATGTGGCTCCGGCGTCGCGATTGTTTCGTCGTCATTGCGTCTCCTGCCACGGACACGACGGCAAAGCGCAAACGTCGAAAGGAAAATTCAGTCACGCGCGCGATCTGACAGACGCGCAATGGCAGGCCGACGTCAGCGACGAGCGCCTCTTCAACTCGATCATGAACGGCCGGAATGTCCGCGGTAACATGCCGGCGTTTTCAGACAAACTCAATGAACGAGAGGTAAACTCGCTGGTAACATTTGTTCGCACATTCAAATGAAACGCTTCAGCACATTTCGTGGCGTGACGATCCTTGCCTTGCAAGCTGGTTTGATCTTTGTGCTCCTCGGCGCCGGATGGTTGATTTACCGTCAACTCCCCGAAGGCGCCGCCCAGGTTGATAACGCTCAGCGAACAACGCTCCAGATCTTCATCAAGCAAACTCCCGACAGTGTCGGTCAATCGTTGGATGTGGATGTCACACTTTATCCGGTCGACATCATCGCTGTTCGACACGAGTTCTTTACGGAAACTCGCCCAGGCAAGCGATACGAAGACTTTCTCAAGGAGCGGATGAAAGGTCGCGCGGAGGTGAAGGCGCGTCTCGATAAACAGGGATCCGGATCGGTCCAGGTTGTGCCCGGCAGTTGGTGGTTACACGCGACGCTTTCCGGCGACGAACAACTCGAATGGCATTTGCCTGTAACCGTCACCGGGACGAAGCAGGTCATCGAACTCACACCACAGAACGCGTACACGCGAAGTAAGACCTTCTGAAATGCTCGCCCTCCGCGTCGATAAAAAACGGCTCGCAGTTAAAAATGTAAGCAAGCCCGATCACGTTGATGAGGCGGTGGTGCGCGTGCTGCTGTCGGGTATCTGCAACACGGATCTTGAGATCGCGCGTGGGTATGCGGGGTTCAATGGAACAATTGGTCATGAGTTTGTCGGCGTTGTTGAAGACAGCACTGACCGAGCGCTCGTCGGCCGTCGTGTTGTTGGCGAGATAAACGCGGGTTGCGGTAACTGCGCTCTGTGTCGTGCGGGTGATCCGAGACACTGCGCTACTCGAACTGTGCTCGGCATTCACGGTCGCGATGGCGCACACGCCGAGTTTCTAACACTTCCTGTCGTTAATCTTCTTCGTGTTCCTGACAACATCCCTGACGAGCATGCTGTGTTTACTGAGCCACTCGCGGCTGCGTGCGGCGTACTCGAACGCGCCACAATCAACAAATCGGATCGCGTCGCGGTCATTGGTGACGGCAAACTCGGCTTGCTCTGCGCGCAAGTGATCGCGCTGACCGGAGCTGACGTGCTCCTCATCGGAAAACATTCCTCCAAACTGCGAATCGCTGAACGTCGTGGTATCGAGATCGCAAACCCAAAACTCGCCGCTAAACGTAAGCAAGAGTTCGATGTCGTGGTGGAAGCCTCAGGCGCGGCGAGTGGATTTGGGCTCGCACTCGACCTGCTACGTCCCAAAGGTCAACTGGTTCTGAAGTCGACTTTTCATGGAAAAACGGAACTGGATACTGCACGGATCGTGGTTGATGAGATCTCGATCGTCGGCTCGCGGTGTGGGCGCTTCAGTCCGGCGCTCGACCTGTTGAAGAAGGCTGCGATCGATGTCGACAGCTTGATCAGCGAAGAGTATCCGCTTTCGTATGGCGTTCACGCGATGCGACGCGCCGGGACCAGGGGCGTGATGAAGGTCCTCCTGCGGCCATAGAGCCATCCACAGATTACACAGATTAACTGACTTATCTGCGTAATCTGTGGATGGCCTTTGTCCTACCCTTTCGCTATACTCTAGCCCTTTCGCCGGGCCACGATTTTCGAGAAGGTGGTGTGAATCATGTTTGACGTTTCCAAGAACAGCTCAACCGAACAAGAACGGACGATTTTAAGAAAGCTGCGCGTCTGGATCGCCGCGCTCGGAGTTGCGTGTTTACTGGCCGGCATCGGCATCGGCGCGATGCTGTCCGGTCGACCCACGTCCGCCCAGCCGGATCTCCAGATTGCGCGCGCGCCGGAAGCACTTTCAGCCTCGTTTGCCGAGATTGCGCGGCGCGTCGAACCGGCTGTCGTCAACATCGAAACCACTCAAACGCAGGTAGAGGTCAGCGAAAAAGACGAAGACAAGGAAGACCAGTCGACCAATAACCCGCTGCTCGACATGTTCCGCCGCCAGCGACGTCCAACTCGGGGCGTTGGCAGTGGATTCATTGTCAGTCCAAAAGGCTACATCCTGACGAACAACCACGTCATCGAAGACGCAAACCGAATTACCGTCGGACTGCAGTCAGGTGAGAAGTATCGTGGCATTGTCGTCGGTGTCGACCCGGAAACAGATGTCGCCGTGATCAAAATCGACGCGTCTAAGGATCTGCCGACGGTGACGCTCGGCGATTCGAACGCAGCGCAGGTTGGCGACTGGGTGCTCGCGATGGGTTCGCCGTTCGGTCTCGATCAAACAGTGACCGCCGGAATCATCTCGAAGAAGGAACGCGAAACTCCTTACTTCAACGTCTTCCAGCGCTTTCTCCAAACCGACGCCGCCATCAATCGTGGCAACAGCGGTGGACCACTCGTCAACATGCGTGGCGAAGTGATCGGCATGAACTCGCAAATCGCGACGTCGACCGGCGACTACAACGGTATCGGCTTCGCGCTTCCCGCGAACGAAACAAATTTCGTCTACAAACAGCTAATCGCTCAGGGCCGAGTCAAACGTGGCTATCTCGGGATAACGCTCGACTCAGTGCACGACGAGTTTGCGAAAGTTTATGGTCTGTCCGAAGCGAAGGGCGCGATTGTCACGACTGTGGCAGACAAGGGCGAGAATGGTTTGCAAACTCCGGCAGCTAAAGTTGGTCTGCAACCAAACGACATCATCGTCGATTTCGAAAACGCTCCTGTGACCAACGCGCAGGATCTTATTCAGCGCGTCGCGAGCTCGCCGGTCGGCCAGCAGGTCTCGCTCACTTTCCTGCGAGACACGAACGGCAAGCTCGAAAAGAAAACTGTGCAAGTCGTACTCGGTGAGCGACCATCTCAGGTTTCACGTGAGTGGTCTGAATCAGGAACCACCACTTCGAAGGATCCTGACCCGCGCGGCAACGCTCTACATCTCGGGATCACACTCGCAGAACTGACACCGCAGCTTCTCGCCGATCGTCATCTGACCGGCGTCCAGGGTCTCTACGTTAAAGACATCGATCCGAATGGACTGATCGCGGAACTGCGCAATTCCGGTGGCGGACAGGCGCTCGTCGTCGGCGACGTAATCAATCGCATCAATCGCGTTCCGGTGACTTCGCTCGCCGATTTCCAACGCGTCTTAAGTGGTCTCAAAGCGGGCGATCCGATCGTCTTGAATGTGACCAGAATTCAGCGAGATCCGAAAGGTGATCGACAGTTTCCGCTGATCGTCCAGTTTACGTATCAATAGAATTTTATGGCTCAGGCAAAAAAGGCAATTTCAAAAACCAGCGGAAAACTGGCGGCGCGAAACGCTGCACGCACCGCAGTCAAGACTTACCAAAACTACATCGACGGCAAGTGGGTCGCGAGCCAGTCGGGCGAGATGTTTGAAAACATCAACCCTGCCGACAATCGCGACATCGTCGGGCGCTTTCCACTTTCCACAAGCGAAGACGTGAACGACGCGGTCAACGCCGCGCAGGGCGCGTTCGATCGCTGGCGTAATACTCCCGCCCCAAAACGCGCTGAACTGTTGTTTCGACTCGGCGAGATATTGATCCGCGACAAGGAACAGTACACGGCCGACATGACGCGTGAGATGGGCAAGGTTTTGAAGGAAGCCGGCGGCGACGTTCAGGAAGCAATCGATTGCACGTACTACACCGCCGGTGAAGGACGGCGTCTTCACGGGTTCACGACGCCTGCCGAGATGCGCGACAAATTTGCGATGTGTATTCGACAGCCGGTCGGTCTTTGCGGTCTGATCACGCCGTGGAATTTCCCGATGGCGATTCCATCGTGGAAACTTATCCCGGCGTTGATTTGCGGCAATACCGTTGTTATCAAACCGGCCGAAGATACTCCACTTTCAACTTACAATCTCGTTAAAGCAACCGAGGAAGCCGGCATCCCGCCCGGTGTTGTGAATCTCGTCACTGGATTTGGCGAGACTGTCGGCGCCGCGATGACTAATCATCCCGCTCTGCGCCTGATTTCATTCACCGGTTCGACTGAAACCGGTCGCATCGTCGCTTCTGCCTGTGCTGAGCGAAACGCGATCTGTTCGCTCGAGATGGGCGGCAAGAATGCCATCATCGTCATGGACGATGCCGATATCGATCTAGCTGTTGAGGGCGCCATCTGGGGCGCCTTTGGTACGTCAGGACAACGCTGCACCGCGTCGTCGCGATTGATAGTTCACAAGAAGGTTTACAAGCAGTTCGTGACGAAGCTCGTTGAAAACACGAAAGCATTGCGCGTCGGCAACGGCGCCGATTCAAAGACTGATGTTGGTCCAGTGATCAATAACGATGCCGTTGAAAAGATCATAAGTTACATCCGCATCGGACGTAACGATGATGGCGCAAAGCTGGCTTGCGGCGGCCGTCGACTCTCGAAGGGCGACTACGCGAACGGTCATTTCATCGAGCCGACTGTGTTCACTGACGCGACGCCGGACATGCGTATCGCGCAGGAAGAGATTTTTGGACCAGTAACCACGGTCATTCCAACAAACTCACTCGAAGATGCGGTCCAGATCGCAAATGGTGTTCGCTATGGACTCTCCGCAGCGATCTACACCCGCGACGTCAACCGCGCGTTCAAAGCGATGAACGAGATGTACACCGGCATCTTCTACGTGAACGCCTCGACGATCGGCGCGGAAGTGCAC
>DASYPN010000014.1:0-4770 GCA_036006625.1 Pyrinomonadaceae bacterium | reverse complement strand
TATTTTCTCGCGCGCCATGCAGGCCAGAATTTCCGAGCGACAGACGAACACGGCAACCGCGATCAAAGTCGATGGTGTAGAGATCCGTTTGATCCGCTTGCCCCTCCTCGAACCGTTCGAAACGAGCTTCGGCAAGGTTGATTCGCGTCTCATCTTCCTCGTGTGTCTCGAGGCAAATGGATTAACAGGTTGGGGTGAAGTCGTGGCCTCGGAGGAACCGCTTTACAGTTACGAAACTTCCGGCACTGCACTCCACGTAATTCGCGACTTTCTGGCTCCGGCCGTGGTTGATGCGCCGATCAATGGCCTCGATGATCTGGCGAAGCGTCTGTCGCGTTTTCGTGGACACAACATGGCCAAAGCGGGACTCGAACTCGCCTACATGGATCTGCTGGCCCAGTCGAGCGGGCAATCGCTTTCGTCACTAATCGGTGGTGAACTGAAACGAGTGGCAGTCGGCGTGAGTCTTGGAATCCAGCCGGCGGTCGCGCGTCTACTCGAACGAGTTGAACGCTATCTCAGTCTGGGTTATCAACGAATCAAGCTGAAGATCAAACCGGGATGGGATCTCGACGTCGTCGCTGAAGTCCGTCGTAACTATCCCGAGATACTCCTCTCAGTCGACGCGAACTCCGCTTACACCATCAGCGATCGAGATCACCTGAAGAAACTGGATGATTTCAATCTGTTGATGATCGAGCAACCGCTTCAGAACGACGACCTCATGGACCACGCGCGATTGCAGGAGATCATGAGCACGCGGCTCTGTCTCGACGAGAGTATTGTCAATCATCGCGGGGCGAAGCTCGCGCTCGAATTGGATAGTTGTAGAATAATCAACATCAAAGTTGGTCGAGTCGGCGGCTATTCCGAAGCTCTCGCCATACACGATCTTTGCGCGGCTCGTGAGATTCCTGTCTGGTGCGGCGGCATGCTCGAATCTGGCATCGGTCGCGCGCACAACATCGCGCTGGCAAGTCTCCCCCGTTTCACTTTGCCGGGTGATATTTCCGCCAGTTCACGTTATTTTGAACGCGATATCATCTCGCCTGCAGTCACTGTTGCTCCCGACGGCACTGTGGCCGTTCCCGACCGGCCCGGTTTAGGATTCGATATCGATCTCGATTTTATTAAAAGTCTGACTGAAACTCGGGTATATATCTCACGAATGAAACCTTAGCTCGGTCCACACACGAAGGAGCAAAATATGGGAGCGGGAAACACGCTCAACAGTCGTGGCAATAACGGCTCCAAGTCTTCACTCACCTCGCTTGAAGTTCGTTTCGCCCAATCGCCACTGAGCGGCAGCCGCCGTCGTTTGATCAGAGAGATACTCGATAATCACGAGCAGACTTTCTTCCTGTCCTCACGGGAGATGGCGAAACGTTACAACGTCGATGCGGCGACGATCGTGCGCACTGTTCAGGCTCTGGGTTACGAACGTTTCGCGGATTTTGCGGCTGACTTGCGGCAGCACTTCGTCAATCACATCACGCCGTACACAGTTTTGAAAGCTGCGACACAGGAGAAACGCAGTGTCACGGATCAGGTGCAGCATTGTCTCGAACGAGATGTCGAGAGTTTGAGCATATTGAGATCGAGTCTGGAGGCGAGTCGCGCGGTCGATCTGGCAAAGCGGATTCATAGTGCGCGACGGATTTTGGTGGTTGGTGTCGACCTCGCAGCGTCGCTCGCGTGGTTTCTTGCGTATGGGCTGACGCCGCTCGGCTTCGACGCTCATGCGCCCGTCGGAAGCACGGGCAATCTGCAACACAAGATCGATCTACTTACAGAAAAAGATTTGCTGGTGGCGATCAGTTTTGGCAGGTGTCTGAGAGAGACTGTTGAGGCAGTGCAGCGTGCGCACGGACGTGGCGTGCCGACGTTTGGCATTACCGACAGTGATACGACGCCCATTGCTTTGCACTGTGATCACTATGTCGTGGCGTCGACCAGTAGTCCATCGTTTACCGGATCGTACGTCGCGCCAATGGCGCTGTTGAATACAATCATCGTTGCCTGTGCACACCTGCGACCGAAGCGCGCCCTCGCGATGTTGAGTCGCACCGAGCAGGAATACCGCACCGGCACACGCTGGTACCAGGAACCGATTCGCCGAAGTAAGACAACTCGAAACGCGAATGGTCGACAAAAGAAGTGAGACATGATTTGCAGGATTTTTCAGGATTTACAGGATTGGAATCTTGTTAATCCTGATCAATCTTGTAAATCCTGTCCATTTAAAACCTTCAATCCTTCAACGATCGGTGGGAACTCAAGCAGCGCTTCCTTCTTAACTCCCCACGTCGTGAACATGTAACCGAGCAGCTTCGATCCAGGCTGCGCTTTACTGAACTGGATCAGCGCCTTCGTCGCATCGACATTCTTCCAACCGGCAGGCAGCACACGAAAACCTTTTTCGATGAACATCGGGATCGATGGATAACTGTCTCGCGGTTCGTAGTGCCAGGGACAGATAATGACGTCTTTCGGGATCATGTCGATCCCGGTGGCCGTGCCGTTCTTCGCCGCTTCCCACTCGCCGAGGTCGTATTTAGTTCCATCGATCAGACGATCGCCCCACATCAACATCTCCACCTTACGCTTGCGCACAAGATGCGCGTGAAGCTCGTTCACCGCTTTGGCAAACAAAGCACCCGGATCCTGTCCCTTCGTCGAAGGTGACTGTTCTGAACCGAGCAGGAAGACTTCATCCATGCCGACGTGCATCGCATCCGCACGAAAGCCGTCGATGATCTCGTCCATCAATTCAAAGACGATACGCCAGACGTCCTTGTTGAGTGGATCCCATTCACGGCAGTAGATGCCATCGTTGTTTGGGAATGCGCCCGGCGTGAGGTCGAACTTTGGATAGACGGTCAGCAATGGAAACGTTTCAGCCTTCCACGATTGATGACCAAGCGACTGAAACTCGGGAATCAGACGGATGTTGAACTTCTTACACAACGCCGCGAATCGTCGTGCGCCGTCACGCGTGATTGGATTCGCGCCGCGTTTGAGCTCCGGATGCGATTTGAAGTCGAAGTTGTAATCGACTTCGAGAATGATGACATTGATTCCCTGCTTCGCGAGCATCTCCAGATTCTGACCGAGTGCATCGAGCTCACTGTCGGTGTTGTAGTCGAGCAGATGCACAGCGCGCCACTGTTTCGCATCAACCTGAGCCGCGAAGAAAAGCACTAGAGTCAGCCACAAAAAAGCGCAAAAGGCACATTTGATCATTTGGCCCGCAAGGTACCACAAAAAGACTAAAAACTGTGGTTTAATCTTGGGCCAAAGAGATGACTCTTAACAGACGTGAGTTCGGAATAATCACCGGAACTACGCTCGTCTCGGTGGCGCTCGGCAGCGCGTGCCGTCGTTTCAGTGGCGCAGTCATGGCGAGCGATGGGCGCCTCACAGCACGTCCCCGCGCTGGGGTAAAGACGTCGGCTACCGGAGAGGTCAAACTGGAGCGCGACGCGGTCCTGCAAATACCTAAGAACGCGAGCGACAAGCCACTGCCGCTGCTTGTTATGTTGCACGGCGCGACCCAACGCGCAGACGACATGTTCTGGTATCTCGGTTCCGCGCCGGAAGAAGCCGGCGTTGCCGTCCTCGCGCCCAACTCCCTCGACACCACCTGGGATGCAATCAGCAGCCGTTCATTCGGTGAAGACGTTTATTACCTCAACCGCATGCTCGAACGGGTTTTCGAGACTACCTCCATCGACCCGGCGCGCGTGTCAGTCGGCGGCTTTTCCGACGGCGCCACCTACGCGCTCTCGCTCGGACTGATCAATGGCGACTTCTTCAAGAGCATCGTCGCATTCTCACCTGGTTTTGTGATTGACGGCGACGCTCACGGCAAACCACGCATTTTCATCTCTCACGGTTCACACGATCACATCCTTCCGATCGACCGCTGCGGCCGCCGCATCGCCGGCGAACTCAAAGGCGAAGGCTATGACGTCACGTTTCGCGAATTCGACGGCGATCACGAAATCCCTGAGGATGTCGCCCGTGAAGGCTTGGCGTCGGTCTAACAAGTGGTCTAATGCGCGGTTGCGTACACTCGACTTCATGGATCGAAGTATTACAGTGCAGCGAATCAAAGTAAGGCAACACACCATCACTTTGACTCCACTCTGCTAGCAGTTGAACCCGGCACAAAATTTTCTTGGGACTAAAATCATCGAACCAGGGGTTGTAACAAGCAGGGATATGAGCACACTGACAGACTACCTATCAATCAACCAGTCACAGACTGATTCACCACCAATAATCTCCGCCGAAGACGAAATCAGGCAGGTCGAAATCGAATGGGGCGACGCCTTTGAGCATCATGACGTGGCCACCCTCGATCGCCTCATGGCTGATGATTACTTCCTCACGGATCCACTCGGAATCGTGAGGAGCAAAACGGAGACAATCGCCGCTATCCAGCGAAACGAGGTCCTCTTTCAAAGTACCCACAGCGATCGCGTAAACGTGCGCGTCAATGGCGATACCGCGGTCGTGACGGGTCGATCCACATTTCGTGGTCGGTACAAACGCTGGTCGATGGCGGGCCAGTATCAGTACACGGACGTGCTGGTGAAGCGAAACGGCTGTTGGAAAGCTGTCGCCTCACACATCACGGCACTCGGAACCGGCGCCTTGCGATTGAGAGTCGGCTTCATGGTTTGCAATTTGTTACTGTGAACGTACTGTAGGGGCGGCCCTCCGTGGCCGCCCTCGGTTTACACACGGACGCATGGAACAACGGCC
>DASYPN010000013.1:0-9104 GCA_036006625.1 Pyrinomonadaceae bacterium | reverse complement strand
ACCCCGACACGACTGCGCGGCATCGACGCACTTCGAGGCATTGCGGCGTTGGGTGTTGTTTTCTATCACGCCATTGAACAGGGCGAAAAAGTTCTTCCTCAAAATATTCTTCAGTATCCGGTTCGCGCGGCTCAATTCCTTAGCTCGTTTGGCTACATCAGCGTTTTTCTGTTCTTCGTGATCTCCGGCTTCTGTATTCACCTGCAATGGGCTAAAGCGCAGGCCGCGGGAGTGGAGCCTGAGATTCGCTTCGGCGCGTTCTGGAAACGAAGACTACGCAGACTCTATCCACCTTACATAATCGCGCTGCTACTATTTTTACTGCTCACCGCGTCGACCACCGGCATAAATTTCACGCACTTCTTCTTTTACGACATCGGCATGCATCTGCTGATGCTTCACAACCTCGATCCCAAAACCTGTTACACGATCAATGGCGTGTTTTGGACACTCGCGATCGAAGAGCAACTTTACCTCGCGTATTTTCTGTTGCTGTTTATTCGCGTGCGCTGGGGCTGGGGCGTCACGCTTGCCGTTTGTCTGATTGCGCGCCTCGGGTGGATGGTATTTGGTCACGTTGTTTGGCTGAAGACCGGATTCGGTGTTCCGGTGCCGGAAGCAGCGGCTGTTCACTGGTTCACGTGGGCACTCGGCGCAATCGGCGTCGAAGCGTATTTTGGATTGATAAAACTACGCGGCTGGTCACGCGATCTGCGTCTTGCGCTTTTGCTGATCGTTGCGGCGTCAGCAATCTCGAGTTACTTGCCGTTTATTAACAAAGATACATTTCTGCACCACGCCGCGTGGTTTTCCATTCATCCGTTCTGGGGACTCGGCTTCTTTATCGTCGTGAACCGGATGGTGCTGGCTGAGCAGAGTTGGTGGCGAACCGCGAAACTGCCTTCGCTCGTCTCGCACTTCGCAACGCTCGGACTCTTTTCGTATTCGCTCTACCTGACGCACGAACTGGTGATCATGCAGTCGTGGCAGTGGACCATCCCAAGTTGGTTGCAACTGGCGAATGTGTTCGTGTTTACGGTGCCGGCGACGATTATATTTGCGTGGGTATTTTTCTGGTTCTGTGAGAAACCATTCATGACGAAGCGCAAGCAAGAAAGCCACAGATTTACACAGATAGACGCAGATCTGAGTTTATCCGCGTAAATCCGTGGCTAATTTTGCTCTTATTTCCCTTCCGCCGCTTTCTTCAAAGCTTCAACATCGAGCTTCTTCATCGTCATGACAGCTTTCATGATTCTGTCTGTCTTCGCCTGGTCTCCGCCTTCAAAGAGTTCCCACAGGATCGTCGGGACGATCTGCCACGAGAGGCCATACTTGTCCTTTAGCCAACCACACTCGACCGTTTGTCCACCACCTTCGGAAAGTCTTTCCCAAAAGTAGTCGATCTCCTGCTGCGATTCGCAGTTAACGACAAGCGAGATGGCTTCGGTGAATTTGAAGTTTGGACCACCATTTAGCGCCGTGAAGCGCTGCCCATCGAGGTCGAAATCGACGGTCATCACACGTCCCTTCGGACCCGCGCCCGAGTCGCCGTATCTCGTTGTATTCAGGATCTTCGAGTTTTTGAAAACGGACACGTAGAAGTTAACGGCCTCTTCGGCGTTGTCGTTGAACCACAGAAACGTCGTGATTTTCTGGGGCCGAGCTTGTGTGCGCTCATTTCGGGAAGTTGCAGTTACCGCCATATCAATATCTCCTTAATTTTTGCGTTCTTAACAATAAGTCGAACAAGGGGGAGCACGATCGACAGCATCGCAGGATTTTTTCCTAAAAATTTGTTTTTGTGCTGAAACTTCGCTTGTGCTTTTTGTGCTTTTTCGTGGCGAGCTGAATTGGGCTAAACTGCACTGTTCTCCAACATTCACGGAGGAAAATCCACGCGTGCGTTTCTTACAACTCGTCGCACTTGTTTTCGCGCTCACTTGCGTCACTTTCACAGTTCAGGCTCAACAACCCGGTCCAGCCGCTCAACCGTTGGCGTCGCCGACTCCAACACCGACGCCTCTGCCGCCCCCGACGGTCAGGATTGAAAACTATCGCGCAGCGGCTGCGCGCATCATCGGCGCGGCGCTCACGAGCGATCACGCATATTCACGGCTCGCACACCTGACAGACCATATCGGCAATCGTCTCAGCGGCTCCAGGAATCTCGAGCGCGCCATCGAATGGGCGCTCGCGGAAATGAAACGCGATGGTCTCGATAATGTGCGCGCGGAAAAAGTGATGGTGCCGCACTGGGTGCGCGGCGAAGAGAGTCTCGAGATGCTCACGCCGGTTCCCAGAAATCTGCAAGTCCTGGGCCTGGGCAACAGTGTCGGCACGCCGGCTGAGGGCATTACGGCTGAAGCGATCGTCGTCCGCAACTTCGCTGAACTCGATCGACTTGGCGAACGGGTGCGTGGAAAGATCGTCGTCTATAACGCGCCGTTTACGAACTACGGCGCCACCGTTCTCTATCGCTTGCAGGGCGCTTCGCGTGCTGCGCGCTATGGAGCAGTGGCAGCGCTCGTCCGCTCGATCACCCCTGTGAGTCTGCAGACGCCACACACCGGCGCGATGAACTACGATCCAAATCAACCGAAGATCCCTGTCGCAGCCGTCACGATCGAAGTAGCAGAGTTGTTGCAGCGCATGAATGATCGTGGAGATCGGCCAACACTCCGGCTCAAGATGCAGGCGAAGTTTTTGCCGGATGCGGAATCAGCAAACGTGATTGCGGAGCTGAAAGGATCGGAGAAGCCCGATGAAGTGATTGTCATCGGCGGTCACTTTGATTCGTGGGACGTGGGCCAGGGCGCACACGATGATGGCGGCGGTTGCATCGTCGCGTGGGAAACAGTGCGACTGCTCAAAGAGCTCGGACTGCGTCCGCGACGAACCATTCGTGTTGTGCTCTACACAAACGAAGAGAATGGACTGCGTGGTGGTAACGCTTATCGCGACGCATATCGAGCAGAAGTCGCTAAACACATTCTGGCTATTGAATCAGATTCGGGCGTCTATCGGCCGGAAGGCTTTGGGCTATCGTCAACGGCGCCGCTGCAAGCACGATCAAACATGCTGGAGATTGCGAAACTTCTATCCGGGATTGGCGCCGATCAGATTGCGGAAGACGGCGGCGGAGCGGACATTGGTCCGATGATGCGTGAAGGCGTGGTCGGCGCCAGCCTCGACGTGGACGGCGCACACTATTTCGACATTCACCACACGCCTGCGGACACGATGGATAAAGTGAATGCGCGCGAGCTGCAGCTCTGCGTCGCGACGATGGCTGTGATGGCTTACACGGTGGCGGACATGCCTGAATCGTTAAAATAGGTCCGATACGTCCTATTGGACCTA
Source organism: Pyrinomonadaceae bacterium (assembly GCA_036006625.1). Classification (GTDB taxonomy): domain Bacteria; phylum Acidobacteriota; class Blastocatellia; order Pyrinomonadales; family Pyrinomonadaceae; genus PSRF01. The sequence continues at coordinate 5,741 of DASYPN010000013.1, read as the reverse complement.
TTCAATCAATCAAATAGGTTGCAACGCTGGTAGGTGTTTCAAAGCAACGAACCTTGTAGATCTGCACACGATCATCACCAACACGCTTCGCCACGCGCTCGAGCACGTACTTCGCGAGGTTCTCGGCTGACGGCTGCAATTCGTCAAACGGCGGCAGTTCGTTAATGTTTCTGTGGTCTAAATAAGTCACAACTTCATCCGCCGCCGCTTTTAATTCCACAAAATCGACCAGCAACCCGACGTTATCCAACTCGCGTCCACGCGCGTAAATCTCGATCTTGTAGTTGTGACCGTGCAGGTTCTCACACTTCCCCTTGTAACCGCGCAGTTGATGCGCGCTGGAGAAGTTTCGCTCAATCATTACTTCAAATTGTCCCGGCATAATTAGTCTGTAGATAAGATACTCGCAAGATCGTCGATTCGCGAAGTCACGCGACACGGCGGCAGGCTCTGTAGAAAAGTTCGCCCGTAACCCTTTGTTCGCAAGCGCGGGTCGAGTATCGCCAGCACACCTCGGTCGGTCGTGCTGCGAATCAAACGTCCCAGTCCCTGCTTCAAAGCGATGATCGCCTGAGGCACGCTGTACTCGTAAAAACTCGAGCCACCACAATCTTCAATGTATCTCTGACGCGCCGCGACGATCGGATCAGTCGGAACCGCAAACGGCAACTTATCGATAATCACGCATGACAGTTGTTCGCCGCGCACGTCTACGCCCTGCCAGAAACTCGACGTCGCAAACAAAACCGCGTTTGGCGTTTCACGAAATTTCTTGAGCAATTGACCCTTCGACGCACTACCCTGGACCAGGCACGGATAGTCGATCTCCATCCAGACGTTTTCAAACAGCGACTGCATGCCGGCGAGGCTTGTCGACAAAACAAATGCTCGTCCTTCGGTCGCGTTCAGTATGCGTGCGACTTCAGCTGCGGCGGCATTTCCCCATTCGCGATCACGCGGATCGGGCATTCTCGCCGGCAGGTAAAGTATCGCCTGGCTCTGGTAATCGAAACTCGACTCCGCAATCAGATCGTCGGCAGTGTCCAATCCCAGTCGATCGCGAATGAAACTGAAGTTGCCGCCGCTCGAGAGAGTCGCAGACGTCAGCACCACTGTCGGCACTTCGTCGAACAACTTATCCTGCAAGAGTCCAGCAACATCAATTGGCGATGCTCGCAGAAACACGCCCCTGTTTCGTCGTTCGAGCCAGTACACAAATTTTTTATCCGTGCCGGTAACGATAAACTCCAGCTCAAAACGGATCTGGCGCAAACGACGAACCAGACTCTCAACCTCGGGAGGTTTTTCCTGAAATGCGTCGAGCGTCGTTTCCGTGCGAGCGATCGCGCCTTCGAGTGCGAGGTACAACTCGCCCAGCGGCGTCGCTTCCAACTCGCCGCTCATTTTTTTCTTTGCAAACGTTCCGGGAATGATCGGATAGCGACCGTCTTCGCCACGGCCATCTCGAAATCCCATCCAGAAGCTGTCTGAAAATCGCGACATGCGCGCGACACTGTGCGTCAACTCTTTGTCTACTTCAGCATCTTCAATCGTCAGCATGCCGAGATCGCGCACGAGATCGTCGATCTGGTAGTTGGAAACCTGTGCGCCGAAGTATTCTGACGCCACTTCTTCGATGAGGTGCGCTTCGTCGAGTATCACTGCCGTGTAATCCGGCAACACCGAGCCGTAGTTACCGTTGCGCAGACTGAGATCGGCGAAGAAGAGATGATGATTGACGACGACGATGTCCGCTTCCTGCGCGCGGTTACGCATGCGCGTGATGAAGCAGGCATCGAAGTCAGGACACTTCTGTCCCAAACACGATTCCGAGCGCGCATCGATGTGACGCCAGAAAGACAGCGACTCGGGCAGATTCGAAAGCTCGGCACGATCGCCAGTTTCTGTTTCCCGCGACCATTGGCTGACCTCTTCGAAGTAATCCACCTCATCGAGACCTTCGAGCACCGGCGCCGTCTGCGCGCGCGCGAAACGGCTGAGGCAGAGATAATTGCTTCGGCCCTTCATGTAGGTCGCGGTGAAGGATTTTGGAAGGACGTTTTGGAGAAATGGGATGTCCTTCTCCATCAGTTGTTCCTGCAGGTTTTTGGTGCCGGTGGAAACGATGACGCGACCATTGCCACCGAGTGCGGCAGCAACCGCCGGAACGAGATACGCGAGCGTCTTCCCCGTCCCCGTTCCCGCCTCGACGATGAGGTGTCGCTTTTCCTCAAACGCGCGCATCACCGCCCGCGCCATCTCAATCTGGCCCGGCCGATACTCATATTCAGGATGCGCGTTCGCGATCAGTCCATCCGGACCAAAAACTTCAAGCATAAATCCGTGCTATCCGTGTGAATCTGCGGCTTTCAATCGCTTGGGGTAGAGCGGAAACCGCGCTGTCAGATCTGCGACGTCACGCTTTACTTTGTTTCTCACATCTTCCGACTCGGGAGCGTGAATTACCTCCGCGATCAAACGTCCAATCTCACGCATCTCCGCTTCTTTCATGCCGCGCGTTGTGACGGCGGGTGTGCCGATTCGCAGGCCTGAGGCGACGAAGGGTTTATTCTGATCGAAGGGAATCGTGTTTTTGTTGACAGTGATCAGCGCGGCTTCGAGAGCTTTCTCGGCCTCTTTGCCGGTGATGCCTTTGCCGTCCATCCAAACATCGACGAGCATTAAGTGATTGTCTGTGCCACCCGAGACGAGGCGCAGTCCCTGTTCCTGTAATTCACTCGCCAAAGCTGTCGCGTTCTTGAGCACCTGCCGCTGATACTCCTTGAAATCGTCACGCAAGGCTTCACCAAACGCGACCGCTTTTGCGGCGATGATGTGGACCAGCGGTCCACCCTGCACACCCGGAAAGACACGGCGATCGATCTCTTTTGCGTGTTCCTCGCGACAAAGAATCAAACCGCCGCGTGGACCACGCAGCGTTTTGTGAGTCGTCGTGGTCACGTAATCAGCGTGTGGCACTGGCGATGGATGCAGTCCGGCCGCGACGGGACCAGCAATGTGAGCGATGTCAGCAAACATGCGCGCGCCGACGCTGCGTGCAATCTGGCCAATTCGTTCGAAGTCGATGATGCGTGGGTAAGCTGACGCGCCGCACACGAGCAGCCTCGGCCGGTGCTCCTCCGCAATCTTTTGCAGTTCGTCGTAATCGATCTGCTCAGTCTCTTTCGAAACACCATAATCGGCGACTTTGTAACTAAGTCCCGAGAAATTCAGAGGATGACCGTGAGTCAGGTGGCCACCATGCGAAAGATTCATCCCGAGGATCTGATCTCCATACTGGATCGCGGCGAGATAAACAGACATGTTCGCCTGCGCACCGCTGTGTGGCTGCACGTTCGCGTGATCCGCGCCAAACAACTCTTTCGCGCGATCTATCGCAGTTTGCTCGACAACGTCGGTCCATTCACAACCGCCGTAATAACGCTTGCCCGGATAGCCTTCGGCGTACTTGTTCGTGAACACCGAACCGGCAGCTTCGAGCACGGCCTCACTGACAAAGTTTTCAGACGCGATGAGCTCGAGTCCGTTAGCCTGGCGTGCTACTTCGTTGTCGATAGCGCCTGCGATAACCGGATCGACTTCGGCGAGTGATGAGTTTCTGTCCATTCGTGGAGACCTTCGTATAGTAGTGTTTTAAGAAGAAGCGTGATGGTAACTCAGGCATCGTTACGCGGCAAACGATCTCTGTGCAACCTCTGTGTTCTCTGTGTCTCTGTGGTTGTAGAAACTCGAGATACAACAACCACAGAGAACAGAGAACACAGAGGTTGCACAGAGAAATCGAAATAGGCCAGAATGGCCGGATTATGCGCTGGTCACGATACTTCATCCCAACTCTCCGCGAAGACCCCGCCGATGCCGAGGTTATTTCGCACAAACTGCTTTTACGAGCCGGTGTAATCCGGCAATTGTCTGCCGGAATCTATTCTTTCCTGCCGCTGGGCCAACGTATTGCGCTCAAGGTTATGGAGATCCTGCGCGAAGAGATGAACGCGATTGGCGGTCAGGAGTTTTACCTGCCGGCCCTACATCCCGCCGAGCTTTGGCAGGAGTCGGGTCGATGGTACGCGATCGGCGACGAGATGTTTCGTCTCAAGGATCGCAAAGGAACAGACATGTGTCTGGGCATGACGCATGAAGAAGTCTTCACTGCGATAGCGCGCAACGAAATTCGTTCGTACAAGCAACTGCCACAGGTCTGGTACCAGATTCAACTCAAGTTTCGTGACGAAGCACGGCCCAAGTCAGGACTGATGCGCATACGTACTTTCATCATGAAAGACGCGTACACGTTCGACGTCGATCGGGAAGGGCTCGACAAGTCGTTCATCGATCAGCGTGAAGCGTACAAAAAGATCTTCAGCCGCTGCGGCATCGAGTTTTTGATCGTCGAAGCGTCGTCGGGTGCGATGGGTGGCACGGAGTCGAACGAGTTTATGGCACGCACTCCGGCCGGAGAGGATCTGATTGTTAGTTGCGCGAAATGTGGTTACGCAGCGAATCTCGAGAAAGCAACTTCGCGACTCGCTGAGATCAGCGACGAAGCTGGACCAGCAGCACCCGAGGAGTTTCCCACACCTGGAGTTCGCACGATTGAGGATCTGACCACCTTTCCTGGCGGCGCTCAAGCGTCGCGGCAGATCAAGTCACTCGTTTTCTTCGCGACTATCGACGGTGAACCTCGTCCGGTGCTCGTGTTACTGCGCGGCGATCATCAACTTCACGAGACGAAACTCTCCGACAGTATCCGTGCGACTGCCGTACGACCAGCGCATCCTGAAGAGATTCGCGACTTGCTGGGCGCGAGTGCGGGAAGTCTCGGCGGCGTTGGCGCTAAGACCAAATCTCCGAAGCTCCGCATTGTCGCGGACACGGCGTTGAAGAATCGTCGCAACATGACCACTGGTGCAAACAAAGACGATCACCACTTGCGCGGTGTCGATATCGCGCGCGACATACCGGTCGATGAGTGGTTTGAATTGCGCACCGTTGAAGCCGGTGAGGGATGTCCTAAGTGTGACGGCACGCTTGAGATCTTTAAAGGCATGGAGATTGGTCACATCTTCAAGCTCGGCACGAAATACTCTGAGTCGATGGGCGCAACGGTGCTGACGCAAGACGGCAAACAGGTGCCCATCGTCATGGGCAGCTACGGCATCGGCGTGGAAAGAATCATGAGCGCCACAGTCGAGCAGAATCATGATGACGATGGAATCATCTGGCCCAGATCGCTTGCGCCGTTTGATGTTGTCATCACCATTACGAACATGAAGCAGGACGATCTGCGTAACGCGGGCGAGAAGCTTTATCAGGAACTGCAACAAGCGGGTCTCGAGGTGTTGCTCGACGACCGCGACGAACGCGCGGGAGTGAAGTTCAAGGACGCGGATCTAATCGGCATTCCTTACCGAGTCACGATCGGCAAAAAAATCGCCGACGGCGTTGTCGAACTGTTCGATCGACACACAAAGAAGACCGAAGATGTTAAAATCACTGACGTCGTTGCTGCGCTTAGACAGTGAAGCCTTTTACCCGAAATGAAGCTAGTTTGGATTTTATTAGTTCTGCTTCTCCCACTTCCCACGCAGGCGCAGGATCTTCTTCCCGAACTTGTTCGCCGGATTAAGCCTTCCGCTGTCGCGATCGAAACTTTCGATTCGCGCAACGAGAAGCTGTCCCGGGGCAGCGGTTTCTTTGTCGACGTTGATCGCATCGTCACT
>DASYPN010000012.1:0-13451 GCA_036006625.1 Pyrinomonadaceae bacterium | reverse complement strand
CTCGGGGTTGGTCCAAACATCGGCCGAGTCCTGGGCCACAAAGATCGGCAGATCGCCGACAACACTGATGCCGCGCTCGTTGCAGTAACGCTTCAGCGCGAACCACTGCCGGAAGAAGAGAAACTGATAGAACATTTGAGCCTCGATTTCTTCGCGCAGGTCTTCACGGGCGCGTTCGAGAGCTGACGGCGTACGGCGCACGAGCGATGATTCCCACTCGTTCCAAGCGATACCACCATGCGCGTCTTTCAATGCCCGGAATAGTGCGTAATCTTCCAGCCAGTGCGCGTGTTGTTGCGCGAACGTTTCGAAAGCGCTGCGGAGAGTGGTGTCGGTGGTTCTTGTGTAGGCGACATACGCCCGGTGGAGAATTTGATCTTTAAGACTGTGGGCCTCGCCAAAGTCGATCTTGTTAGGCGAGCCCGTCGATTGTGGCGCCTCGTCGAGCAGTCCTTCTTTGATCAGTTGGTCAGGGCTGACGAGCAGAGTATTACCTGCGAAAGCTGAGTAACAGGCGTAAGGTGAGTCGCCGTAGCCGGTTGGTCCAAGGGGCAATACCTGCCAGAGACTCTGGCCCGCGGCAACAAGAAAGTCAGCGAACTTATACGCCTCCGGACCAAGATCACCGATGCCGTATGGCCCGGGTAGTGAGGTGGGATGAAGCAAGACCCCGCTACGTCTTTTTTGGACAGGATTAACATGATTTGCAGGATTTACAGGATTGTTCTCGTTAATCGTGTTCATCTTGTTAATCCTGTCTAAAAACTACCGAGAGCTATAGCGCTCTGAGCAGGCAACACAAGCATCGCTTCGCCGTTCACAACACGTCCGCTCACATCTCCAATCAATGACTTCAACATCACACCATCTCTCAATCCGATCGTGCCCACCGGAAGACTCACCTGCTTCGCCTTATTCTCACGATTGATCGCAACGATGATCGTCTCTTTGTCGAGCTGGCGAGCAAAGACGTAAGCATCATCGTCAAAATAGAGATCAATCAAACGCCCCGAGCGCAGCGCCGCATTCTCACGTCGCAATCTGATCCACGTGCGGGTCCAGTCAAACATCTGCTGTTGTTTTGCCGTTCGCCCTTCAGCCTTGAACTCCTCACGCGGAAAATCGCGACGATTGTCAGGATCCTCTCCACCCTCCATCGCTATCTCTTCACCTGCGTATAACTGCGGAATGCCTCGCACGCTCAAAACAAACGCCGTATGCATCATTGCACCCGCGGTCGTCGCTCCTTCAAGCGATAGAAATCGCGTCGTATCGTGATTGTTCGCGAGCACCGTGAGTCTCGATGCGTCAGGATAAAGTCCGTCGTATTTCAACGTATGCTGAAGCAAACGGGCGGGCGCCTTGTTCGTGAACACCATCAGCGACGCATTCCACAACGCAAAGTCGAAAACGGAATCGAGTTTCGTATCGATGCCATCCCAACCCGTGTGGCGGCCGATGAAAAATGCCGTTTGCGCCGCATCGCGCTCGAACACCTCCCCAACCATCCAAAGCCTCGGATACTGATCGTGAAGCGCATTTGAAAGATTGCGAATGAAGAATCGTGGCATGTACTGGATCGTGTCCTGACGAATTCCGTCGATGCCGGTCATTCCAACCCACCACAAGGCATTTTGAATTTCATAACGCGCGACTTCCGGCTCTTCCTGATTCATATCAGGCAGATCGTCACTGAACCAGCCATCAAGCGTGTTACGGACATCGCTTTGATTCGAGTGCGGCGACAGCAACACACTGTTTCTGAATTTGTTGAGCTGATGATGCGCGAGGGTGCCGTGAAACCAGTTACTGAGTGGTGGATCTTTGACCCACGGATGTTGCGAGCCAACGTGATTCGCAACCTGATCCTGGATGACTTTTATTCCCAGCGAGTGAGCCTTCTGGACCAGTTCGCGAAGTGTCGTCAGATCACCAAAGCGATCTTCAACGGCGTAATAGTCGATCGCGTGATAGCCGTGGTAATACGTGTTTGGACACCACGGCTTATCGCAGCGATTGACGCCGTTCCAGTTGTCGTACCAGGGTGTCAGCCAGATCGCCGTAATGCCGAGTTCTTTCAGATAAGGAAGCTGATCGATCACGCCGCGCAGGTCCCCGCCGTGAAAGCCACGCGGGTTGTTGCGATCGTTTGCTTCGGGCGGTGAGTCTTTCGGGGCGTTATTCGATGCATCACCGTCAGCGAAGCGATCGGTCATAATCAGGTAAATCACGTCGTCGTTGTTGATCCCCTGAAAGTTGCTCGGTGTGTCGAGCGGCGCTTCGAGACTAAACAGAATCATCGTGCTACCACTAGCGCTCTCCACACGCAGCGGAAACTTGCCTGGACGTAGCGATGAATCGATCTGAACATCCACAAACAAATAAGTACCGCGCTCGTTAACGGAGACTTTTGATGTGCGCATCCCCGGATTCAAGCTTTTGACTTGAGCTCCACGAAGATTCGCGCCACGCACGAGCAGTCGAACCGGATTGATCGTGTGCCCCGCCCACCACGATGGCGGATCGACTTTGCTAACTGACGGACTCTGCGCAAACGAATCAGCCACAAAAAAGCACAAAAGGCACAAAAGGCACAAAATATTTTCCTCAATTTTGTTGAGCCTTTTGTGCTTTTTTGTGGCCGTCATTTTGGCTAGTCTTTTGGTGCGCGTGGCTTCGCGCTGTCGCCGGCGGCCGTCACGGGCAAAGGCGGCAGAGCCTCTCCATCTTTGGTGCTCATCAATGGTGTCGCGCCGTGCCGGTTCACTTCATCCAATCGTTTGAACTCCGCCAACTCCTTGTCCGCTTCATCCTTGCGCTTGAGTCTCGAGTACGCGAGGAAGAGTTGGTAGTGCACTCCCGGATCTTTGTCGTTCAATTCCACACCGCGCGTGAGTAACGGCACCGCCTCTTCATACCGCTTCAACTTCACGAGGAGCCGCCCGAGATCGTGGTACGCCGGAAAACTTTTTGGCTCGAGCTCGATGGCTCGCTTCAACAACGTTTCGGCCTCGGCATTTTCACCACGCTGACTCGCGATGTATCCGAGATTCGCGAGCGCATCCGGCATATCGGGGTGCAGTTTCAGCGCCTGTCGAAACGCCGTTACAGCCTGGTCGTACTGACCTTCCGCTCGTGCCGCGTAGCCGAGCAAGAAGTAGAGATTCGCATCGTCCGGATAACGCTCGAGCGCTTTCGTGAAGACTTCACGCGCGCGGTCGTAGCGCTGGCCACGTACATTCGCAACGCCGAGTCGCAGGTGATAGACCAGTTGACCCTGCGACTGTTCCAATGCCTTCTCGTAAAACGGTACCGACTTCTCGGCGAGTTTGTTCTTGAGCAACTCCTCGCCGATCATGAAGTTGACTTCGGCAAACACGGGCCGCAGTTCGAGCGCTTTGGTCCAATATGTCAGCGCTGCTTTCGTGTCGCCCTGTGCAGATGAGATCAATCCCAGCCGGTAATAAGGCTCTGGCTCGCCGGGTTTCAGTGCTGATGCCAACGTCAGTGCCTGTTGCGCTTCATCGAGCCGGTCGAGGTTGTACAAAGCGAGGCCGAGGTTGTAGAGCACTTCAAAGGTACGCGGTCGCAGTTCATTCGTCCGCTGAAACAAACGCACTGCATCGCCATACTCGTGCGCTTCAGCGAGGCGTAGCCCAAGCGTAAACAGCATCCTTGGATCCTGGCCCGCGGCCTTTTCCAACAGCGGCACCGCGCGTTTGTAGTCTCCCTGCGCCGCGTATAAAGCACCAAGATTGAAGATCGCCCCTTCGTGTTTGGGGTCGAGACGCAACACCTCTTCAAACTTTGCAATCGCTTCAGCGCCGCGATTGGTCTTCGCCAACAAGACACCGAGATTCGACAACGCACTTACGAGCTTCGGTTTCAAACGCAAAGCCGCGTCGTACTCTTTTTCAGCTTCCGCAGTTTGACCACGCTGATCGAGAATCACGCCTAACAAGCTGTGCGCTTCGGCATTGCGCGGATGTGTGGTCAGGATCTTTCGAGTCGCCGCTTCTGCTTCCTGCAACTTGCCCGCCTGGACCAGCGCGCCCGCCTCACTCAGCAACGTGTCGACTTGCGGCGCTGTTCGTTGCGGCATCGCACTCACAACAAGCGACACTGAGCAGAGAAAAAGAAATGCGCGCACTAAACCCATTGGACCTGATTCTAGCCGCAAGAAGCACAAAAGGCACAAACGCTCCAGTGAGCCGTTTGTGCTTCTTGTGCCTCGTTGCGGCGGTATTTCCTAGAAAATAAATCTGAGGGAGAACTCCATCTGACGGCGACGTTGTTCGCTCGAATCGCGTGCAAATTCGTTCGCGTTGTTAAGGTCTCCATTGGGGAACGAACGATTCACCCGGTTCAGCACGTTGAAAGCCGAGAAGCGAAACTGAATGTTGAAAGCCTCGCTGATCGCAGTGACCGGGAAGTTCTTGTACAAACCCGCATCCCAGTAAAACTGTTGCCGTCCACGGAAAACGTTGCGACCAAGCGTACCGATGTTGGGGAAAGATTGTCTGGTGACGGTGCCGCCGACCGGCGGATCTCCAGCAAAAACTCTCGTAGTCGAACATCGAAACGCTGCCTTATTGAGCTCAAACCCGTTCGCTCTTTGGGCGTCACTTGCGGTCGGATCTCCAATCAGATCGGCGCGTCCGCCATCGCAGGTGACGTTAAATACAGGGCCACTCTGCCACGTAATGATGTTGTTGAGTTGCCATCCCCCAATTACAGTATCGAGACCCTTGTTCATATCCGCGCCATAACGCCGGTTACGACCAATCGGCAGATCCCAAACATTCGAGAAGGTGAAGCGGTGCCTGACGTCAGTGTCAGAGCTGGCACGCTCAAGTTGCGGTCTGAGAGGATCATCGGGACCACAATCCCGCGCACCCGCACCGTTTGCGCAAACGGCGCCCGGAGTGTCGTCAATCGAATGAGACCATGTATACGACGCAAGCATCGCCAGCCCCTTCGCAAACCGTTTCTCGAGCTTGCTTTGCAACGCGTTGTAGCTGGAGCTCCCTATGTACCGTGTGGCAGTGATCGGATTGACGTTGTTGACGTTCACCAGCACTACTTCACGGGAACCTGGCCCACCCTGATCGTTTCCAGGACTGGTGCCGATATTCTGCAGGACCAGCAGGTTGCGACCGAGCGAACCAACGTAAGCAACTTCGCCGAGCCACCCTGGACGAAACTCGTCCTGAATCGTGAAGTTGTACTGGTGATACAGCTCATCCTTTCGATTCGGATCGTTGAAGAGGATGAGACCGCCATTGGTCGGCGCCGCGAAACTTGATCCGGGCGCTGCGACTGTGAATGGTGCGGTTGGAATTCCGTTGTCGAATGGATTGCGCGACAGGAACACCGATGGACAACCACCCGGGTTGGTTATCGGCGTACATGCATAGCTAGCAGCGCCCGTGCCCGGATTTGAAGTCAGCGGTTGTGTAAGATTGGTGTCGACCGCGTAGAGAATTCCATAACCACCGCGCAGCACCAACGTCTTGTCTGACTTCAACCCGCTGTAAGCAAAACCAATGCGTGGTCCGAAGTTGTTCTTGTCGGTGTTTGCGAGATCACGGCCACCGGGTGCGCTCTCACCGGCCATCTGGATCTTCTTGGTCGCCGGATCAAAGTTGCCCTGGCGATCGAAACGCTCAGTCGGCGAGGTAAATATGTCGTAACGCAAACCGAGGTTCAGAGTTAAATCGGTGTTGACCTTCCAGTCGTTCTGAACAAAGAAGGCCATCTCATGGCTCGACTGCGAGTATGGACCACCCGGATCGCCGCGACCCACAAAACCAGGCTGATAGCCAAGCAGGAAGTTCGCGAGCGATGAACCGGTATCGTTTGGTCCGATACCGTTGTAGTTGCCGGCTACGAAACCGCTGTCAGTCGTGCCGTACTGGTAATTGCCCTTAGTACCGTTGTTGCGGCCACCGTCGTACACACTGTTCTGCCGCACGCGATAATCACCACCGAACTTATACGTTGAGTTTCCTTTGACGTATGTGAGTGCGTCAGCAACGTGGTAGTTATTTGAAAGGAAGTAAAACGGACCGCCATCCCCGGTGAACTCCGTAGCGCGATCGATTCCGGTTAACTCGTCAACAATTCCGACGAGCACGATACCACTGCTGTTTGGACCAAGATTGATATTCGGCGCGCCTAGTTGGGCAGAGATCGTCGGGCTAAAACCGCCCGTCCCGTTAACGCCAGTATTGAAGATCCCAATGCTGACTCGGGTATATCCAGCACGGAAGTCATTCACTACTGCAGGCGAGAACACGTGCGTGTCGCCTAATGCGAATGCCTTGGTATTACCAAACTCGTCGCCGGCGGATGGGCCAGCCGGTAAATCGTTATTGGTTGGCGACGATCCGAGCGGGAAGAAATTATCGCGCGCGCGGGCCGTATCAGATTTGCTGTAACGGCCGAAGATGTTGTTGTTTTGCGTGATGCGATGATCGATGCGGACGTCGTAGCTGTCGACTACCGCGTGTTCTTTTCGATTCGTTTCAAAGTTTCGACCAGTGCCCGGAAGATTCGGAAGCGGGAATGCGTTTACGTAGTTACGCGCGAAGTTTGAAAATGGACCGCAGCTCAGACAGTTGCGCAGGTCGTTGCCGGGAATCGGCGTGCCGTTCGGCGCGAAGATAGTTCCAAACGGAGCGACTACGGTGCCACCGCTCGCAAGCCTGTAAGTACGCGTTTGTCCGGGTCTGAGCAGCTCACTAAAGTCGCCGACTCGCATTTTTGCAGTCGGCACCGGCACCGCCAACGGATCACCGGCGCCACCAAAGATCGGCGTACTGTTTCGCTGACCATTTAATGAGAAGAAGAAGAACGAACGGTTACGGCCGTTGTAGAAATGCGGTCCACCTTCGCCGAAGTGGGGCAGAAAGATTGGACCACCGACCGTTCCGTAAAAATTGTGGGTAACGTAGTTCGGAGGATCCTGTGAAGTCGGATCGTCAAACTTGGCGGCTGCCGCGCTCAGAAAGCGTCCCTGGTAAACCTCACCTGCCGTGCCGTGATAATCGTTTCCACCTGACTTAAACGTCGTCGATACGATGCCGCCACCAGCGCGTCCTGATTCCGCGGATGCGACGCTGGTCTCGATCTTGAACTCCGCAATCGCGTCAGGTTGCGGATAGATCGCAATCTGTCCAAACTGCGTCTCGTTGTTGTCGACGCCATCGAGCGTGAAGTTGTTGTTCGTCGCGCGGGCGCCATTTACGACCATCACCGACCCACCGGACTCACGAAAGCGCGTCGACTCGGTGTTGTTGCGACCACCACCGCCTTCGACAAAATTGCCACCGCCGCCGAGGAGACCAAGATTTGGTCGCGTAACGCCCGGAGAGAGTTGGGCCAGGAGTGTAAAGTTGCGCTGCGGAATCGGAAGATCGGTTACTTCCTTTCCGGTGATGAGATCGCCGCGCACGCTCGTCTCTGTCTCAGTAAGGGGAGCTGATTCCGCTGAGATCGTCACGGACGTATTCCCGCCCGTAACATTGGCAAACTTCACCTCGAGGGGCTGGCGGGCGTTTGTCTCCACCTGCACCGCTTCGACTGTTACCGTCTGAAAGCCGCTGGCTTCGACAGTGACAGTGTATGGACCAGGTTCGAGGTTCGTGACTGTGAACGTTCCGTCGTCGGTCGTATCGGTCGTACGAACCTCGCCTGTTTTCAGGCTGGTAACTTTGACCTGCGCCTTTGCAACGAGGGCGTCGTTCGGGTCTTTAACAGTGCCGACAATCGCGCCTTTGTTGCTCTGGGCGGCGGCTGAGATGGCGAAAATGAACGTCAACAAGAAGAGTAGCGGGAGATGGGCAGACGATGCGGGAAGCTTTCTCATTTTTGGTCCTCGAGAGCTGAAAGCAAGACACAAACGACGCGGAGTTACCCGCGCGCTTTTGGTGAAATTATTCTTAAAACCTACTTGGATTGACCGAGGCGAATGGCTTATTACCTCGGTTTTAGCACTTCAAAACTAAGTTTGTTGTCGCAGCGAACTAAGTTTTAGTACAGGTGCGCTTAATCTGTCAACAGTTTTTTTAGCCACGGATTGAGGCGGATTTAGTACGGATCGCGAACTTTATGCGGCGAATGCGGCGGCAAATTTACTAGCGAGGACGAGGCTCAGGGCGCCGCGTAACGTGGGGTCTTCACCCAACGTGGAGGGGAGGATTCGTGCTGAAGGAAGACCACGACGGACACTGTTGGCGATCGTTTCGGTGAGGGCGTTCTCGATCAGGTCCCAGGCACGGGCAATCTCTCCTCCACCCACGACGACTTCCGGACTGAAGCCGATAATGAGATTTGAGATTCCGACGCCGAGAGAACGAGCAGTCTCGATCAGCGCTGTCGTTGCGTGTGCTTCCCCACCGAGAGCCCGGTCTACTACTTCGATGAATGTGATCTCGGAGTTTGTTGATGGGCCGGACAAATTCAGATATCGCGCGATGGCTGCGCGTTCTGATGAAAACGCTTCCCAGCAATCGTCGCTGCCACAAGAACAAGGGACCGGAGCGCCGCGTCCGATCACCATGTGACCAAACTCACCCGCTGCACCACGCTGACCGCGATAGACCTGACCGTCGAAGATGATTCCCGTGCCGACGCCTTCCGCGACGAGCACAAGTATAAAGTCGCGGGCATCGCTGACTTCGGGCCGGCCGAACCAGAGTTCAGCGAGCGCGACTGCGTTGGCATCGTTGTCGATCACGACTGGAAGTCCAACTACGTCGGAGATCATTTTCGAGATAGGCAGATCGCGCCAGAGAAAGTAAGGGATGTAGAGCGCTGTGCCTGTCGATGGATCGACGAGTCCGGGAAGGCTGACACCGACGCTTTCGATCGATCCTTTGTAGCGCGTTGTGAAATCACGAACGACGCGGATTACGTCGCTGATTGTCTTTTCCGGATCGGTGAGAAACTCTTCCTGGTCGAGCACGCGTCCGGCGAGATCGCTCGTCGCGACGGTCGTGCAAGTGGGAGTGATTGAGACGCCTAGTGCGATCGGATCGGCGGCGCGCAGCTTCAGGAGGGTGGGGCGGCGACCGCCGGTCGACTCTCCTTCACCGACTTCCTCGACGAGGCCTTCGGTTTTGAGATCTTCGACGATCGCTGAGACGGTAGAGCGCTGCAGCGCAGTCTCGCGTGCGATCTCTGCGCGTGAGATCGGCTCGCGCTCACGCACGTAGTTCAGCACGATCTGGCGATTAATATCGCGGATCGTGTTGAGTCGCGCTGCCTGAGCCTTTCGCAGATCTAGTCGTCGCATATCATTCTGTTACTCGGAACGTACTGTAGGGGCGGCCCTCCGTGGCCGCCCGTGGTTTGGTAACGGATTCAAGTTAACAACGGCTTCGGGTTTGGCGAACACGATCAAAGCCACGGGCGGCCACGGAGGGCCGCCCCTACAGTACGTTCCGAGGTTCAAATTCCCTTGCCTTGGGTAATGGTAACGAATCTGTCAATAGAGGGAACCGCAAAGGTTTCCATGGTGCCGTCGGGCCATTTGATTTCGAGCTTGTCGACCTTCGTCGCCGCACCCAACCCGAAGTGCAAAGTCATATCATTCTGTGAACAAAAAATCGCGCCACTAAACACATCCTGACGCTGTCGCACATTGCCAGTCGTGACAAACGCAATCGCACCAATCGCGTCGCGCGGACTCTTCTTCGCCACATCTCCAACGAGCTTCAGACCAAGCCAGTGCCCACTCGTCGCCACGACATTCCTCAACACCACCGGCTTCGCATCGAGATTGTTGATAACAAGATCGAGCTTGCCATCACCATCGAGATCGCCGACCGCAAGACCGCGGCCGGGCCACGCATTGGCAAGCGCATTTCCTGGCGGCGCTCCAACACGTTCAAACTTCCCTTTCAGATTTCGAAACAGCAGCGCCTGCTGCGCGTAACTCGTTCCCCACTGGTGCGCGTCAGCCGCCGGATAAACATGTCCATTCACAACAAACAGATCGAGCCAACCGTCGTTGTCATAATCGACAAAACTCGTACCCCAACCAAGAAACGGAATCGAAACTTCACCAAGCCCGGTCTGAAACGTTACGTCAGTAAAATTGTTGTCGCCGTCGTTGTGATAAAGAACGTTCGAATCGTCAGAGAAGTTGGTGATGTGAAAATCGATGCGCCCGTCGTTGTCATAATCACCGACAGCGAGTCCCATTCCCGCCTGTTCGCGCCCGTTCTCATTTAGCGCCACGCCTGACGGATAACCGATCTCCTCAAACGTTCCGTTCCCTTTGTTGATGTAAAGCTGCTTCGGCGTCGAATCGTTAACAACGATCAGATCGAGGAGCTTGTCGTCGTCGACGTGAACAAACGCAGAGCTGAAACCATAGTACTTTTCCGGATCGTTAACGCCTGCCTTGACGCTCACATCTTCAAAAGTTCCGTCCGGCTTTTGATGGTAGAGCGTGTCGCCTTCACCCGGCAGCCCGCGTGGACCACACATCACGGGCACGCCGCGAAACTGGCAAAAGTTCGCTCCTACCGCGCCTGACTTGCCGACGTCCGAAGGATTTGGCGGCAGATTGTTTAGATCGATCTGCACATAACCGGGAACAAAAAGATCGAGCCGGCCATCGCCATCGTAATCGCCCCAGCTCGCGCCCGTGCTCCAACCCTTGCGAGCGACGCCTACTTTTTCCGCAACGTCTGTGAACGTGCCGTCGCCATTGTTTCGATAAAGCCGCGAAATACCGAAGTTACCGACAAAGATGTCCGGACGTCCATCGTTGTTGTAATCTCCAATCGCGACACTCATTCCCCAACGCTCGTTCGCGACGCCTGCTTTCTCAGTAACATCTTCAAACTTCCAGTTACCAAGATTTCGATAGAGGGCAGCGCGGGGAGCTTTTTCCTTGCCGCGCAGCGCGTCCATCGTCGATCCGTTTACGAGATAGATGTCGGGGCGTCCATCGTTGTCGTAATCAAAAATCGCGACGCCGCCTGAAGGGGTATCAAAGATGTAATCTTTAGACGCCTCACCCGATCGGTGATGAAAAGCCGAGAGTGAGGTTTTGTCCGTAACATCTTCAAAAACAACGGGCGCCGAAGGGTCAGTGATGCCAACGGTACGGCGCGAAGTGTAGGTGACTGCCGGCCCTGTGTTTGCGCCACCGCCACCCATCGGTTGCTGAGACTTCGGCTTCTCGGGCTCTTGCGCAAGGAGAGCAAGCGGAAGCAACAACGAAATACAAACTAACGATAAAAACTTTTGGCGCATCGCTGGTATTACTTTGCAGCGATGATAACGTAGTCTTTGCCGCTGTAGAGACGCACACCGCCCGCATCTGCAGCCATCATCAACGGACGAGGACGTCGCAACGCCTTATCGTTAGTGACCGGTACCGAGAGTAAATCTTTTCCGGAAAGATCCATCACTGTCATCTTTCCTTCAGTCGCAAAACCGAAACCGTAAGCGCCGGGAGGCAACGATTCACCGTTGAGCGAGATGGCTGAATCGGTGATCAGGAAACCAACGTACTTCGCTCGCACATCGGCGGAGTAACCGGAGGTATCGACCAGACCCGAGATGACGTAGCGATCTTTTCCGAAGCGTGCGGCTGCGGAATTGCGCATCTGAGTTGGTGCACTGAGACCCTGAAAATAGAACCCGGTTGGAACGACGCGAGTCAGCTCAGCGCCGGTCAGGATTGCTGCGCGCTCCTGGGCCACCGCCGAGCCGGCGACCAGGAGCAGTGCCGCAATCAGAGAGAAATGTTTCAGCAAATGTTTCATCAGATTCACCTCGCGGCACACAATACTCTCGGAAACGTGCGCGAGGCAAATTGCGGTCGACCCAAAGTCCAGGCAATAGGTCCTATATGTCCTACAGGAACTATTTCTTCAAAGCGACCGCGATGCGCTCACCCTTCTCAGCTTCGCGGCTGATCCAAACCTGGCGGCCGCTGTCAGCGGTGAGCCAAATCTGCGAAAGGAAATATTGCTCGCCTTGCTTGCTGAAAACCAGCCGCTCAACCGCGTTTGGATCACTCGAGCTATCCGTGACCGGCGCGTGCAAAGTCACTGCTGACTTTCCGTCTTCACTGCGAAGCGTCACGAGCTCCCCAGACATGCGCTTGATGCTGTAAACACCCGCGTGTAGCGTCGTCGTCCCCGCGGAAAACTCGAACGGAATCTCAACCCTCACCTTGCTCGCCGCCTGCCCCTGCGCGTTCACGGTGGCAAACCCCAGGAACATACCGAAAATTGCAATCAGCCTATAAATTTTGTTTTTCATAAAACCTCCTTCTCGTAACTGAACGCGACAGTCTGAGAAAAAGGGGCTCAAAGTTTCACGCAAAGGCGCAAAGAACGGACGCGAAGACGCAAAGACAACCTCGTGTGGCTTCTTCGCGGCTTTGCGTCCGCTCTTTGCGCCTTTGCGTGAAACTCCTCTATCCTCATTAAGTGGCGAAAGACAAAGAATCGCTCGATAAACTGATGCCCGCGGTCTACGATGAACTGCACCGCCAGGCCGCGCGCTATCTGCGTCGAGAACAACCGGGTCACACGCTGCAAACAACCGCTCTCATTCACGAGGCGTACGTGCGACTGGTGGATCAACACAACGTGCAGTGGCAAAATCGAGCACACTTCTTCGGCGTCGCGGCGCAGATGATGCGGCGCATACTCGTCGACCACGCGCGCACGAAGAAGCGCGCCAAACGCGGCGGTTCTGACATCAGGATTTCACTCAACGATGCTACTGTTGCCGTGAAAGGTCAGGACCTGGATGTTATCGAAGTTGATGAAGCACTGACTCGACTGGCGAAGATCGACGAGCAACAAAGTCGCGTCGTCGAATTACGTTTCTTCAGTGGTTTGACTGTTGAGGAAACTGCGGAAGTGATGGGCATCTCACCGGCGACCGTCAAACGCGAGTGGAGCATGGCTAAGGCCTGGCTGCATCGCGAACTGAGCGGTGACAGATAAGAATGAGCGAGACGGACCCCCAACGCTGGCAACATGTGAAAGAAATTTTCGAGAGCGCACTCGGACGCCAGGGCGCCGAACGTGAATCGTTTCTCGAACACGCTTGCGACGGCAACGCCGAAGTGCGCGAAGAAGTCGAATCGTTGCTCCGCTCATACGAAGTCGCGGGCAGTTTTATGGAAGCGCCCGCTGTAGCACATGCTGCCGGTGATCTTGCCGACGAACAAAAACTCACTCCCGGCCAACGCATCAAGCACTACCAGATCGTGAGTCTCATCGGTGAAGGTGGGATGGGCGAGGTGTATCTCGCAACCGACACGATCCTCGGTCGTCGGGTGGCACTGAAAGTTCTACCGGCATTCGTCAGCAAAGATCCGGAACGACTGCGCCGTTTCACGCAGGAAGCACGTGCTGCATCACGATTGAGCCATCCGAATGTCTGCGTGGTCCACGAGGTTGGTGAAACAG
>DASYPN010000011.1:0-3676 GCA_036006625.1 Pyrinomonadaceae bacterium | reverse complement strand
GGCTTCCTTCATCGCCTTGCCGATATCGGCAGGTGACTTCACAACGTGAATCCCAGCGTCAGCGAGTGCTTTCATCTTCTCCGCCGCTGTTCCCTTACCACCCGCGATGATCGCGCCAGCGTGGCCCATGCGTCTCCCCGGCGGCGCTGTTTGCCCGGCGATGAACGCGACGATTGGCTTCGTAACATTCTCCTTCGCAAACGCAGCAGCTTCTTCTTCAGCACTGCCACCAATCTCTCCAATCATCACGATTCCGGTCGTCTCATCGTCTGCCTGGAAAAGTCGCAACGCATCAACGTGCGTCGTGCCGACGATCGGATCGCCTCCGATGCCGATAGCTGATGACTGTCCCAACCCGAGTGCAGTGAGTTGTCCCACAGCTTCGTACGTCAACGTTCCGGAACGCGAGACAACCCCGATGTTTCCTTCACGATGAATGTGACCCGGCATGATTCCGATCTTGCATTTACCCGGCGAGATGATGCCCGGACAGTTTGGTCCAATCAGACGCGTCGACTTGTCTTTCAAGTATTCCTTCACCCTGACCATGTCGAGTGTGGGAATGCCTTCAGTGATACAAACGACTACGGGTATACCCGCATCGGCAGCTTCCATCACCGCATCGGCAGCGAACGATGGCGGCACATAAATCACCGACGCATTCGCCCCGGCTTCTTTCACCGCCTCGGCAACTGTGTTGAAAACAGGAATTCCCTCGTGCGTCGTGCCGCCTTTGCCCGGCGTCACACCACCAACGACATTCGTTCCATACTCGATCATCTGCTTTGTATGAAACGTTCCCTCTTTCCCCGTGATGCCCTGCACAACAAGGCGCGTGGACTTATCAACTAAGACGCTCAATATAAAGCTCCTCCATTCAAGTATAGGACCTATATGTCCTATCGAACCTATTCAAGCTCAATCTTTTCCCCGTACTGCGGAACGTGAACGTTCCAGCCAAACTTCTCCTTAATATGTGCGGCCATCGCAACTGCGGCTTCGGGTTCACCGTGCGTCAGGAAAGTTTCGCGCGGCGGATCGCCCTGGAGGCCACTCAACCAACGCAGAACTTCTCCCCAGTCAGCATGAGCAGAGAAGCCACCAATCTTTGCGATGCGACAACGGACCGGAACGCGCTGGCCCATAATCTTCACTTCCGGTTCACCGTCGAGGATGCGACGACCCAACGTGCCGGCAGCCTGATAACCAACAAACACGATCGTCGTTTCGGGATCAGGAACGAGACGCATCGCGTGATGCAAAACGCGACCGCCAGTCATCATGCCTGATGCGCTGATGATCACACGCGCGCCCTTCGCATCGTTGAGCCGCTTCGATTCCTGTCGCGACGATGCTGTCGCCATCGAATGCGTTCGCAGCGGATGTCTTTGCTGCATGAGTATGCTCGCATACTCCTCGTCCTGCTCTTCTTTACGATTCGCGTATGCAGAGGTCGTTGCGGCTGCCATCGGCGAGTCGACTGTCACCGGCAAAATCGGAATTACTTTTTCGTCTTCCAGTTCACGAATCAAGTAAACGATTTCCTGTGTGCGACCGACTGCGAAAGCTGGGATCAGCACTGGCGCGTCGCGTTTTGCGGCGTCGTTGATGATTCGTGCGAGCGCTACTTTCGGATCTTCCGGATCGTGCAGTCGATCGCCGTACGTCGACTCGACCAACAGGTAGTCGCACGCGGGTGGCGGTTCCGGATCGCGAATGATTGGTTGATCGTAGTGGCCCAGGTCGCCGGAAAAGAGTATGCGGCGTCCTTGTCCGTCTGGTAATGCATGATCAACTTCCAGCAGTACCAGACTCGATCCGAGTATGTGTCCCGCGATTCGAAAGCCCGCACGAATACCGGGCGCAACTTCAATCGCCTCACCCGTATTCGGGAGCGGCTTCAGCAACTGCAAAGCATCGAACGCGTCCTTTTCAGTGTAGAGCGGGAGTGCTGGAGTGTGCTTAGTTAGTTTATGACGATTCCGATAGTCGGCATCTTCTTCCTGTAAGCGTCCCGAATCAGGCAGGAGTATCTTCAACAGATCCGCTGTGCCTCGCGAGCAGTAAACCGGACCGCGAAAACCTTGTTGGACGAGACGCGGGAGATAACCGGTGTGATCGATGTGCGCGTGCGTTATCAGGACCGCGTTGAGCGACCCGGGCCTGAAAGGCGGCTCCAGCCAGTTGCGCTCGCGCAGCTCTTTCAGTCCCTGAAACAACCCGCAGTCAACGAGCACGCGGGCGCGGTTGGTTTGGACTAAATACTTCGATCCGGTGACGGTGCCGACACCACCCCAAAATTCAATACTGGCCAATCAACAACTCCTTCCTTGTCCTACGATACCCAAACCAAACAACCAGCACCGGTATTAACAGCGCCAGATTTCTGAGCGCAGTCTTCACTCCAAGCTGGCTCGCGATGATGCCGCCGAAACACCCACATTCGAGTGGCTCGCCGTGCAGCGCGTAAACGTAGTAAAGCGCGTACGACGCAAAACCTATCAATAACACTGCCGAGAATAACGCACCGATTCGCACCGTGCGCGGGGCAATAAGAAGAATCGCCGTGATGAACTCCGCCACGATGACGGCGATCGTCGCCGGCCACGACCAGCGCTGGTAATCAAAACCGGACGAGCTCAACAGCTCACCCATGTTCTTGACGAACGTTTTGACAATCGCCAGCTTCGCGATCGCAGTGAACAGAAACAACACTGCCAGGCCGAAGCGACTAACCCGAACGAACCATTTCAGCAGTATCGTTCTGTTCATCCGTAAAATCCGTGGCCCTAAGCTGCCAGGCCAACAACTTTCTCAGCCGCGTCCTTCATGCCGTTAGCCACGGTGAAGTTAAGTCCTGATTCGCGAATGACTCTCTGGCCTTCTTCGACGTTCGTTCCTTCGAGTCGCACGACAACGGGCACTTTGATCCCGAGGTTCTTCGCCGCTTCAACCACACCGCGCGCGACCATGTCGCAACGCACAATGCCGCCGAAGATATTGATCAGAACAGCTCTCACATTTTGATCCGCCAAAAGAATGCGGAACGCAGCTTCAACTCTTTCCTGCGACGCGCCACCACCGACGTCAAGAAAGTTCGCCGGCTCACCGCCTGCGAGTTTGATGATGTCCATCGTCGCCATCGCGAGACCGGCGCCGTTCACCATGCACGCGATGTTGCCGTCGAGCTTGATGTAGTTGAGATCGAATTTGGACGCTTCGATCTCCAGCGGTTCTTCTTCGTGCAAGTCGCGCAAGTTAAGAAACTCTTTGTGACGAAAGAGGGCGTTGTCATCGAAGTTGATCTTTGCGTCAAGCGCGATGAGACGGCCGTCCTTCGTCTGTAGAAAAGGATTGATTTCGAGGAGTGACGCGTCCATCTGCTCATACGCGCTATAGAGCGACTGCATGAACTTCACTGCCTGGTTAACGAGCGCGGCCGGCAAGCCGAGACCAAACGCCAGCTTGCGCGCCTGGAATGATTGAAAGCCAACGGCCGGATCGATCATCTCTTTCATGATCTTTTCCGGCGTCTTCGCTGCGACTTCCTCTATGTCCATTCCACCCGCTGATGAAGCCATGAACACCTGCCGGCCTGAGGCACGGTCGAGCACGATTCCGAGATAATATTCCTTGTCGATAGGCAAGCCTTCTTCGACCAACAGCACTCGCACTT
>DASYPN010000010.1:0-23577 GCA_036006625.1 Pyrinomonadaceae bacterium | reverse complement strand
GTACGAAATGGTCGCCGGGGCAGTCCCGTTCAGCGGTGCGACGAGCAGTCACACGATTGTTCAGATCCTCGAAAAAGATCCGGTTCCACTTTCAAAACTCGGAAACGCGCCACCGGAGCTGGAACGCATCGTCGAGAAGGCGATGGTGAAGAATCCAGAAGAACGCTATCAAACTGCGAAAGACATGCTGATCGATTTGCGCAGTTTGAAGAAACGTATGGATGTGGAAGTGGAGATTCAGCGGACGGCGTCACATACAACTTCGATTGCTGCGAATCGAACGGAAGAGTTTGATCCCCGCAAGAAACGAGTGCTGGTGTATGCATTGATCGGAATGGCAATCGTGACGGCAGCGATCTTCGGAATAAATATGTGGCGTGCTTCACGCGCGAGATCAATTGCATCGGTGGCGCCACCTACGGCTTTGGCGCCCGTGAGTGAACGAACATTGATCTACTGGATCACAGTGCAGAAGTTTCGAGACAAGAAACCATTTCAGGATCCTTTCACGATTCCCCGTGAAATGATTTTCGAGGAGGACTACCAGATCCGTCTCAGCTTCAGCAGTCCGCAAAATGGTCACCTGTACATTCTGAATGAGGGACCAGTGGCGACATCAGCGCCCGAGTTCAACGTCGTGTTCCCGTCGTCAACAACGAACAAAGGCTCATCTTTGATTGAGGCCGGACAGGTGACACAGATTCCGGACCCGTCGTGGTTGAAGTTTGACGCGCAACAAGGGACGGAAAAGCTGTGGCTGATCTTCTCCGAAGACGTCGTTCCCGAGCTGGAGTCTTTAAAGGAATTTGCCGGTCGTAAGACGCAGGGCCTCATCACCGATCCGGCGCAGAACAAAGAAGTCCAAAACTTCCTCAACAGACATTCTGAATCCAAGCCGAGCATCGAAAAAGGCGAGCGGCTGACCACTCTGAAGAGTCCCGGCAAATTGCTGGTCCACCCCATAAAACTCGAACACCACTAGATTGGGGCCCCTCCTTGGAGTGCGCCACCTTGGAGGCGCTTTAGTATTTTTTACCAAAGCGGTGCCAAGGCACCGCACTCCAAGGTTTTGTGACTTTGTGCCTTTTTGTGGCATGATCTGCGCCACCAAACAAAGCTTTCCCCGCTCTTGGTGGTTTTCCTAAGAAGTTCTCGCGTTAATTATTGAGAAGAGAGTGCGGACGTAAACGCCTTGACGAAGGCGCTCCCGGTTCGCAAGCCCAGCGCACAACTTTCGGTTGTGCTAACCCACATGCCCCAGAAGGAGAAGACAAATGGCTGATAATGAACAGAAAATACATATCTACGAGGTAAATAAACCCGACGGCGATGACTTACTCTTCTGCTACTTCAAACTGCAACCAGACGATACTTACAACTTTCACGATCGCGACCATAAGGTGAAAGCCCGAGACATCACCTTTGATGTACCGTTCAAATTCAAGCTCCATGATGATCAGGATACTGAGTGGACCCTGACCCTGAGTCCAGTTAGTGATGATCCTGCCCGGGAGAAATTGGGCGGAACCTGGGCGAAGTCGCCCAGTAGCGACCCCTCTCTCGAGGATGGAACTTACCAGGCTCAGGCCGGTGGGACCATGGAAGATGCAGCGTCAGCTTACGCCTGAGTTCGCTGCGGTATGATCTCGGATCCCTCTGTGCAACCTCTGTGTTCTCTGTGTCGCTGTGGTTGATGTTTGCTGAACAATTAACCAACACAAAAGGCACAGCGTACACAGAGGTCGCACAGAGAAGAATTGTATTTAACGCGATGCAAAGGGACCTGATAAAGCTCCTGATTCGCGTATCGGCTGCACTGCTTTTGGCGGTGAGCCCGTTGTTTGCCCAGACGGTCGACGATCTGCCGGAACTCGCCGCGGCTAGTCGCGAAATCAAAGTTGGTGAAAGACATTCATATCGAAAGCGGCTGGACGCGGGCCAGTTTTTGAATGCTGCTGTTATTCAGGAAGACATTGATCTAGTAACGGCGATTTTTGCTCCTGATGGCAGACAGCTCATGGAGAGTGACAGTCCGAATGGTAACTGGGGACCAGAACCTGTTCTCGTAGTCGCGCCGGTTGCCGGTGAATATCGTATTGAGATACGCGCCCCGGGTACCAGCGCGCGAACAGGGCATTACAAGATAGAGATCCTCGCACTACGCGGAGCCACCGCGATCGATAAAGGCCACGTTCAAGCCCAGCGGGCACTCGACGACGGCGCCAAACTCATGAGGCAACAGACTGCTACAGCAAAGCAAACCGCGATTGAAAAGTATAAGTCTGCCCTCCCACTCTTTCAGGCTGCGGATGACACGTATCGTGTCGCTCTCACCGACTTAAGACTCGGCATCGCTTATTTCTCCCTGAACGAATTTCGCACCGCACGCCAGTTTTTTGAGTCGACGTTGACGCTCTCGGTCGCGTTGAAAGATCGACGACTGGAAGCAGGTACAGAGACTTACATGGGCGGCACGCTCGAGATTCTCGGCGACGTCGCGAAGGCTCTCGAGCATCAACAGCAGGCACTCAAGCTCGCGCGCGAGAATGGTCCACGCGTCGCCGAGGGCAATGCGCTCAGTAACATCGGCAAGATCTACAACGACCTCGCCGACTGGCAAAAAGCACTGGAGTATTACCAGCAGGCGCTGCCGGTTTTCAAAGCACTGAACCTCACCCAGAACCAGGCGATCACGCTCAACAACATCGGCATTGCATACGGCCAGTCAGGCGAGTCACAGAAAGCGCTGGACTATCTACAGCAAGCCCTTCCGTTACTCCGCACGGTCGGAAACAAGAATTCCGAGGCTTACACACTTCTCAACATCGGCCGCGAATACCGGCGGCTGCAGCAATACGAGAAAGCCTTCGACTATTACGCCCAGGCGCAGGCGATTCAACGCGAGACAGGCAATCGCGCGCAAGCCGGTGAGAGTCTTGAGGAGATAGGAATTGCCTACGCCGCGCAGGAACAGTACGACAAGGCCCTCGATTATCACCGCCAGTCACTCGAGATTCAGCGCGCCACCGGCAATGTTCGCCGCGAAGCACTCGTACTCACAAATCTCGGCAACGCCTACAACGGACTGAAACAACCTGAGAAAGCGGCGGAGCAATTTAACTCCGCGCTCGCGATCTTCCGCAACATCGACGATCGGACTAACGCAGCCCTCGCGCTCGAGGGATTAGCCCGCGCGGAGGAGCAGCGTGGCAATCTCACCAGTGCACGCGCCCTCATCGAGCAGTCACTGGCGTTACGCGAGACAGTACGTTCACGTTCGGGCAGTTTGGAGTTGCGTGCTTCTTATCGTGCGACGATCGAACGTGCTTATGAGTTTTACATCGATCTGTTGATGCAGCAGCACGCTCTTAACCCTCAGCACGGGTACGATGCGGAGGCTTTGAATGCAAGCGAGCGTGGTCGTGCACGGAGTCTTCTCGAACAATTGAGCGAAGCCCAAATAGATATTCGAGAGGGCGTCGATGTGGCGTTGATCGAAAAGGAGCGCGACCTTGCGCGGGTGTTGAATGCAAAAGCGCAACGCGAGATGCAGCTCAAGGCGCGCAGCGGCAGCAGCCTCGATGAGATCGCGGCGCTGCACCGGGAAATCGGTGGCCTTGAAGACGAGTACCAGCAAGTACAGGCGGCGATTCGAAAGAGCAGTCCGCAGTATTCGGCTTTGACTCAACCTCAACCGCTCAATTTAAAAGGCATTCAGCAGCAGTTGGATCCGGATACGGTGCTGCTTCAATACGCGTTGGGCGAGCGGCGCAGTTACGTCTGGGCCGTCGCGCAGAATTCGTTGCATGCGTATGTGCTGCCGAAGCGAGCGGACGTCGAAGGAATTGCGCGTGAGGTCTATGAATCGCTCGTCGCGCGCAGTGTCGTCAAGTCGCTGGAAACAGCGGCGCAACGACGGACTCGAATCGCTCGGGCCGACGTGAGTTTTCAAGACGCAGCCGAACGCTTGAGCAGACTGATATTGGCGCCGGCGAGAGATCAGCTCACTCGGAAACGACTAGTGGTGGTTGCAGATGGTGCTCTGCAATACGTGCCATTCGCGGCGTTGACTGTCTCTACTGGTCCATATCGACCGCTCGTCTTTGATCACGAACTGGTCAGCCTCGCGTCGGCATCGACATTCGCTGTTCAACGTCAGAACCTCAAGGATCGCGCGCCCGCGATGAAATCAGTCGCTGTCGTCGCTGACCCGGTGTTCTCGATGAGTGATGCACGATTCAAAACGGGCGCGCAGGCACAGGCTTCGGCTGAGCCCGTAGCGACAAGAATCATCGAGCACTTGCAAGGCACGGCCAAAGGCCAACTCTCAATTCCACGATTGCCGTTCACACGTTGGGAAGCCGATCAGATCCTCGCAGTTGCGCCTTCGGGCGGGAATCTCAAGGCGTTGGATTTCAATGCCAGCCGATCGATAGCGACTGGCGGCGAATTGAGCAAGTATCGTTACGTACACTTCGCCACGCATGGTTATCTCGACACGTCGCGATCGAATCTCTCGGCAATCGTGCTTTCACTTTTCGACGAACAGGGCAAGCCGCAGGATGGATTTCTGCGCGCACACGATATTTACAATCTCAAATTGCCGGCTGAGCTCGTAGTGCTGAGCGCGTGTGAAACGGGTCTCGGTAAAGATGTAACTGGTGAAGGTCTCGACGGACTGACGCGCGGATTCATGTACGCCGGTGCGCGCCGCGTGATCGTGAGTTTGTGGAATGTGAACGACAAAGCCACCGCAACGTTGATGCAGCGTCTTTACACCGGCATGTTGCGCAGTGGCAAAACACCTGCGGCCGCGTTACGAGCCGCACAGATCGAGATGCTTCGCACGCGGCAGTGGCAATCACCTTACTTCTGGGCGCCGTTTGTGATGCAGGGAGAGTGGAAATGAAATCACTTCTAAGCTTAACGTTGCTGGTCCTCGTCGCGGGTTCGGTTTTGATGGCCCAGAATCCGGAAGACATGACTCGGAAACTTTGGGATACCGCTTTTACCGGCTCTTCGAGCGCAAAGAAAAACACGCGGCGCCGCACGAGCAGCTATCGACTCGCGACACCGAATGTGCCCACCAATAATGTCGCGCCCGAGACAGTTGTTGGCGTCACGCTTTGGCGTCTGCGACCTGCACGACAGACTGATTCTGGCGAAAGACTGATCGTTCACGAGGACAACTCCGACAACGAGTGGATACCGGAACGCATTTCCGCGAGCACGAGACTCGTTCAGGGCGATAAACTGCGAATCAGCGTCGAGGCAGTTCGTGGCGGTTATCTTTACGTGATCGATCGAGAGCAGTATGCGGATGGATCAGTCGGGGAGCCTTACCTGATCTTTCCGACGAGGCGTACCAACGGTGGAGATAATTCTGTCGGGATCGGCAGACTTGTGGAGATTCCCGCTCAGGACGACAATCCGCCGTTCTTCACGATGAAAAAGAGTCGACAAGATCACGTCGCAGAGGTTTTGAGCGTCATCGTTACACCGACAAAGCTCGACGGCCTTCAGATCACCGACAAAGCGTTGAAGCTCACGGACTCCCAGGTGGCAACGTGGGAAAAAGAGTGGGGCTCGACCGTTGGAAATCTGGAGATGACGACGGCAGGCCAAACGTGGACCAAAGAAGAGAAGGACGCCCGAACGCGAGCTCTAACCTCGAGCGCCCCACCACCACAACTCGTCTTCTATCGCCCGAGCGTCAAACCAACCGAACCAATGTTCGTGAAGCTAAAACTCAGTTATCGTCGCTGATAAGATCCGTGTTATCCGCTGCTAATTTAAAGGATAGAATCTCCAGCTCGTGACAAAATCTCGCGTCAGCTTCTGATTCGTGATCGCTGCACGCAGCATCTCGATCGGAATCCGGTTTTCCTTCAGCAACGCATCGTTATACGCGCGGTTGGTCATCTTGCCTGAATCAACCAACTCCTTGTGCATGTAGTACTGCTGTAGTCCACCAATCAGATACGCGATCTGGTAAAGCGGACCATAACTCCCATCAAACGAACGCCGCACTTCAGCAGTCGCATTATCACGTTCATGACCGACCTTGTTGACCAGCAGGTCGATACACTCCTGCGGCGTCATCTTCTCGAGATGAAAACTGAGTGAGAAGATAATTCGCGCACAGCGATGCATGCGCCAGAAGAGCATTCCAATCTTTTCCTCCGGTGTCCTGGCGAAACCCAGGTCCCACAACAGCAGCTCCCAGTAAAGCGAGTTTCCCTCGCTCCAGAACGGTGTCCCGAAAATCGCGCGATACGGTTTATTGCGCGCGGCCATAAAACCCTGGAGATGATGACCCGGAATCAACTCATGATGAACCGTGGCGCGTGAAAAATACCGGTTGTTGCCGCGCATGCTCATCATCTTTTGTTCGTGGGCCATCGTGTTGGTGGGAAACGACACTTGAATCACTTCTCCGCCTAGAAAGAACGGACTAACAAGCTGTCGCTCGGGAGTCATCATCTCCATCCGCCAGGTTTCTTTTGCGAGCTCCGGAACGGTGACGAGGTTGTTGTCTTCGACAAACTTGATCGCTTCCAGCGCGAGATCGCGGATCATCTTCGGCTGGTCGCCTGGAGGAACGTATTGGTCTTTGACGTATTCGAGCGCTTTGTGCCAATCGTCGCCATAGCCCAGCTCGCGCGACGCCTTTTTCATCTCGTTCTCACACCAGGCCATCTCTTTCTCGCCGATGGCGATGATCTCTTCCGGTGTGTACGGGATCATCTCTGAACGCAATTCGCTGAGAAGTGCTTCGCGTCCAATCGGATCGCCGACAATATCGCTTGAATCACCCGGTCGCGCATTGCCGCCAGGACGCTGGAAGGTTTGGCCGCCGCCTTGAAAATTTCCACCTGCTCCAGCACTACGACCCTGGACGGGCTGTTCACGACCCTGCCCGCTTTGTTGTTGCGTGCCGCCTTCAGTCCTGATGCCGACCACACGCTCAGTGAGGAAAGTCGCGTAGTTTGTCATGGCCTGATCGAGCGATCGGTACGGTTCTTCATTCCACCAGGTGAACATTGGATCGTAGCCGTTGTAGAAGGTGTACCAGTTTCGCAGGTTGTTGCGCAGACCGTTGATGGCCGCAACTGCGCGATTGCCGACCGTCTTTTTGATTCGTCCGGTTTCGGTGTTTGTATCGCCGCCTCTTGCTTCGGCTCTGAGACCGAGTTCGATTGCACGTCGTCGTTCGTCAACCTGTTTTCTCAGGTCGTTCAACGTCGCGGCGATTTTGGCGGAATCGATTGGTTCCATGCGGCGACGTGCTTCTTCCAACTCGATTATCTTTGCGCCGAAGGGAACCAGTGGTTCGATTTCAGTCATTTGGCGCGATTGGATATCGAGTTGTCGCAACTCGTATTCGAGATGATTTTTGAAAAGGATGTAATCGATCTTGCCGTCCTCACTCATCGAGTCGAAGTCCAGACTCTGTAGTGAACTCAGCCATTCCTCATAGAATTTCTTGAAACGTTCACGACGTGAGCGCGATACCGCCACGGGATACGATCGTTGAAGACTGCCACGATCCACCGTGTAGCGTTCGATGGCGCTCCGCATTTCGCTGACCGGTGTTTTTCCATTCGGGTCGGCAGCCGGCGTCTTCAGCCGTCCGCCGTTCGTTCGTGATGAAGTTTGCGCTGGAATCTGGATGACAAAGCAGCAGAGCAAGGAAGTGGTAACTAGAGCGCGGAATACAGAGCGCATGATTGATGTCTCCTGGTCCACAGATTACGCGGATTCTAACAAACAATCTGTGTAATCTGTGGATACGCGGCGTAGGAATTTTAAGATTTCAGGTGGCGCAAGGTCGCGCCGAGTAGGACCAGACGCAAGTTTGCACGAATTTCGGCGAGCGTGATCGAAGCAATACTGTCTTTGACGACATACTCGTCCATTGCGAGCAGCGGCTCGGCGATTCCGTCAGCAAAGTCAACCGTTTCGACTTTCTTTCGATCTTTGGCTTTGTTGAGTGACGCGACGGCTGCCTTCAGAACTCCACTTGCTTCGGCGGGTTGATATTTGATGGTTGAGGGGAGCACCGCGAGATACCAGTTGTACTTGTCCAAATCCGGCATAGTCGAGCGACGCAACTCGATAAGGGCGTCGTTCAGAATCTGAACTAGCGGAGTTGGTTCGGCATCTTTTGGCTCATCTAATCGACCGAGAAAGGAGATCTTCGCGATTGGCTGCAGGTCGGCCGGCACCGCATTGAATACAAGGTTCATCTCATCCAGGCGACCGCGTTGGTAGTAATCAATCGCGGCCTGCGCAGTCCACTCCCAGCGAAACGACTCCCACGAGCCGTCCATGGATTCGCGTTGCTCTTTTGTCATGCCATCGAGGATTCTGAACGCGAGATCGTAATCTTTGGCTCCCATAGCAGAAGTTGCCGCCCGAAACTCGTAGCGCGTTCGAACTCCTTCATGGTTTTCGCTCGAGGCAGCCTGCAGAAAGTCGTCTGCAGTATTGAGAGACTGTTCGCTGGGTTGCTGTCCGAGCGGCGGCTCGCATTTGGTGATCGCCTGCTGCACAGTCGTGGATTCTGTTGGGAGCAGACGCTCAAAGTCGCTCATCAACGGCGCGATGAAATTACTGACGCACGAGCACATCGATCCACGACTCAGCTCGTTGATGGGATTCGCATTCAGGAAATTAATTTCGACCTGCAGCAGCTCCCTTTGCAGGTTGTCAGGAAACATCGGCGGAATGGATCCAGCCCAACCTCTTGCCATGGGAAAGGCAGCATAGGCTAGTGTGTTCAGGAGCTGCACTGGAAAGGCCTGTTGTTTCGCGGAGGAAAAAGGCAGGCTAGTGCTGAACGCATGTTGGTAGTCCGCGAATACTACCGCGCACCGTCCAAATATGGAACAAACATTTGCGCATTTTGTGCCTTTTCGTGGCTCACTCTTCTTCTTCGTGGCCGATTTGTAACTTGCCCTATTACAAAGGCTTTGCTAGAATCCGCCTTCGTTGCTTGGTAATTCTAATTTTTGATAGGACGCTCCGGAAGACCTTCGTCATGAATCGAACGACTACTCGATTCTTTACTTTTTAATTGCCGACCCGCAACCACGCGGGCGCGCGGCGAAGGCGCTCCTATCGAATCCGATCGACTGAAGTAACAAATATTAGGGAATCGTAAATCGTAGGGAATGGTCTTCGGCCTCGGGACTCAGGTCTCTGTTGTGGCCCCGCGCGCGCATTGATTGGTTGTTAACGGCTGAAGTTTTTTGGCGCGTCTGGGGAGAGTGTTAGATGAGCGAGATCAATGTACAACTGAAGAACGGTCAAGCGGTTCCCGTGCCCGATTCGGCGACGGTGGCCGAGGCTCTCAAACATCTGGATCGCGATCTGGCGAAACAGGCTTTGGCAGCGAAGGTTGGCGGACGTGAGGTGGACCTCACGGCGCCGCTCGATACGCTTCGCGCAAGCAATGGCGAGGCTAATGATGAGACTGGCGCAACCGTTCAGATTGAGCCGATCGTGCCGCAAACGCGCGACGGTCTCGAAGTTCTGCGTCACTCAACCGCACACTTGCTCGCCGCCGCAGTACTCGATCTCTTTCCCGGCACCAAGCTCGGCATCGGACCAGCGCTGCTCGACGATCCGCGTTACGGCTATTTTTACGACGTGATCACGCCGCGACCGCTCACGGAAGCTGATCTGCCCGCGATCGAAAAACGAATGAAGCAGATCGCGAGCAAGAATCTTGGTTATCGACGCGAGGAGATTCCCAAGCACGAAGCATTGCGCGTATTTGGCGAACGTGACGAGCCGTTGAAGTGTGAATTGATCGACGAGAAAGCCGGCGACTTTGTGAGCGTTTATTACATCGACGGCTCGCCGTTTATCGACTTCTGTCTCGGGCCGCACGTGCCGAACACGAACAAGCTGAAGGCTTTCAAACTGCTTTCACTCGCCGGCGCTTACTGGAAAGGCGACGCCTCGCAACCGCAAATGCAGCGGATTTACGGTACGGCATTCTTCACGCAGGAAGAACTCGACGCGTGGCTCAAGCAACGTGAAGAAGCTGAGAAGCGTGACCATCGTCGTCTCGGTCGTGAGTTGGATCTGTTTTCAATCCAGGAAGATTACGGGCAGGGGCTCGTCTTCTGGCATCCGAAGGGCGGCGCGATCCGCAAAGAGATGGAAGACTACCTGCGAGAGCAGCTTTTGCTTCGCGGTTACGGGCTCGTCTTCACGCCGCATATCGCCAAGCGCGAGCTTTGGTTTACGAGTGGGCACGAGATCAACTACGCCGACTCCATGTTTTCGCCGATGGAGTTTGAAGAGCAGGAATTCCGCATCAAGCCGATGAACTGCCCGTTTCACATCGGTATTTATAAGTCTGCGCAACACTCGTATCGCGAACTGCCGTTGCGATATGCAGAGTTTGGCGCGTGTTATCGCGCTGAGCTTTCCGGAGCTTTGCACGGTCTGATTCGTGTACGAGGGTTTACGCAGGACGACGCCCATATTTTTTGCACGCCGGAAACGGTACGTGGTGAGATTGTTAGTTGCATCGACTTTGCTTTGAGCATCTACGAGGCGTTTGGCTTTAAAGACTACAAAGTCGAACTCTCCGTCAGAGGCGACGATCACAGCGGCTTCTTTGGCGAAGACAAGGACTGGGAAAGCGCCGAAGCTGCTCTGGTTGATGCTTTGAACACGCGCGGGATTACCTACGAGCGTGTTGAAGGTGAGGCGGCGTTCTATGGTCCGAAGATCGACATCCGGGTGAAAGATGCGATTGGTCGTGCATGGCAGTTGACGACGGTGCAGTTTGACTTCAATCTGCCGCAGCGTTTTCAGCTCGAGTACATCGGTGAGGACAACAAGCCGCACCAGCCGATCATGATTCACCGGGCGCTCTTTGGATCAATGGAGCGTTTCTTCGGAGTCTTGATCGAGCACTTTGCCGGAGCCTTTCCGATGTGGCTGGCGCCGGTGCAAGTGGCAGTGTTGCCGATCACGGATCGAGTAAACGAATACGCGGAAGAAGTGGCGCGTGAACTGCGCGTCGCCGGCTTGCGCGTGGAGACGAATCTGCGAAGCGAAAAAATCGGCGCTAAGATTCGTGATGCTCAGTTACAGAAAGTGCCGTTTATGCTTGTGCTCGGCGATCGCGAGATGCAGCAGAAGGCGGTGGCAGTACGAGAGCGTGCGAAGGGTGACATCGGAGTGATGACAATCGCAGAGTTTAAAGAGATGGCGCGCCGGTTGGTTGATACCCGCGCGTTGACAAATAACTAGCCGGGAAGAATAGGACTGGTAGGCCTATTATTCTTCGTCTCAAAATTTGAGGAGGTGCTGCAATAGCTACAGGCTTTCGAGGTCGCGGTCAGCGTCCTGATAACCGGCGTCTGCCGCCGGTTCGTATTAACGAGAGAATTCGCGTGCCTGAGGTGCGCGTGATTGGTGAGGAGGGAGAACAACTGGGCGTGATGGATGTGCGCGATGCAGTGCGCGCGGCCCGGGAGAAGGGGCTCGATCTCGTCGAGGTCGCTCCGAATGCCGATCCTCCCGTTTGCCGGATCATTGATTTCGGAAAGTATCAGTACGAAGCAAAGAAGAAGGCAAACGAGGCAAAGAAGAAGCAGGTCACAATTACGGTCAAGGAAGTTAAGTTCCGACCGGGTACCGACGATCACGATTACGACTACCGCATGAAACATGCGCGAGAGTGGCTGCAGGATGGCGACAAGGTTAAAGCCACCATCTGGTTTCGCGGCCGCGAAATGACGCACCGTGAATTGGGGGCGCGCATACTCGAGAAGCTGGAACAGGATCTTGCGGACGTCGGTGAAGTTGAAGCACGGCCAAGAATGGAAGGGAACCAGATGTTCATCATCCTTGGGCCAAAGAGACATAAGAGCAGCGGCGGCGGCACGAAACCGGAGTCGCCCACGATTCAATAGAGAAGGGAAGTCAGTCCATGCCAAAACTTAAAACGCACAAAGGTGCAGCGAAGCGAGTGCGCCTGACAGCCACCGGGAAGATCAAGCGTGGCCATTCGCATGCGCGACACATTTTGACGAAGAAAACTAATAAGCGGAAACGCCATCTCGATATTGATGTGCTCGTTTCCAAGGCAGATCACGATCGCGTGATGTCGATGTTGCCGTACGGTCGCGATTAATCTGCGTAATCTGTGGGTAGGTCTTAAATAGAGGGAGGAATCATATGCCCAGAGCAAAACGTGGCAATAAGCGTCTCGAAAGACGCAAGAAAATATTAAAGCTGGCGAAAGGTTATCGCGGCACAAAATCAAAACTTTACCGGTCGGCAAAAGAGTCAGTCGAGCGTGGTTTGAATTTCGCTTACACCGGACGCAAGTTGAAGAAGCGTGATTTTCGTAGTCTGTGGATTGTTCGAATCGGGGCAGCAGCGCGCTTGAACGGCCTGAATTATTCGCAACTGATGCACGGTCTCAAACTGGCGGGCCTGGATCTCGATCGCAAAGTGCTTGCCGATCTCGCGGTTCATCAGCCGGAGTCGTTTGCACAGGTAGTGGCCCAGGCCAAGAGCGCTCTCGATAATGAACAGAGCAATAAGGCGGCGTAGTCTTCTGAAAGGATAAAGCATTGAAATTCAAAACCAATCGAATCGGTTTACTGACGCTCACCTTCCTGCTCGGCAGCATCGTTGCCTTTGCACAGGGTCCGAATGTGACGGGCACATACGAAGGAATGGTGAAGGTGCCCAATGGTACTGAGCAGAAGCTGTCGCTCGAGTTGAAAAGCGAAGGCACCAAGGTCACGGGATTTGCAAAGCATGGTGACAAGAAGATCGATATAACTGAAGGAAAGTTTGAAAACGGAACGCTCACGCTCGTCTTCGACTCCAAAGACCACACATTCGTGGGTAAAGTTGATGGTGACAAGATCACGGGCGAAGCGGGTGATGGAGCACAGAAGATTCCGCTCGAGCTCAAGAAGGTGACACCGGCTGCCGAAGCCGCGCCTGCTACTCCCGCTGCTCCCGCTGCCGGTGCTTTCAATCTCACCGGACAATGGGACGCCGTTGCCGATGCAAACGGACAGCCGTTTCCATTCCTGTTGACTCTGAAAGTCGACGGCGAGACCGTAACCGGTGGCAGCAGTTCGCAACTCGGTGAAGCGACCCTCAAAGGCACCTGGAAAGACGGTAAACTAGTGATCCAAGTCGACGGCCAGAACGGCACGATCAATATGAGCGCCACTGTCATCGACGGAAAACTTTCCGGCGAGTACGACTACTCGGGTCAGCTTCAAGGCAAATGGGTGGCAGTAAAGAAAAATTGAGACAGGATTTCAGGATGTAACAGGATTTGCAAGATGCATCCTGTTAATCCTGAGAATCTTGTTTATCCTGTCTAATGACTGATCAATCACCTCAAATTCAAATAGAAACAATCAACAAAGCGTTCGACCAGGAGTTCGAACGCTTTGCTCCTTTTGCTGGCGATGTTTCAGCCCTCGCTGCTCTCAATCTTGAGCAAGCACTTGCTGAACAGCGTGCTGTTAGTGACTTACGCACGCGCTATCTTGGAAAGAAAAGTGCACTTGCCGCCAGCAAGAAGCTAATCGGTCGCGTCGCGCCAGAAGAGCGGGCTAGCTTTGGGAAACAGGTCCAAACTGTCGAAGACAGATTGACGACCATGGTCGAGCAGGTCGAGCTCCGGTTAGAAAACCATATCCAGGAAGCCCGCACGGCCCGTGAAAGTATCGACGTCACGCTGCCGGGACGTCGTCCGCGGCGAGGCCACCGTCATCCTATCACTCTGATGCGCGAGAGGCTCGAAGATATTTTTGTCTCGCTCGGCTACGCAATCGAAGACGGTCGCGAGATCGAGACTGACTTCTATAACTTCACCGCGCTCAATATTCCCGAGAATCATCCGGCGTGTGGGAAGGCTGATACGTTCTACACGACCGACGGCTTTGCGCTTCGTTCGCAAACTTCGACCGTGCAGATACACGCGATGCAACGTCGTGGTGTGCCCGTGCGAATGATCGCACCGGGACGAGTGTTCCGACGCGATACTCCGGATCCGACCCACAATCCGATGTTCTTCCAGGTTGAGGGACTGTGTGTCGATCGCGGCATCACGATGGCGCATTTGAAAGGCACGGTCGGTGAGTTCCTACGGCGCATGTTTGGTGCGGACACGGTGACTCGTTTTCGACCATCGTATTTCCCGTTCACTGAACCGAGCGCCGAGTTTGATTTCAGTTGTTTCAAATGCAAGGGCAGCGGCTGTCGCATCTGCAAAAACTCGGGTTGGATTGAGCTGGGTGGTTGCGGAATGGTGCATCCGAATGTGCTGCGTACGGTCGGTGTCGATCCGCAGGAGTATTCGGGATTCGCTTTTGGTTTCGGCATCGATCGCATGTGCGGGTTGATGTACGAGCTCGACGATATACGGCTGTTGTTCGAGAACGATGTGCGGTTCCTGGAAAAGTTTGAGTAAAGCCATCCACAGATTACACAGATAAATGTTTATTAGTTATCACTGGCTAAAGGAACTGACGGATACCAGACTGAGTCCCGCGGAGTTACGCGATCGGCTGACGATGGTGGGCCTGGCGATTGACGCTGTGGACGAGCATGGTGGCGATGCTGTGCTGGATGTCGAAGTGCCTTCGAACCGCCCCGACTGCCTCTCGCACGTCGGTATTGCGCGCGAAGTCTCGGTGATCGAAAAAGGGCAGTTGAGACTGCCAGCCAGTGAAAAGCCAAAGACTGAAGGGCGCTCCGCGGATCTGACGTCAGTCGAGATTGCGGACCCGGATCTCTGTCCACGTTACGCTGGACGCCTTGTGCGTGGCGTCAAGATTGGTCCATCGCCTGAATGGCTTGCGAAGCGTCTCGAAGCGATCGGTCAGCGTCCGATCAACAATGTCGCCGATATTACGAACTACGTTCTTCACGAACTGGGCCAGCCGCTACACGCGTTCGATTTTGAAAAACTTGGTGGCCGGCGGATCATTGTTCGACGCGCCGCAGCCGGCGAGAAACTCAAGACACTCGATGGCGTTGAGCGAACGCTTACCAACGACATGCTCGTCATCGCTGACGCCGGGAAGGCTGTCGCTCTCGCGGGAATCATGGGTGGTGAAGAGTCTGAGATTTCGACTCAGACAAAAGACGTACTGATCGAGAGTGCTTACTTCGATCCCAATTCCGTCAGACAAACCGCACGCAAACTCGGGATGGACACCGAAGCCTCGCGACGATTTGAGCGTGGCGCCGATCGAGAAGGCGTGCTGCGTGCTCAACAGCGCTGCATCGAGCTGATCTGCGAGCTTGCAGGAGGCGTTGCAACGGAAGACGTAATTGACGTTTATCCGAAGCCCTTGAGCGAACGAATTATCGAATTGCGTCCTGAACGTATTCCTGGTCTCACTTCGCTTACGGTTGAAACGGACGACATCATCCGCATACTCACCGGGCTCGGCTTCGAACGCGTTGGCGGATCGGAAGGAAGAATGAGTTTCCGAGTTCCGTCCTGGCGCGTCGATGTGGAGCAGGAAGAGGATCTCGTCGAGGAAGTCGCGCGCCACACAGGCTACGACAAGATTGGATCCGAACTGCCGCCGTCGAGCATGTCAGGCGAGTACCAGCCGACTGAGATGCAACAACGCTCTTTGCGTCGAGCATTGAATGCGTTCGGCTTTGACGAAGCGATCAATTTCAGTTTTACCGAACAGGACGCGAGATTCGATCTTATCCCCACATTGGCTGGTCATGAAAACGATCAACCGCAGTTGGAAAATCCGATCATCGAGGATGCGGCATGGATGCGTTCGACCTTGCTGCCTGGTCTGCTGAGCTCTGTGCGGCATAATTTGAATCACGGCATACGCGATGTCAGATTGTTTGAAATTGGGCGTATTTTTTCGGTTTCCAAGGCTCGGGAACTTCCCGACGAATCGCTCGCACTCGGTCTCGTCGCCACTGGCGGCGCAGTCGAAGAAAACAAGGCACAAGCTGAACGCGAGCTCGACTTCTTCGATCTCAAGGGCGCGTTGGAAGCCGGTGTCGATTGGATGAACATCGCTCCATTAACTTTTACGCCGACGTCTGCTCGTCATTTGCGTGCGGGACAGAGTGCACTGATTAGTAATGGCGACGGGAAGCCGCTCGGCACGATTGGTCGACTGGCTGAAGCTGTCGCCGCGTCGTACAAGTTTCGACAACCGGTTTACGTGTTGGAGTTGGATCTCGCCGCGCTGCTGAGTGGTCCTGCAAAGGTGATCCAGTACTCGCCGCTACCGAAGTATCCATCTGTAGTGAGAGATATCTCACTGCTTGTCGATCGCGCGGTATCGCTTGATGAGATATTCAATGCCGTTAACAAGCAGCAGATTGCTGATTGTCGCAGCGTGAAGCTGGTCGGAACTTTCGAAGGTGGCAACATTCCCGCTTCGAAACGTTCAGTGACTCTGCGTCTGGAGTATCGTTCCGATGAGCGTACGCTACGCGACGAAGAAGTCGAAGAGTATCACTCGCGTCTGACCTCGGCATTGCTCGAAACCTTTGCAGCGGAGCAGCGTTAAAAATAAATCTTGTCTGATTGCAAAATGAGTCTTGCGCTTGCAGGCGCGAAGGCGGATAATCGGCCTCGTTTTCAGTTCACACTTTCGGGAGACAAATAGATGGTAGGTCTGTCAGGCTTGGAAAAGTTTTCTCATCTCGAGGATAAGATCTATCGCACTATCGAACTCACCAAGACGTTGCGCCAGGAAAAAGAGAATCTCGAAAAGGAACTTGCACTAATTCACCGCGACATGGGCAATGTGCTCAACGAAAAAGAGCGACTCGAAAATCAGGTCGAGAAGCTGCTCGCCGAACGTGAAACCATCCGCATGAAAGTTGAAGCCATGCTTGATGCAGTCGCTGCTCTAGATCCCGAAATGGTTGAGGAACTCAGATGAGTTCCGGGATCGGCCGCATGATCAACAAAGGCAGTATGGAAGGTAGTACCAACAGTCCCACCATCCGAGTTGAGATCTACAACCAGACCTATAATATTCGGTCTGACGGAGATACGGAATACATTATTCAACTCGCGGAATTCGTCGACAGCAGGATGCGGGAAATTTCTTCCGGCACGTTGACTGTTGACTCGCTGAAAGTCGCGATCCTTGCCGCGCTTCATATTGCCGACGAACTTCACCGGCTGAAGAACATGCACGAACAAGCCGACTCGCAGCTCGCCGCACGCAGCGCAGAGTGTGCGGAAATGCTCGATCGGCTGCTCAAAGTTCGCAGTAATCTTGAACTTGAACAAGGCGGCGCCGGCAAGCTAACTCTCGGTTAGCCACGAAGGTTTTTTAGCCACAAAAAGGCACATAAAGCACAAAAGAGAGAGCTCACTTGCAGCTCTCTTTTTTTGTGACTTATGTGCTTTTTTGTGGCTAGTCTCTGTGCTACTATCCGTGGCGGCGGAGGGTCACTCTGCGGTGTTCGTCACCGAGTTACGATGATTGAGCCAGTGCCGTTGATTTAGGGAGACCGAGGTCGTTTGCCAGTGCATTTCTTCATAGTTAAGAACTGCCGGAGGCTGCGGCAATAAGAGGTCACCCACCTGTCTTGTGCAGGTTCAATTACGGCTTCGGAGCGGCAAATGCGGATCTCCCTCCTGCCAGAAAACCGCGTGTCGTGAATCGTAAATCGTGCTCCCGTTTGATTCACACGATTGACGATCCAGGGTTCGCGGTTTTCTTATGTTCATCAGTCAATTCTTCACTATGAAAGTTCTCATGATCGGAGATGTCGTCGCGAAGCCTGGACGTATCGCTGTGCTCGAACGCATTCAGGATTTGCGCGAGCAGCACCATATCGATCTCGCGGTCATGAACGCGGAGAATCTGGCCGGCGGTTTCTCAGTCACGCCCCAGTTGTGCGAGCAACTGTTTTCTAACGGGATCGATGTGATGACTTCCGGGAATCATATCTTCGACAAGAAAGAAGCGATCGACTACATCCGTAAACAGCCGCGGCTGCTTCGTCCAGCGAACTATCCGCCTAACACGCCCGGCAGCGGATGTTGGGTTGGGGAAGTGAATGGTGCGAGAGTCGCGGTGATGAATGTGATGGGCCGGGTCTTCATGCCACCGTCTGACGATCCGTTTCGGGTGATCGATAGCATGCTCGCGACGTTGCCTGCAGAAACGACTGTGCGCCTTGTTGACGTGCACGCCGAAGCAACGTCGGAGAAAGTGGCGATGGGTTGGCATCTCGATGGCCGCGTGTCGGCTGTCGTTGGCACACATACTCACGTGCAAACGGCAGACGAGAGAATTCTGCCTGGTGGAACTGCTTACCTGACTGATCTGGGAATGACGGGGAGTTACGCAGGCGTGATCGGGATGGATAAAGCCGACGTCATCGCGCGGTTTACTTCTGTCACCGCGCGACGCGCCGATCATTCTTCAGGACAGGTGCGGATTTGCGCCGCAGTGGTAGAGATCGATGAAGCTAGCGGACATGCGCGCAAAATTGAACGTCTAAATCTCAGCCACGATCAATAGGTCCAATAAGTCCTGTCAGACCTATTTTGAATTGCCTATCTTTCTGAGATGTCTCGCCAGATCGATCCTCCGCTCCATCTCAGCTTTCAGTTCCGGCTTCAGGTTTAAACTCTGAGCGAAGTCAGGTTCCGCTTCAGCCTCGTTGCCAAGAAACACTTTCGCCAGTCCGCGATTGAACCAGGAAAACGCAATTGTCGGATCAAGCTCGATGGCGCGGTTGAAATTATCGATTGCTTCCAGCATCTTCCCTTGAAACATTAGAGTCGTGCCACGTCCGTGGTACCCCCACGCCATGTCCGGCGATAGCTCAATCGCACGGTTGAAGTCAGCTAAAGCACTGTCAAAGTTTTTCAATGCCATGTACACGTAGCCGCGTTGATAATAGGGCTCAGCAACGTGTTTGTTCAGTTCCAGAGCTCGATTCAGATCCGACAAAGCTCCATCGACGTCCTTGAGATCGAGACGTATGCTGCCGCGGTTGGTGAATGCTTCAAAGAAATCTTTCTTCAGTGCAAGCGCCTTATCGAGATCTTTCAGTGCAGCTTCAAGATCGCCTTTCGCGCGCAACGCCGCGGCGCGATTGAGGTGAACGG
Organism: Pyrinomonadaceae bacterium; assembly: GCA_036006625.1. Classification (GTDB taxonomy): domain Bacteria; phylum Acidobacteriota; class Blastocatellia; order Pyrinomonadales; family Pyrinomonadaceae; genus PSRF01. Next base: position 4,442 of record DASYPN010000010.1, on the reverse strand, counting down.
CTGCGAGTCCGGGTCTGATCTCGAGTGCCTGGTTGTAGTCTTCGATCGCGCCGATGTAGTCGCCTTTCTTAAAGCGTGCGAGTCCGCGATTGGAGTAAGCGTTGGCCGTGAAGGGATCGATAACGGTAATCGAGTTGGAATCGGTGAATGAATTTCCCAATCGATCGGGAGTCTTACGTGTGTCTAAGTGTGAGCTCAGTCTGATAGCGCGTGTGTAGTCTTCGATTGCGCTATCGAAGTCGCCGTTTTCGGATTTCTTTAAAGCGCTTTTGAAATGATTGACGGCAGCATCGGGAGTGCGTGTCTGGGAGAACACTGTTACGGGGAGCAACAGGGAGACGAGTGCAAACGAGATCGCGTAGCGGCGCATGGTAGACCCTCCCTTTGGGTTGAAGCTCGTCTACCGGGTGCGCTAAGATGCGGGATGTCGACGATGCAGCTTGAGCGCCGCGAGGCAATCGAACTTGTATTGTCATCGAGAGCCTCGTCGCTATCGGAAGTAGCGACGAGGCTCTCATCGTTTGATCTTAAAACGACTGAACCTGAAAAAAGTTACAAAAGATCTGGGGCTCTGACTTTGAAACACCGTGAAGTGAAGTCTTGTGACAGGGAAAAAAGACAGGTCGAATAAGTCCTATACGACTTATTGGACCTATATCGAATTATTCAGGCGCAGTCTCTTTGGGGACTGCTGTTCCGGAGTGAGATTTGATGATCGGTGGCGCTAACAATCGTTGCGCATATCCTTCCGGGAAAGATCGAACCTTCCCGCGTGAGTCAGTTATAACGTGACCCGTTTCGCCTTCCGCGACAACCTGACCATTCGATGCCCGTACGATCTCGTATCCAAAACGCAGTGAACGTTTACGTAATTCCGTTATGTGTGTACGAACTATCAGCTCATCGTCGTAATAGGCAGGTGCTTTGTAACGACAATACGCTTCGGCGACAACTAAAAACGCGTCCTCGCTTTCCTCCATGTCGCGATAAGAAAAACCACGCGCGCGACAATAATCAGTCCTGCCGATTTCGAACCAGACCAAATAGTTGGCATAATAAACGATGCCCATCTTGTCCGTTTCGGCATAACGCACACGAAGCAAGGTTTCGTGCCAAACGCCGAATACATCTTCAGGGGCAGGGCTTGTCATCTGAGCAAAGCCTTCCGTACTCATAAGCGAGAGAAGGAATAAATCCTGATCCTTGTTTAGCTGTAAACGTTTAGCGGACTATAAGAGTGAAAGACCAATATGTCAAAGCAAATTAGCGCCGGGCTGGCCCTGCTGGCCCTGTTATCCTTCGGCAGCAGCAGCTTTCTGCCGGGAAGTCGGGCCCAGACTGCTGCTACCGCCAACGCCCAAAATGCGGCGATTGTCTCGACAACAGCCGCAATGCTCAAGGAAACGAGCGAGTTGCGAGAGCTCTCGATACTGAAGGGAGTCAAGAGTGGCGCCCAGTCGCGGGCCGATATCGAGCGCATGATTATTAACAATCTCGACTCCGATACCACACCCGCCGAAATGCATGCGGCTGAGGTGCTGCTCCGAGCCTTCGGCCTCGCGCCCAAAGATTTTGCGTACCGCACGTTTTTAGTAAAACTGCTGACCGAGCAGGTAGCGGGATATTACGATCCAAAGGCGCAACAGTTTTATCTTGCTGACTGGATCGATCTCGACGGACAAAAGCCGGTCATGGCCCACGAGTTGACGCACGCGCTTCAGGATCAGCACTTCAATCTCAAGCGTTTTGAAAAATGGCCCAAGGGGGATTCGGACGCTGAGCTCGCAGCACATGCACTCATCGAAGGTGATGCGACACTCGCGATGACGATCTACATGAGCAAGAATCCGATGGTGGCGTTGGCATTTATCAAGAGTCTCGGCGGACAGGAAGTGGCGACGGAGCAGTTCAGGCGAGCACCACGTGCGTTGCGTGAGTCACTGCTGTTTCCATATGAAGAGGGTTCGGAATGGGCCACGCAGCTTTACAAACGGGGTGGCTGGGAGATGGTCTCGCAGGCGTTCACCAAACTGCCGCAATCAAGCGAGCAGATCCTGCATGCTGATAAATACTTTGCGTACGAGGTTCCGCAGAAACTCACTCTGCCGGAATTTAAAACGAGTCTTGGTCCAGCATGGAAACGCATTGATTACGACGTCAATGGCGAATGGGGTTGTTACCTGATTCTTGATGAGTTCTTGAACAATCAGGCTGAATCGAAGCAGGCTTCGGCAGGTTGGGGTGGCGATCGTTTTGCACTTTACGAGACGGGTAAACCGGACGAGTTCTTCATCGCGCAAATAACTGCATGGGACACGCCCGGCGACGCGCGCGAGTTTTTTGATGCTTATGCGAAGCGAACTTCAAAACGTTATCCTGATGCGAAGGAAACGAAGGCAACTGAAGATCGCATGGAATGGCAAACTGGAAGCGGTGGAGTAGCGATGGAATTGCGTGGTTCCCACGTGGCGATTGTGGAAGGCGTACCTTCTTCCGTGGATTCACAAACCTTGCTTCGCACAATCTGGCAACAACGATAGAGAGCACATGAAAAAGTCTGACAGCGGCCCGGCAACAAAACAATCAACGCGCCTGCGCGAACTCAGTGAACAACTGCTGCAACTCGAAGCCAATCTTCGCCGTGGTGGTGGCCCTGACAAGATCGATCGCCAACACCAGCAAGGTAAGTTGACAGCGCGAGAACGTATCGAGCTGCTGCTCGATAAAGATTCCTACTCACAGGAGATCGGATTGCTCGTCGCGTTCGATCAGTATGAGGGCGGTGCTCCGGCGGCGGGCGTTGTAACTGTGGTTGGTCGAGTTGAGGGCAGAGAGGTTGTTGTTGTCGCAAACGATGCCACGGTCAAAGCCGGTTCGTGGTGGCCCGAAACGATCAAGAAGATCCTGCGCGCACAGGAGATCGCGATGCGCTCACGGGTGCCGATTATTTATCTCGTCGATTCCGCCGGCGTTAACCTGCCGTACCAGGGTGGGGTTTTTCCGGGTCAATACGGGGCGTCACGCATCTTTTATTACAACTCAATCATGCGCCGTTATTTGAAAGTGCCGCAGATCTCCGCGGTGATGGGACCATGTATCGCGGGCGGCGCTTATTTGCCCGCGCTTTCTGACACGATCATCATGGTTGAGGGCACTTCGTTCATGGGACTCGGCGGCGCTAACCTCGTGAAAGGCGCGACCGGGCAGACCATCGACAACGAAACTCTCGGCGGTGCTCGTACGCACAACGAAATCTCCGGCGTGGCGCATTATCGCGTGCCTGACGATCAAACTTGCATTGAGAAAATTCGGGAATTTGTATCAGAACTGCCGAAGCCGGCGAATGTGTCGCCAGTCGAATCAGCTCGCGAGCCGTTGCGAGCTGCGGAAGAACTCTACGAGATTATTCCTGAAGATCATCGACAGCCCTACGACGTGCGACGATTACTCGAGTGTTTGATCGACGATGGTCATCTCGACGAGTTTCAGGCTGACTATGCCAAAGAGATGATCACGGGTCATGCTCGCATTTGCGGGATACAAGTCGGAGTGATCGCCAACCATCGCGGCATGGTGCGCATGCCGGGCGGCAAGCCACCGCGTTTTGGTGGCATCGTCTACACAGAGTCTGCCGAGAAAGTCGCTTACTTTATTGAGACCTGCACTCGACATCAAACGCCGTTGTTGTTTGTGCAGGACGTCTCGGGATTTATGGTTGGGCCGGACGCCGAACATTCGGGGATAATTCGCGCGGGTGCGAAGTTTGTTGAAGCGATGGCGACTGCGACCGTCCCCAAGATTGTGCTTACCGTCAATCACGCCTCGGGCGCCGGATACTACGCGATGGCGGGTCAGGGTTTTGATCCGGACTTTATATACAGTTGGCCCACCGGTCGCATGGGCGTGATGGAAGGTGACTCGGCGGTACAGGCAGTGTTCGGCAGTCAACTGGAGAAGTTAAAGAAAAACGGCGAGTCACCGGATGCGGAATTGACGGCCGAGATGGACAAGGTGCGTGAGACTTACGACATGGAACTCGATGCGAAGTACGCCGCCGCACGCGGATTCGTCGACGCCGTAATCACACCCGAGTCCACCCGCCCCGCATTGGAACTCGCGCTCCGCACCGCACAAAACTACTCCGGACCCCATCTCGGGCAGTTCGTGTTGCCACCGGTGACTTAAGCCACAGATAACACGGATCCAGGCACGGATAGATTCGTGTTATCGGCGGCTCAGGTTATTCCTGATTGTTGAATCAGGGAGTTCCTGCAATGATGGAGTCCAAACCAGTGGGAGGGTTTGTATTTAAACCTCATGAAGTCTATTCGTGTGTTAATCGCCGATGACCACGCTCTGGTACGCGCTGGGATTCGGGCACTCGTCGAAAAGATTGAAGGAATGGTGGTCGTCGGTGAAGCCGGCAAGGGAAGTGAAGCGAC
>DASYPN010000009.1:0-9739 GCA_036006625.1 Pyrinomonadaceae bacterium | reverse complement strand
GACTGTTCGGCCGTCGCGGTACGCAATTAAGACCTTTGTGTTTCACTATACGGGAGGAAAGTTAATGATCAGCAAAACTTGGAGCCGCAAGTCCATCGCGACCTTGGTGGCGGTTGCCGTTTTGAGTGTTTACTCAATGGTAGTGTTGGCTGCGCCAGGTGCGAAGGCGTCAGGCGAGCTTTCGGTGTCCGGACAAGTCACAGTGAACGGCCAGAAAGTGATTTCCGGTGGCACAGTTTTTACGGATTCAACGATTAGCACCGCGGCTCAAAGCAGCGCATCAGTGAGCATCAGCAAGGTCGGTCGAGTTGAGCTCGCACCCAATAGCAACCTCCGCCTCAGCTTCGCGGAGAACAGCATTACCGCAATGCTCGAAACTGGTAGTGCTCAAGTGTCAACGTTGGCTGGAACCACAGTTAACCTGACCACTAAAGACGGTACGGTTGTTGTCGATGGCAAACAGGCCACGACGTTCAGTGTCAGTGCTTCACGTGGACGCACGTCAGTATCGACTCTGTCCGGCCTCGCGCAGTTCAAGACCGGTGGCACCTCCAAGCAGATTGCTGCTGGCGAGAGTGCATTTGCCGGAACGCCGAATCCGCAGGCTGACGATGATGACGACGATCTTAGCGGTGGCGCGTTGGCAGTGTTGCTGCTGGCCGTCGGTGGTGCCGTGGCTGGTGTTCTCTATGCCGCGTTCCACAACAACGACCTTAACTTTGGCGGCAGTGTTACCGTAGTCAGCCCGACCAAGTAAGCTCGCTGAGTTAGCTCGTTCGGCTTGAGTAAAAACACTGTGGCACTGGTAACCAGCGCTGCGGTCAGCTAAATTCACCTTGCGGGTCACGCGAATCACACGCGTGACCCGCAAGGTTTTGAATGTAAGGGGACCGGTCCAAGTCGGTATAAAGAACAAAGCACCAAATACAAAGCGCCAAGTACAAAGTTATAGGATTAGTTAAATGCATATTGCTGTTATTGGCACCGGTTATGTTGGACTTGTAACCGGCGCATGCTTCGCTGAGTTTGGTGTCGACGTAACCTGCGTCGACGTTGATGAAGATAAGATCGAGCGATTACTCAAAGGGGTAATGCCGATCTATGAACCCGGTCTCGAACAGCTTGTCCTGAAGAACACTCAGGCCGGGCGACTCAGATTCACCACAGACGTTCGCCAGGCTATAGAACAAGCCCTCGTCATCTTTCTCGCTGTAGGAACACCTCCAAAACCCGACGGCTCTCCCGACATGAGTTTTGTTGAAGCCGCCGCGCTCTCAATCGCCGACTACATGAATGGCTACAAGGTGGTCGTGACGAAGTCGACCGTACCGATCGGAACGGGAGAACGCATTCGTAGTTTGATCAGTGAACGGAAGAAGACACGCGCGAACTTTGGTGTCGTTTCGAATCCGGAGTTTCTCAGAGAGGGCGCCGCAATCAACGACTTCATGCGTCCGGACCGCGTGGTAATCGGCAGTCGCGATGAAGAAGCGATCGCCATCATGAAGGATCTGTACCGCCCGCTTTACCTGATTGAAGCGCCGTTTGTGATTACGTCGCTCGAAGCCGCGGAGCTCACGAAGTACGCCGCCAATGCTTTTCTCGCAACGAAAGTCTCGTTCATCAACGAGATTGCGAATCTGTGCGACAAGATAGGTTGCGACGTTCACGACGTGGCGCGCGCGATCGGCATGGATAAAAGAATCGGGAGCAAGTTTCTGCATCCCGGTCCGGGCTTTGGTGGATCTTGTTTTCCAAAAGATACACGAGCGCTCTCGTCAGTCGCGCGACAATACGCTTCTGCGTCGCGAATCGTCGATGCGGTCATCGAAGTTAATGAGCGCCAGGGCGACATGATGCTTGGAAAGATACGCAAGCTGGTTGGTCCGCTCGATGGTAAAACTATCGCTGTGCTCGGTCTCGCATTCAAGCCGGAGACAGACGACATGCGCGAAGCACCGGCTCTCGGAATCATTCGCAGCCTGCTCCGGGAGGGAGCAAAGATCTGTGCTTATGATCCGGTGGCAAAGCACGAGGCCATGAAGCTCTTGCCTGAGATTGCTTACGCTGACGACGAATACACGGCAGTCAAAGATGCCGATGCGCTCGTCTTTGTAACAGAGTGGAATCAGTTTCGCGCGTTAGACATGATCAGGATTCGCGATTTAATGACGACGCCGAAGATCGCGGATCTGCGAAACATTTATGATCCGGAAGACATGCGCGAATTCGGTTTTGAATATGTCGGGGTCGGCAGGTAAAGGCGTAACAGGATGCCACTAACAGGAATTGCTCTGGTAACTGGCGGCGCAGGCTTCATCGGCTCACACATCGCTGCGGCACTGATGGCGCAAGGCGCCCGAGTGCGCGTACTCGATGATCTTTCAACGGGTCATCGTGAAAACATCGAAGAGATTGGTGGCGATCTCGATTTCATCAACGGAAGTGTGGCCGACGAGCAATTGCTGAACAAGGTACTCGAGGATGTCGAAGTCGTTTTTCATGAAGCGGCAATTCCATCCGTACCGCGTTCAGTCGAGGCTCCTCGCCAGACTCACATTGCATCTGTCGATGGCACGTTTTCTCTGCTTGTTGCGGCGCGGGACAGAAGAGTGAGGCGAGTTGTTTATGCTGCGTCGAGTTCGGCTTACGGAGATCAGCCCACCTTGCCCAAAGCTGAACAGATGTTGCCCGATCCGCTGTCGCCGTACGCGGTGGCGAAACTTGTAGGTGAGTATTACTGTCAGGTGTTTACGCGGGTCTACGGCCTGGAGACGGTTTCGCTGCGTTATTTTAACGTCTTTGGACCGCGACAAGATCCGGGTTCGCAATATTCGGGTGTTGTGTCGCGATTTATCAGCACACTGTTGTCGGACGAGCGACCGATAATTTATGGCGACGGTGAACAGTCGCGCGACTTTACGTATATCGACAACGTGGTCTTTGCGAATATGAGAGCCGCTTCGGCTGCGGATGCATCCGGGAAAGTTATCAACGTTGCGAATGGACAGCGAATAACGCTGAATGAATTGCTGGCTGAGCTGAAGGATTTGACCGGCAAACACGACGTGACGGCCGAGTATCGTGAGCCGCGCGTAGGTGATGTCCGTCACAGTCTTGCGGACATCACGCTCGCGCAGCAGTTTCTCGGGTATGAGTCGAAGGTGGATTTGCGTGAAGGTCTTCAGCGCACTATCGACTGGTGGAAATCAAGCCGGTTCAGTCACAAATAAACTCTTCAGACTCTTCACGTACGGCGGGCGAACCACTCCCTTATCCGTAATAATCGCAGTTATGAATTGATGTGGGGTCACATCAAACGCCGGGTTGTGGACGTTTATGCCTTCCGGTGCGAGTTGATGATCTTTGATGTGGGTGATTTCCATCGAATCGCGTTCTTCGATCGGTATCTGATCGCCGGATGTGAGCGATAGATCGAGTGTCGTCAGCGGGGCTGCCACATAAAACGGCACGCCGTGTTCGCGCGCGAGAACTGCGACCATGTAAGTTCCGATCTTATTCGCTGTGTCACCATTGGCGGCGATGCGATCAGCACCGACTACTACAGCATCAACCTTCCCGCTCTTCATCACGTGACCAGCCATGTTGTCTGTGATTACCGTGACGGGAATGTCGTCCTTCGCGAGTTCCCATGCGGTTAGTCGCAGACCTTGAAGGAAGGGACGCGTCTCGTCGGCAATAACTGCGACTTTCTTTCCTGCGTCGCGAGCACCGCGAATAACTCCGAGAGCGGTGCCGTAATCGCCTGCGGTTGCGAGCGCGCCGGCGTTGCAGTGTGTGAGCACGGTGGCGCCATCCGGAATCAATGGTCCACCATGGCGGCCGATTGCGCGGTTTGCTGCGATGTCTTCTTCAAAGATAGCGAGTGCTTCTTCGACGAGTTTTTTCTTGACCTGCTCGACGTCGTTCAGATGTTTGTTCTTCTGAAACGCGGTGCGCATTCGCTCGATGGCCCAAAAGAGGTTTACGGCAGTGGGACGCGTCTTGCTCATAACGTCGCAGATGTACTGCAAATCGTCGTCCAGATCGGCCACCGAAGTGCCGACTGACTGGCTGGCGCCGAGCGCGATTCCCATTGCTGCCGCAACGCCGATTGCCGGTGCGCCGCGAATCACCATCTTGCGGATGGCTTCGGCGACCTCATCGTAGGAACGCAGCATCAGATAAGTTTCTTCGGAAGGCAGTAGCCGCTGGTCCAGCATGCGTACGCCGTCTTTTGTCCATTCGACTGTTTTGATCATCGCCACGCATCTTAGCAGTAGCCACAAAAAGCACAAAAAGCACAAAAGGCACAAAAGGAGGTCGATGAACCTCCTTATGTGCTTTTTGTGTTTTTTGTGCCTTTTGTGGCACCCTGTGCTCCTGTGTCGCGAAGAATACAAACAGTCGTGTGGCTTTTGTTGCTTGCGATCTCGTTCGGCTGTAACTCTGGCGCGAAACCGGTACTCGATGGACCGGCAAGAGTTACCAGGGTTGTTTCCCTGGCTCCAAACCTTACTGAGATTGTTTTTGCTGTCGGTGCTGGTGACAAACTGGTGGGACGGACCAGTTACTGTGACTATCCGCCCGAAGCAAAAGCAGTCGCAGAAATCGGCGACACGCTCCATCCGAGTCTCGAACGAATCATCGCGTTGAAACCTCAACTGGTATTAATTTCGACATCGTCGCAACTGGAAGTCTTCACGCAGCAACTCCAAAATCAGAACATCAGAGTGTTCGTTACTGACCCACAGGATCTCGAAGGAGTTTTCAAATCGATCACACAAATCGGCGAAATGTTGGGCCAAAAAGACCAGGCAGATGTGCTGGTTACGAAACTACGCGAACGAGCAAATGCGGTAGAGCAGGCTGTGAAGGGAAAAGCACCTGTGCGTGTGTTCTATCAAGTCTCTGGTGAACCGCTGTACACTGCTGGCCGCGATGCCTTTGTCACCGATCTGATGCACCGTGCCGGTATCACCTCCGTTACTGCCGACGTTCCGGGAGCGTGGCCGAAGTACAGTAACGAATCGGCACTCGCCGCCAAACCTGAAGCGATCATTCTGCCGACTGGTGGCTCGATGGGTGCAGCCAACTCAGAGGTGACTGAAGCTTTGCGCCAATCACCAGCAGCTCTCCGGGGTCGTGTGTACAAGATTAACGACGATTACCTTACGCGTCCTGGACCACGTGCGATTGACGGGCTCGAAGCAATGGCCCGCGCTCTTCATCCCGACGCCTTCAAATGAACCGGGTCACCCTTCGTAAGACATTGATTTCGTGTGCGCTGCTTGGAGGAGCGCTGCTACTCGCGATTGTCTCGATGTCGTTGCTCGGAAGTGAAAGACTTCCAGCGCGCGCTTCTTTATGCGCGCTCGCGTCTCTGGGCACGAGAGCGTGTGGTTTGACGTCCGATCAGTTCGACATCCTGTTCCAAATACGATTACCGAGAATCCTGCTGGCCGCTGCTGTCGGTGGTTCGCTCGCAACCGCCGGTGCGGGTTATCAGGCGCTGTTGCGCAACCCGCTCGCCGAACCTTACCTGCTTGGTATCTCGAATGGTGCTGCCGTAGGGACAATGATCGCTTTGGTTTTCTTCGGCGCGGTTGAATGGATTCGTCCGTTGCTGGCGTTTACCGGAGCGCTTGCGGCGACGTTTGCGGTTTATCGACTGGCACGCGGACGCGCTGGTGCGACGCCTGAGCGTTTGATACTTGCGGGTGTGATCGTCACTACGTTTCTTTCCTCGGCGATCGTTTTTGTAACGACGATGATGGATGCGACGAGAATTCGATCGTTCACGTTCTGGTTGCTCGGTGATTTGTCGGGGACGAGCAAGGCACTGCTTCCGGTGGCGATCACGATCACAATCCTGGGCGCGCTGGCGTTGACCCTCCATGCGCGCTCGTTGAATTTGCTGATGCTTGGCGAGCGTGATGCGTTTGACCTGGGCGTTGAAGTCGGGCGCGTGCGGGTGGTTGTATTTCTGGTTGCGAGTTTATTGGTGGGAAGCTCCGTCGCGGCGAGTGGATCGGTGGGTTATGTGGGGCTCGTGGTTCCACATCTTGCGAGACTCTCCCTCGGCAGCGACAACCGCATCAGCATCCCGGCAGCCGCACTCGGCGGAGCGCTCTTTGTGATTGTCGCCGATACCGTCGCACGAACGATCATCGCGCCGCGGGAGTTGCCGGTCGGTGCGATAACCGCATTGATTGGTGCACCGCTATTTATTTATTTGTTGAAGAGAGTATGAATCCATTGCTCGAAGCACGAGACGTGAGTGTCGCCTACGACCATCGAATCGCGGTGGCTGATCTCACCTTGTCCTTAAACCCCCGCGAAATCACGGCGATCATCGGTCCGAACGGAGCCGGTAAATCCACTCTGCTGCGCGCACTCAACGGACAAATTCCCAAATCTTCAGGCTCAATCACGCTCGACGGCCAACCACTCGAGCGTCTCAATCGCCGAACCATCTCCCGTCACATCGCAGTCGTCGCTCAGGAAGCAGAACTTCGTTTTCCCGTCACCGTGCTCGAATTCGTGCTCGGTGGCCGTTTTGCCTGGGCCACTCACGCAGGTTGGGGTTGGGAAACGGAACGGGATCTCGAGGTCGCGAACGCTGTCCTGAAAGAGACTGAGCTCACCGAGCTAAGCTCGCGGCTGATGAACGAACTATCCGGCGGTGAACGCCAACGTGCACTCATGGCCCGCGCACTTGCAACCGAAGCCCCAATACTTCTGCTCGATGAACCGACCGCGAATCTTGATCTTTCACACCAGGCCACGTTGTTGACCCTCGTGCGTAAGCGTTGTGACGAGCATCAATCGGCAGCTCTTGTAGTGACTCACGACATCAATCTCGCTGCTCAGTTTGCAAACAACATCACGTTGATGAAACAGGGAAGGGCAGTTCACTCGGGTACACCCAAAGAAGTTTTAAGACCCGAACTATTACGGGAAGTTTTTGAAGTGAGAGTTCTAGTGGACACGCACCCGATAACCGGTGGGCCGCGTATCACGCCGATAATTTAGCCACGGATGACACTGATCAGGTTGCAAGGTTTGGAGATCGAGGACGCGAGTGCGCCACTTACCAGAACTCTCCCTTGCAACCTGAAAAAGAGACTTAATCGACTCTCTTAGTAAACAGTCCGCCGGCCAGAAAGATGATGCCGAGCAAAACGTGAATGCCGTGGTCAGCGGTGCCGAGATGGAGAATCCCGGCCACATTCCACATGCGGTCCTCGCCAACCCCAAGTGCCAACCCGAGAATGCCAAGCGCCAGATAAACCACGCCGAAGACAAGACAAAAAGTCTTGGCTCCAGACAAGGTTCCAGCAAAGCCAAAATAAAGGGCAATAATGCCCGAGACGATGTGAACCAGATTATGCTGTAACGTAAGGTGGGCGCCGAGTAAATTTGGTGCGGCAAATCCGCATACACCTACCAGCAAAAAAACGACTCCCAAAATCTTGCAAACCGTCTTTGCCATTCTCACTCGCTCCTATGTGAAAGAGTTTGGAACCGAGCGGCGCTGCGCCAAGCGAAACGGGCGACCGCGTTCAATGACCACACTTAGGTTTCTATTTTGGTGCGCCGCATGTATACCAGAGAGAGCCGCCAGTTGCAAAGAATTTTACACACCTTGGAGTGCGCCAACTTGTTGGCGCTTTAGTATTTTTACCAAAGCGGTGCCAAGGCACCGCACTCCAAGGAGGTGTATACTATTGGGAAAGTTTTAGAAATTGAGGTATGAACCATGGGTGTAAGTAGAATTTTCTTCGCAGCGCTGTTTCTGTCTTTAACGGTATCCGCAGTTAGTGCGTATACGGTGGTAATGCGTGACGGTCGCCGTGTCGAAATTCCGAACGAGTTTGCCGTCACAAACTCAACGCTCACATACGATGTGGGCAGTGGCATGCAGGTAACGATTCAACTCAACACAGTTGATATCGCGGCAACTGAACGTGCCAACTCCGAGTCAGCTGGCGCATTGTTGCGTAGAGCGAGTGCACCGGTTGTTCCTGTTGAGCCGCAGCGTCGGACGAACGCAGGACGCACGGTCACGAATGCGGAGCTCGAAAAATTTCGCCAGGCGCGTGTCGAGAATGAAAACCAGCGCAGGGAACTAGGCCTGCCTTCGATGGAAGACCGGCAACAAGAAGTCACAGCGATTGAAGACCGCACGTTGGAACAAGTTCGCAGCATGCGCGCGCAGGAGGAAGCTTACTGGCGCAGTCGCGCAGAAGCGTTGCGTGCTGAAGCAGCTGTCAACGCGGGACGTAGTTCGGACAATGTACGGTTCGTCGATTCGTTTGGTGGCTTCTCGGGATTTCCATTCGACGGTATAGGTTTTGGCGTGACAGGTGGCCGATTCAACCGGTTCGGACGATTTCAGTCTTCTCCGTTTGACGGATTTCTCGCGACGCCGATAACTCCGTTTCCAACATTTCGGCAAGGCCGCCCGCTGATATTTCAACCACGCGGAGTACGGATCAATCCACAACCTCACGGGAGACGCGGATCACATAGATGAGCTGGGAAACAGTTATCGGACTTGAGATCCACGCTCAACTGAGCACCGAGTCGAAGATCTTCTGCGGCTGCGCAACGCGTTTCGGCGATGAGCCGAACGCGAACACGTGCCCGACTTGTCTTGGTCTACCCGGAGCGCTTCCGGTTTTGAACGAACATGTAGTCGAACTCGGCGCACGTGCGGCTCTCGCCCTCGGATTACAGATCAATCAGCAATCGATCTTCGCGCGCAAGAATTACTTTTATCCCGATTTACCAAAGGGCTACCAAATCTCGCAATACGATCAGCCGTTCTCCGCCAACGGCGAGCTCGAGATCATGACTGCTGAGCGCGATGAGGCTGGCCACCCTATCGAGTGGCGCCCGAAGAAGATCAGAATCACGAGACTTCATCTTGAAGAGGACGCCGGCAAGAACGTGCACGAAGGTCTACCCGATGTCGATCGCTATTCCTACATCGATCTGAATCGCGCTGGAGTTCCCCTTGCCGAGATCGTCACAGAGCCTGACTTTCGTTCGTCGTGGGAAGCCTACGATTACGTCAATCACGTGCGTCGTTCGCTGCAATGGGTGGGCGCGTCGGAAGCCGACATGGAGAAGGGAAATCTGCGTTGTGAAGCGAACGTTTCCGTGAGACGTATTGGCGAGGAGAAGTTTGGAACGAAGGTGGAGCTGAAGAATTTGAACTCTGTTCGCTTCATGCAACGCGCGATCGAGTATGAAGTTGCACGTCATATCAAGGTTCTCGAATCGGGTGGCAAGCTGTCTCAGGAAACGCGACTCTGGGACGACCGTGCGATGGAAACGCGTGTGATGCGTTCCAAGGAAGAGGCGCATGACTATCGTTATTTTCCGGAGCCGGATCTTCAACCTCTGATCGTCTCGGAGCAGTTTATCGACGACGTTCGACGATCGATGCCGGAGTTGCCGGAGAATCGTCGGAAACGATTTGGCGAGCAATACGGTTTGAGCTTTGCGGATGCTTCTCAGCTCGTTTCGGATCGAGACCTCGCGGACTATTACGAAGCTGCAGCAGAGGCGTCGGGCAATCCGCGCAGCGCTGCAAACTGGATTCGGACGGAGTTGTTACGCGAACTCGAAGCGGGTGGAATCTCGGCGGGTAGCTCGCCTGTCGTAGCTAGTGAGTTAGGTGCGCTTGTGCGGCTGATAGACGAGGAGAAGATCAGTGGCAAGCAGGGTA
>DASYPN010000008.1:0-3899 GCA_036006625.1 Pyrinomonadaceae bacterium | reverse complement strand
CGTCGCGCGGGCGGAGCGAAACCCGAGTTTGTGCACACGCTCAACGGCAGCGGCCTCGCGATCGGCCGCACGTGGATTGCTGTGCTGGAGAATTATCAGCAGGAAGATGGATCGGTGATCATTCCTGAAATTCTGCGACCGTACATGGGTGGGATGGATCGAATTGAAAAAGTATAGGTCCTATTGGTCATATAGGACCTATAGTCCTATTTAATGCGCAGGTCGAACGGCATCAACAGCATCGACTCGCCGTTCTTCATCTTGTCCATCAACTGCATGTATCGCAACGCGCGTCGCGCATCCTCCGGCATCGCCGCGAACACGGCGCGCTGTTGCTCGACCTGTGTGTTTGAATTATCACCACCACCACTCAGCAACTCCTGCAGAAACGTAGTCGGGTAAGGCAGGATCACGCGCTCGACACCCTTGTCCGCGGGAATCTTCGCGAGCTGTTTCGCAACTTCGATCGCTTTATCGAGTCCGCCGAAGTCATCCACCAAACCGCGATCCTTCGCCTGTGCGCCGGTCCACACGCGGCCCTGGCCCACAGCATCGACAGACTGCGCATCCTTGTTGCGACCCTTCGCTACTTTCGGCACGAAGTCCTGGTAGTAAGTGGTCTTGATCCAGTCTTCAAACTTCGCGCGCTCCTCGTCAGAAAACTTCTCCGTCTCACGAAACATTCCCGCGGTCTTGCCACGCAGAACGTATTCATTCGAAATACCGAGCCAATCGTAGAATCCACGCATCACGGGTTTGCCTGCAACGACGCCAATCGAACCCGTTATCGTCGACGGCTGAGCAACGATCTTGGCCGCACTCGCCGAGATGTAATAACCGCCCGAAGCAGCAACGTCGCTCATCGAAACAACCACCGGCTTCTTCGCGTTCGCCGCTTCAACTGCGTGCCAGATGATGTCGGACGCGAGACCTGAACCACCCGGACTATCCACACGCAACACGATCGCCTTGAGCGACTTGTCAGCCGCCGCATCGTTCAGTGCTTTCGCGAGTGTGTCCGATCCAATCGACTGCTCACCCGACGGACTGTTTTGTGAACTACCCGAACCGATGTCACCACTCGCATAGATCACCGCGATACGTTCGCCTTTGTTCAGACCCAGCGACTCCGGCGACACGTCGCGATAATCCGATCCACGAACCGATAGAAACTGATCGGTATCTTTGTAACCCAAAAGTTTTTTGAATTCCTTCTCGACGTCGTCTCTGTACAACGCCTCGTCGATGAGTCCTGCTTCCTTCGCTTTCGCCGCATTGTACGGAGCGTTGTCAATCAGCGCACGAACTTCCTCAGGCGTCTTATGACGCGCCTGCGCGATCGCTGTCACGTATCGACCGTAAAGATCGTCGAGCAGAGAATTAATGTATTCGCGATGAGCGTCGGTCATCTGTTTCTGCGTAAACATGTCGCCGGCACTCTTGTACTTTCCGATCTGAAAAATGTCGGGATAGATGCCGAGCTTATCGAGCGAGCCGCGGAAGAACATCACGTCGGCCGCGAGCCCGGTGATAAACAACTCGCCCGGCGGCGGCACGATGATCTTGTCGCACGCTGTCGCGATGTAATACTCCTTATTCAAACCAAACTCGATGTACGCGTAGACGGGTTTGCCGGACGAACGGAAATCCGTGATCGCGTCGCGCAGCTCTTCAGCTTTGCCCCAACCAACACCGGAAAGATTTATGTCGAGCAGGATGGCCTTGATCCGTTTGTCGACCTTCGCCTTTTTGAACTGCATCACGAGACCGGTCAGCGACTGGTCGGGTCCGCCAAACCATTTCTTAAAAGGATCGTCGGGACTGTAGTCCGGGAGTGAGCCGGCGACGCGGAGAGTGAGCACGCTGTTGTCGCGAATCGATGGTTCGCTCTTGCGGAACGTCGCCCAGATGAGCGCGACGCCGATGGCAACCACCAGGACGACCGCTCCCAAAATTCCGACGATGATTAAAATTGCCTTTCGTGTTCCTGACATCGTTAAATCCTCAGTTTTTGTTAGGGTTTGAGCTAGTTATACAGTTAGTGAGTACGTTAGTGCAGCGGAAAAGGTTTTACCTTGGAGTGCGGTAACTTGTTACCGCTTTGGTAAAAATACTAAAGCGCCAACAAGTTGGCGCACTCCAAGGTGGCGCCCCAGTTCAAACGGATTTGACAATCCAGCCGCCGCCGACCACCTCATCGCCACGGTAAAAGACCGAGGCTTGCCCGGGCGTGATCGCCCGTTGTGGCTCGTCGAAGACGATACGCGCTCGATTGTTCGCGAGGGGCGTGATGGTGGCGGATGCTGCCGTGTGACGATAGCGAACTCGCACTTCAGCACGCACCGGTGCTTTTGGATCGTCAAACGCAATCCAGTTGACTTGTGCAACAGTGAACTCACTGCTCAGAAGCTCTTCGGCTGGCCCAGCCGTGACGCGATTCCTGTCGGCATCGATCGAGATCACGTACAACGCCCGCTCATTCGCGATACCCATTCCGCGACGCTGTCCGACCGTGTAACGATGAATGCCTTCGTGGTGTCCAATCACACGGCCGGTCGTGTCGACTATCTCACCAGCACCCGGCAGACGCTCCGTCGCGTTTTCCGCTTCAAGATAACGATCGATAAATCCGGCGTAATTACCGTCAGGAACAAAACAGATTTCCTGCGATTCTTTCTTTTCCGAAACGCCGTTCAATCCGTGTTGCCGTGCGGCGTCGCGTGCTTCCGGTTTCGACATCTCGCCGAGCGGAAACAACGCGCGCGATAACTGTGGCTGCGTCAGTTCCCAGAGAAAATACGACTGGTCTTTCTGTTGGTTTGTCCCGCGCAGGAGTTTGTAACGATTGCCGCCCCTGTCGAATTCAACGCGCGCGTAGTGGCCGGTCGCCACTTTCTCGCAGCCTAAGCTGACCGCGAGTCGATCGAGTGAAGCGAACTTCAAACGACTGTTGCACGACACACACGGAATCGGTGTCTCGCCGCTGAGATAACTGGAGACGAATGGTTGAATCACGTCGCGCTCGAAGTCGCGTTCCAGATTCAAAACATAAAATGGAAAGCCGAGTTCTTCGGCGACACGACGCGCGTCGTAAACATCGTCGAGCGAACAGCAGCGAGACGGCAATGGATCGCCATTCTCGTCCACATTGATACCTCGTCGCTGATCCCACAATTGCATCGTGAAGCCGACGAGCTCGTGCCCCTGCTCTTTGAGAATTGCCGCGGCCGCGGACGAATCCACGCCACCACTCATTGCTACCGCGATTTTCATACTGCTTAGAACTACCTAATTTGGTCCCTTTCTACTCGAATGTTAAGATGCCCGCAAATGGCCGAAAGCGCAATCCAAGACTACCGAGTCGCCACTGAACCTTATTATTTGGCTGTTGGCCGTGAGGTCGAACTCTTCGAAGCTGCTCACTCTGCACGGCTTCCAGTGATTCTCAAAGGCCCGACCGGATGCGGCAAGACGCGTTTTGTCGAACACATGGCTTGGCGACTGGAGCGACCGCTGATCACCGTCGCCTGCCACGAAGACTTGTCGTCTACGGATCTCGTCGGACGTTTTCTGTTAGAGGGTGAGGAGACGATCTGGCACGACGGACCGTTGACCTCAGCCGTGCGCAACGGCGCGATCTGCTATCTCGATGAGGTAGTCGAAGCGCGCAAAGACACAGTCGTGATCATTCACCCGTTGACCGATCACCGTCGCCGTTTACCAATTGAAAAACTGGGCACGATCGTTGAAGCACCCAGTGACTTCATGCTGGTGGTTTCTTATAACCCCGGTTATCAGTCAATACTGAAAGACTTGAAACAGTCGACACGCCAGCGGTTTGTAGCGATCGAGTTTGACTATCCGCCACCGGAGATGGAGGCGGAGATTGTGGCGCGCGA
>DASYPN010000007.1:0-1689 GCA_036006625.1 Pyrinomonadaceae bacterium | reverse complement strand
GATCTGGTTACGGTTGCGACTCGGATCCCCGACTCCGTAGTCTGTCTGATCTCGGCTCTTGCCTTTCACGAGATCACGACTGAGGTCCCACACGAAGTCCATGTCGCGCTTCCGCGTGGATCGAAACCACCGCGTCTCGATTATCCGCCGCTCAGAGTATTCACGTTCTCGAACGACAGCTTTTCCGCCGGCGTTGAGATCCACAATCTTGACGGCATACCGGTGCGTATCTTCGATCCGGAGAAGACGGTTGCGGACTGCTTTAAGTTTCGGCACAAGATTGGCCTCGATGTTGCACTTGAGGCGCTAAAGCTGTGTCGCGTGCGAAAGGGATTCCAACTAAGGAAGCTCGTCAACTATGCGCGGCGATGCCGTGTTGAGCGAATCATGCGTCCGTATCTTGAAGCCCTGTCGTGAAGTGAGATCAATGACCAGCCGTCCACCCACGAATGTTCCGGCATCAGTGCATCAGCGACTACTCAATCTCGCGCGCCAGACGAACCGACCGTTCAATGAGTTGCTCCAGTATTTCGCCATCCAGCGTTTCCTGTTTCGTTTCAGTCGCTCTGCTTATGCTGAACAGTTCGTGCTGAAGGGAGCACAGATGCTTCAGGCATGGGATGCTCCGCTGGCGCGACCTACGATGGACATCGACATGCTGGGGCGAGTCTCAAATACCGTTGAGAATCTTGAGCAGATTGTCCGCGCGTGTGCAACAGTTGAAGTCGACGCGGACGGAGTCGAATTCGACCCGCAGAGTGTGCGAGGCGAAGTCATCGTGAAGGGTAAAGCATATGAAGGCGTACGTACTCGGCTGCGAGGAACCTTGGGTAAGATCAAATTGAACGTACAGCTCGATTTTGGTTTCGGCGACGTCGTTGTGCCAGAGCCGATCTGGATCGACTTGCCGGACCTACTTGGCATGGGTGCACCGCGGCTACTCGGCTACACCCGGGAGAGTGCCATTGCGGAGAAGTTTCAAGCGCTCGTCGCGCTCGATCTCCTTAACACTCGGATCAAAGACTTCTATGACATTTGGAGCCTTTCAAGAGGCATGGAATTCGAAGGCGCTATTCTTGCGAGAGCAATAGCGGCGACGTTTGCGCGTCGGGCTACGCCGTTGCCCCAACAAACACCGCGAGGTCTTACCGAAGAGTTCAGCGAAGACCCGACCAAGCAAGCACTGTGGAGAGCCTTCGTCCGCAAGGGAAGGCTTGATGTTGAGAGCAAGACGCTCGGCCAGGTAGTAATCGAGGTGGGAGCGTTCCTGATGCCGCCAGCGATCGCTGCCGGCTCTGGAGAACCTTTCAGAAAAAGGTGGCGCAAAGGGAAATGGGAATAACTGGAATCAGATGCCGCCGCGAAACTTTACGGTTTGGTCATCACGCACGGGAGGCGGCACCGTCAACACGCGGCACCTTTGTCCCCGGATCGGCGGCTCGGCCCTCATGGATTTCGCGAGCGCGCGATAGCGCTGCTTCAACGTGCGGAAGCATGTTCTCTTCGCCGAGAAATTGCAGGAAATCAGACTGCCTCAACAACTGGTCGGGTTGACTACGGGCGCCACACAGCAGCAGCGTTCGGCCCGTCGCGCGCAGCCGTTCAGCCAGCTTCTCCAACTCGTGCAGACCTGTCGCGTCGATAGCTGTCATATTTCTTAAGCGCAAAATCACCACCGCTGGGAGTGAG
>DASYPN010000006.1:0-45256 GCA_036006625.1 Pyrinomonadaceae bacterium | reverse complement strand
GATGCTCGTATCCTTGCGGCCACAAACCGCAACCTCGAGCAGGACGTAAAGGCAGGAAAGTTTCGTGAAGATCTCTTTTATCGCCTCAGCGTGGTAACGTTGCGAGTGCCTTCACTCAAAGAGCGTCGCACAGATATTCCGATGCTGGCCGAGCGCTTCCTCAGCGTGGTGCTCGACCGGGAAGGCCATAAGCAACTGACTCTGTCGGAAGAAACTATCCGCACCCTGGTGGCTTATAACTGGCCGGGAAATGTGCGCGAGCTTGAATCGGCGATCGAATACGCCGTACTGCACGCGCGCGGTCATGCGATCGATCCGGAAGATCTGCCTGAGAAACTTCAATCGGCCCAGGTGCGCAGCGCCGCACGTTCACCACTCTCTGCTCTCTTCGAAGATCTGCCGGCGCTCGACGAACTCGAACGACGTTACCTGCTCTACATCCTCGAAGTCGCGGGCGGCAATCGCACACGCGCCGCTGAAACCCTCGGCATCGATCGCCGCACGCTTTATCGAATGATCGAACGCTACGGGATCGATAAAGCCACTGTGGCCATTTTGCCCCTCGACCCTAATTAGCCACACTCTATAACGCCGAAGGCGTTCGCTAATTTCAGCCCAGGGTTGGAGCGGAGCGACAACCCTGGGTAAACAATTCCAATAACCTCGAAACCCTGAAAGGGTTCGCCAATTGCCGAACCCTTTCAGGGTTAATTGTTCTTACTTATGCACTAACCCACGGTTGTCGCTCCGCTCCAACCCTGGGCTGAAATTAGCGAACGCCTTCGGCGTTATCGGGTGTGGCTTTGAAATTGCGGTGTGCGTTCGCGATGCGTATACGCCTCAATCTTCAGCAAAAGATTCTGCTACTTGTGGCAGGTTCGATGTCGTTGATCCTGCTCGCGTCATCGTACCTCCACAGTGGCAGAATTAGATCACTGATCGAGAGGGACCACTACGACAACGCCGTCAGCCAGACCGTTGCGCTCGGAAACCGGATTGCGCAGTACGACTATTTTTTAAACCTCGAAGATCTACAGCAGGAAATGCAAGTTGTCGTCAGTTCGCGACCTGACTTCAGACAGATCGATGTTTACGAGAATCAACCAACGGTTCCGCGACTGATTGCCACGACTGCCACCGGCACGAACGATCTGCTCGCGTCGTGGGACTCCGAAGGGCCAACAATCAAGTCTGCAACATCCACGGAGATCAATCGCAACAACGGTCAGTACTGGCTGATCACGACGCCCGTGAGTAACGGCCAACACAGTGGCTTCATCAAGGCCCTCGTTCTCAAAGGTTATCATCGCAACCTCGTCAGCAGTCTTCATCGCGAATACAACCTCGTGTTGTTTGGCGCCGTGATCGCCGCGATGCTCTTGCTGTATCTGCTGTTTGTCTACTTCTTCCGCAAACCGGTGAAAGAAATCGTCCTGACGATGGCCCATGCTCGCAAAGGCGATCTCTCTGCTCGTTCACCCGTGCATCGAGACGACGAGTTGGGTGAGATCGCGAGTGGGTTTAATCAAATGATGGACGACATTGCGTCCAGATCTCGAGAGCGTGAAGACTTACTAAGCCAGATTGGCAGTTTGAACAACCAGCTCGTGAAGAAAGTTCATCTCGCGACGACTGAGTTGCGCGCTGCTAACGGAAATCTGATCCGTACACAGCAGCGGTTGTCGCATGCCGAACGGCTCGCAGCGATTGGCCAGGTAACGGCTTCTCTCGCACACGAAATCGGGACGCCTCTGAATGCTATCAACGGCCACCTGCAACTGCTTGCTCGAAATCACCCGAGCTGTGGCGACACACAACGACGCCTGAAGATCATCAATGCGCAACTCGCTTCGATCGTGCAATCCGTGAAGAGTTTGCTCGAACGCACACACCGCCGGCCAATTGCTCCACAGCCTACAGACATCAACCTGGTCGTTGAAGAATTGCTACTGCTGGTCGCGCCGATCTTCGAATCGCACAAGATTACCGTTAAGCAACAACTCGACGAGGGATTGCCGTACGTTCTGGCCGATCATGAGAGTCTGCACCAGGTGTTTCTCAACCTTGTGAACAACAGTCTCGAAGCGATGCCGCGGGGTGGTGAGATGAAGTTTGTTACGAACTACCTCGATCGTGAAAAGGTAATCGAGATGCGGCTAATCGATTCCGGAACAGGTATCAGCGACGAGGCGAAGACGCACCTTTTCGAACCGATGTGGACCACAAAGAAATCAGGCAGCGGTCTGGGTCTCGCAATCGCGCGCGAGATCGTTATCGAACATGGTGGAAAGATCGATTGCGTGGAGATTGAAAAGGGCGCGGAGTTTCGCGTCGTGCTGCCGGTAGCTGACGCAAAGTCTGTGACGGCAGCGGAATTTGCTGAGGTGAGCTTAGATGCCGCGTAAGATCCCGCAGATTCTTACGGTCGATGACGACTCGGTCACGTGTGAACTCCTTTGCGAGGTATTCGCGCGCGAGGGTTTTAGCGCTGTGTTCGCAAATAGCGGCGAGGCAGCACTCGCAACGGTGGCCCAGCAACCGCCGGATCTGTTGCTCAGCGATATTCGCATGAAGACTCGGCTCGATGGTTTGTCGTTGCTGGAAATCGTGCGTCGCGAGTATCCGTCGATTCCGGTCGTGCTGATGACGGCTTTTGGCTCAATCGAGACCGCCGTGCGCGCAGTCAAAGAAGGTGCATTCGATTACATCAGCAAGCCATTCAATATCGACGAGCTGGTTGCAATCGTGCGACGCGCCCTCGCAAACGGAACTGGAAAACAAGTCGCATCTGATCTTGATGACGACGAGAGAGCCTCGGGACTGATCGGCCGCACGCCGGCAATGCTCGAGATTTACAAGATGATCGCACGCGTCTCTGATTCACGTGCCGCGGTTCTGATTACAGGAGAATCCGGAACGGGTAAGGAACTCGTGGCGCGCGCCATTCACAACCACGGAACACGATCGTCTGAACGTTTTGTCGCTGTGAATTGCGGCGCGCTGACCGAAACGCTGCTCGAGTCGGAATTGTTTGGACACGTTAAGGGTTCGTTCACCGGAGCGATTGCGAACAAGCGTGGGATCTTTGAGCAGGCTGGTGAAGGCACGGTATTTCTCGACGAGATCAGTGAGACGAGTGCCGGCTTGCAGGTGAAGTTACTCCGAGTCTTGCAGGAGCGTGAGGTCGTTCCGGTCGGCGGCAATGATCCGATCAAAGTTGGAGCACGAGTGATCGCTGCGAGTAACTCCGATCTCGAGAAGCTTTCTGCTGCGGGAACTTTTCGGGGCGACTTGCTCTATCGGCTCAATGTTATTCAATTGCATCTACCGCCGTTGCGACAACGACGTGAAGATATTCATCTGCTCGTCGCACACTTTCTTCGAAAGCATGCGCCGGGACCAACGGCTGTCGCTACCGATCAGAAGAGTATGCAGTGCCTGGCGGCGTACTCGTGGCCGGGAAATGTGCGTGAACTCGAGAATGTGATCGAACGCGCGATCACGTTGAATCAGGGCGGACTTATTAGCGTCGACGATCTTCCAGCGCGCATTCGTATGCAGCCCGCACACGACACCGCGCCGCTATCGTCAGATGAGCTTGATCAACTCTTTTCGGGCTTACCGAATCTCGATGAGATCGAGCGACGCTACATCCTCCACGTTCTCGAAGCCACCGGGAACAATCGCAAACGCACCGCCGAAATCCTCGGCATCAACCGCAAAACGCTTTACCGCATGGCCGCGCGCTTCGAGATTGAGTTCGCTTCACTTTAAACCGAGGGCGGCCACGGAGGGCCGCCCCGACAGTACGTGCCGAAAAGCCCAAGTGCTGAAGGTTTATTGCGCACTGCGGAACGAACTGTAGGGGCGGCCCTCCGTGGCCGCCCTCGGTTGAATAAGCTTTACAAGATTTCGGCGCGCTGGCTCTTTACTATTATCTCGATGGTCTTCTCGCCGAGATATGGATGTTTTCCCGTTAGTCGTATCACACCAGGAGCCTCACGGGCTTTGATCCAAATAGCTCCAACACCACCAACCAACGCGAACGGATTCTCGCCAATGATTTGCCCTGGCCCGGTAATACTGAAACTGATCGCTGCGTTCGCCAACGGCCTCACAGCACCGTATTCATCAGTCACCTTCAACACGACACGCGTCGCATCGATCCCATCACCATTCAACTCGCGATCGTCCGCATCCATGTGAAACTGTCGATCAGCACCCTGCCCCGACAGCTTTTTGGTGATTACGAGCTTCCCGCCGATGTAACCTTCGAGCGTCATGTCGCCCCAGCCTTTATTGATTCCGCTGCGCAAGTTCGTAACGAACGGTGGATACTTCAGATGCGGGAAGTTCTCTCGATCCGGATCGATGTCTGCGACAAGATTCTTACCAATGTAGATCTTGAGATGCTCGCAGTTGGACGACACCATCGCGACGTTGAAGCTCTCGTTCCGGTCACCACGCGACCAGTCAAACGCGGGCTCCAAAACGATCTCTTCCGCCGGATCGCACTGCGACTTGTAAAAACCTCCAGCCGGTTTAGCAATCCGGAAAATGTCCCCGACGCCGTGATAGCAAATGCGATCGGTGGAACAGAAATTGGCGTGAGTGTTGTAGTCAAACGCGCACCACCCGATGCCGCCTGCATATCGCTTGTCAGAGGCAAGCTGGTTATGCACGCGCGCGTGTCGCATCGCATGTTCCGTAACACGCTCAACATTGTCGTTGCGCTTCGTCGGATACATGTGACCGATGAATTCCGTGTTCAGATAGAGCGGGTGCTTCGGCGGACGCAGCGGAATCTGAAAGTCGTTCATGGTGAAGACGTCTTCGAGCAGCTCTGATTCGTAGTTGTAACGAATGCCGCCTGTCTGGCGTGAATCGTCGAGTGAACGTGCCAGTTGATTCGTGCGCGTGTAGAAGTCGTGATTGTCACGCGACTCATTCACTCTGACGCCCCAGAGCACGATGGACGGATGATTCCAATCGCGACGCACCATCTTCTCTACATAACTCACCGACAGATCCTTCCACTGCTGGTCGCCGATGTGCTGCCAGCCCGGAATCTCTTCGAGCACCAGCAAGCCATACTCGTCACACGCAGCGAGGAAATGAGGCGACTGCGGATAATGCGACGTGCGCACGATGTTGCACTTCAACTCTTTCTTGAGAATCCACGCATCGCGTTTCTGCACGCGCGCAGGCATTGCCTGACCAACAAATGGAAATGTTTGATGGCGATTCAGGCCGCGGAGCTTGAGATGTTTTCCGTTCAGGAAGAAACCGTCGGGCGTGAAACGCGCTTCACGAAAGCCCGTGCGTGTTTTGTATTCGTCGGTGCTTCGACCATTCTCAAGCAAGGTCACTCGGACGTCGTAGAGTTTCGGACGATCGAGCTCCCACAGTTGTATTGCTCCAAGATTCGTGAGTGACACGTCGACGTTGGAACTTCCCGATGGGACGTCTGCTTCTTTCGTCGCAACTACGCGCGAACCGTCTAACAATTCCACCTTCAACTGCATAGATGAGCCTGCATTCTCGAGAAAACAACGCACCTGAAGACGACGTCCCGAACCCAAAACATCCACGGGTTTTGCAAACACGTTCTCAATAAACGTCTGCGGCACGATTCGCAATTCAACATCGCGATAGATACCTCCAAACGTCAGATAATCAATCTCACCACCAAACGGTGGTATGTCTTTTCGTTCAGTTGAGTCCACTTCAACCGCAATCACATTGTCGCCGCGCCAGTTCACAAATTGCGTCAACTCATACGAGAACGGCGTGTAACCACCGCGATACTCAGCCAGTCGATGACCATTGATATGAACAGTGGCCGCCGTCATCACGCCGCCAAAGTCAACGAAGACGCGCTTGCCGTTAGCACTCGGAGGCAACTGAAAACGGCGCCGATAAAGCGAGACAAACTGATAGTCTTTGTCGTCGAATCCATGCCACGGCATCATTTTGTTCGTATGCGGAATCGTCACGTGGGTGAAGCGCGTGTCGTCAAAACGCAGTGCCGTCCCGCCGGACGTGTTCTTCTCGCTGAAAAGCCATTTACGGTTGAGCGGATAAACTCGTCTGCCGGAATCTGATCCGTCCTGTGCGGCTTTAGACGTCAGCGGAAACAACGAAAGTCCAACCAACCCCACGCTGCCGCCCTTAACGAAACTTCGTCGGTCGATTCGTCTTTTCATCTATTCTCCTTGCGCGCTTTTGTGGTGTGCTCTCAAAGTTGGAATTCAGATCGCGCAGCGCCAAAGGCGCGCAATATGATAGCCAGGGGCAAGCGCCGAGCAGAGCGAGGCGCGTCGCCCCTGGGTAACACCGTGAATGACCGTGAAGCTCTGAAGGAGCGGAATAACCGTGTGGGATCCGGCATTAAATGAAATTTTGTCGGTCATAAAGTGAAATTTGTAGGTTATTAAATGAAATTGCTCGGACGATTTCAATAGAACCAGGATACAAGCAAATCCGTGTAAATCCGTGTAATCTGTGGCTGATAAAAATGAATCCTAACTTTGAAGGAGCGGCTGATGCGATTGTCAACGGCGACGTAGCTACGCTCGTGCGTTTGCTTGATGAAGAGCCTCAACTAATTCACCAGCGTTCGACGCGTGAGCATCGTTGCACTCTGCTTCACTACGTCGGTGCGAATGGCGTCGAAGGCTACCGCCAAAAATCGCCACCGAATGCGGTTGAGCTAGCCGAGCTGCTGCTGGAGCGCGGTGCTGAAGTTGATGCGCTCACTGGGAATAATATAGGGAGTGGCACCACGCTTGGCCTTGTAGCCACGAGCGTTCACACCTATCGTGCTGGCGTACAAATCTCTCTGCTTGAAACACTCCTTAAGCGCGGCGCGTCAGTCGACGGATCGCCAGGTCAATGGAATCCGTTACTCGCAGCACTTCACAACGATCGGCCTGAGTCAGCGAAGTTTCTTGCGGAGCACGGTGCAAAGCTGGATCTCGAAGGCGCAGCCGGCGTCGGCGATCTTGAAGTGGTCAAGAGTTTCTTTAACGACGATAGTACTCTGAAACCGGAAGCGACAAAGCGTCAGCTCGAAAAGGGTTTTATTTGGGCATGCGAATATGGGCGAATGGATGTCGTGAAATTCCTGCTCGACAAGGGAGTGGATCTCAGCTCAGGCGCTGGCACTGACCAGACTGCTTTGCATCTTGCTGCACATCGCGGCCAGTTGGAGATCATTAAGTTACTCCTGGATCGAGGGGCTCCCCTGGAAGTATTCAACTGCTATGGTGGAACAGTTCTGGACCAGGCGCTGTGGTCGGCGCACAACGGAGAACCGGATATCGATTTTGCTCCCGTTATGGAGTTGCTTCTTGCTGCCGGCGCCAAACCTGACGTATACCCTGGCATGAAAGAAGAAATTGAAAAGATTATCGGTCGGGCACTTTGAGTCCTACGCTCACTTATTTCTGTTAGCGGGAACGACAAGGCCGATTTCACTTTATGACGGAACCCACAAACCGAGATGATATTTCGCACTTTCAGTGCTCGCTTCAACCTAATTCTGTTACCCAGGGGCGACGCGCTTCGCGCTTGCCCCTGGCTATCATATTGCGCGCCTTTGGCGCTGCTCAGACTGAATTTCCGACTCTCAGGCGAGCGCCTTTGTGGCCCTATTGTGGCAGCTTTGATCCTGCGTAAATAACTGCTATTTCCGCCAGTGCTGTTGTCTTATCAGTTCCGAAACCAGAAAGCGATATCAGTTTCAGATAACGGGCAGTATTGACGCGCGAGAATTCGACACGTTGCGGAGCGAAGGTCGAAAGCAATTCGCCGCGTGCAATATCCGACCAAACCTTTCCGTCGTCGCTTGCCTGAATAGCAAACTCACGAATGTCACCTTCATGCTCGCGATGATTCTGCCGCGACATCAACACGACGCCCGACATTGCCACAGGCGCGCGGAACGTAATCATAAGCTCCACCTGCTCGCGAGCGGGTCCACGCTGATCGCCCACCAGCACGTACGTGTTCGGGTCACCATCAATTGAAGAACCGGCCGGCACGCCTTCGAATTCGGCTTTCGCCCCGAGTTTGGCCATGATGCGCGTGTCAAAGAGCAAGCTGCGCATCTCCCCCTGAGTAATTCCAACGCTGGGTTGAAAACAATCGCCCTTCATGTACCTAAGCAACGAGTGGCGCAGTTGGGCCAACACGGGATTAGTGTCGTTCTCTTTCGTGACATCGATCGCAGAAACAAGCAACTTACCTTTACCAACGCCTCCCTCAAACAACAGGCCGAGTTTGTAGTTTCGATTCCAATCGTCGATGGCCCACACTACGGGCTCCAATTCGGCCGGCAAACGATCAATGTTAATCGCTCGCGTCCCGCGAACGATCTCAGCCCATTGCCAGTCGAAATGCTCGGACGTCAAAAATCCATCGATCATATGATCTCTGGTCGTGCCGCTATTTAGCTTGATCCACAGCCCTAACATGCGTCCCCATGACGGCATCATCTGGCGATTCCAGAAGATCGGCACAACATCCAGCGGCGGACTCGACCAATCCAGATCGTTGCTGCGCGGCGAAAACAGAACCTTGCCACCACGCGCGAGCGTTGCTTCGGCTTCTTCCCAGGAGTTCGTGACCAGAACATCAGTCACGCGCGACTTCTCACATAAAGAACCAAGCGGCGGATCAGTGCTCGATCGCGCAATGACTTCAGCAGGCGGGTAAACGTAAAACTTCCAGCTATTCTCAAAATACGTCGAGCCACGCACAACGTTCGGTCGCGAGATAATTTTGCGGGTGATTGGCGCAAAGAAGGTTGACGGTGCAAGCGTCACCGTTAACGTGTGCTCGCCGGGTCCGACCTTCGCGAGATTGACAGAAACATTTCCCAGTTCAATGTTCTTGCCGATCGGGATCGTCTTCGCGTCCCATTCGCCAATCAAGTCGTCATCGATGCTCCAAACGCCCTTCCCGTCTTCCATCGGCTCGGCGCCGTAGTGAGCGACTTCCACCGGCACTTCAAGTCGCTCGGTTTCTGTGAAAACGTATTTTGGAAAACGAGCTAACGGGACCGTCGTATTGCAGAAGTCTTTGAACTCCTCAGCCTTCACATAACTCTTCGGCTCCCAGAATGGATCGAGCAATCCGACAAGCGCTGTGCCCTGTCCGAGATAGTCGTGCAGATCGAGAAGTTGAAAACCACTGAGCCCACGCGTTCGCAGATTTGCCTCGATCTCCTCTTTGTAAACTGCAACTTGAAAATGACCGGAAGCATCCGCGAATGCCTTATTGAGTTCGAGCATCCCATGCGCTTTGAGCGAGTCGCGAAAGATCTCGTAATTACCGGGCCGCATGTAACCCTTGAACTTGTTTATCACGTCGAAATCGGGATAAGCACACCATTGACCAATCTCGTGCGAAATGACGGGTATGTTGATGCCTTCAAGCGATTCAGCGTAATCGGCGCCAAACCAGCCCGATTCGCGTCGCAGCATCTTTGGTCCAATGCGTTGAATCGCGAGATAGTCACTACCTTCAGTGACGTTCTCGATTTGCCTTTCCGTGTGACCAGTCCCGCGCGTGTACAAGCGACGTGGATCTTTCTTGCGAAAGAAGTCTGCCCATTTTGCTAATGCAAACTGCCAATCCCCTTTCGGCTCATTACTCGCCGACAGCAACATGAACGAAGGATGATTGCCGTAAGCCTTGATCATCCGCTCGGTTTCTTCGTAAAGCGTTCGCTCCATCGGCGTGTCGGGACTGATCTCGTTCCACATTCCGGGCTCGGGTTGCAGATAGAAGCCGAGACTATCCGCCGCTTCAAACGCCGCTTCCGGCGGACACCATGAATGAAAGCGCATGTGGTTCAATCCCCAGGTGCGACAGAGCTCGAATAAGTGTTTCCAATATTCAACGTTAGTCGGAGCGAAGCCTGTTAGTGGGAAGTCGCCGCCGTGGTGCGTGCCTCTAAACATGATTGCACGGCCGTTGAGTTGAAACTCTTTTCCTTCGGCCTTGAACTCACGCAGTCCGACTTTCAACTCGAGATTTTCATTGATGCCATTTCCGCTGAGCCACAAACGAAGTGGATAGACGGCGGGATGAAACTCGTCCCATTTGACTGCGTCAGGCCGAATGGGAACTTCGACTTCTGCAACGCCGCCATTCTCGTCCCACGTCACTGGAACAACACCTACGTCGGGCCAGACTGCTGTTAATGTTCCTGATCCACTCAATCCGGTTTGATTACCGATGCGGACTTTAATGAGCAGTGTTTTCGACGCGAGCCGCGGAAAGACTTGCGCATCTTCGATCCAGACGCGTCCGGTCGAAGAGAGCTGAATCTTTCCCGTGATGCCATTCCAACTCGCCGCCAGTGAATCTGAAACACTGTGCGCATCGGGCCGGTAGGGCATGATCATGCGATTGTCGACGCGGATAGTGAGTTGATGACGGCCGGGCGATACAGTGCCGAAGTCAAAAACGTGTGGTGTGACCAGACTTCTTTCGGAACCGATTTTTTTGTTGTCGAGCCACACGGTTGTTTCCCAGTGTGGGCGTTCGAGTGTCAGGACGACGCGGCGACCGGCCCAGGTTGGCTGGATAATCACGTCGCGTTGATACCAGGCAACGCCGAGATAGTGGCGCGGCGGTTGAGAGAGGAAAGGAACTTTGATGGGCCGCTCGGTGTAGTCTTTGTAGTCTTCGCGGAGGAACCAGAAATGATCGTAGAGTGATAAGACCCACGGCGTCTTCGTCGTGATTTCGTCGCCCTGGTTTTGATCCTGGAGAATGCCGGGCAGCTTGATCGTCTGGGGCAAGCGGACGCTGAACCACTGTTGATTGACGCCTTCGTCGTTTCGATCGAGAGCGAACCGCCACACGCCGCTCAGATTCTGAGGCACCGTAACATGCGGCTGCACCTGAGCGCGCGCCGGTAACAGGCAGAGGCTTAACAGCGCGGCGATGAAAATTACGCGAACCTTTAGCATGCTTCTAGACAGGATTAACAAGATTTTCAGGATTGGCAGGATAAATCTTGTAAATTTTGCTAATCCTGAAATCTTTGTCTCAACTCGGCATCGAGCTTTTTCAAATCCGGTTTCTTCTCAGTAATCTCCAGACTCTCTTTCCACTCCGTGTTCAGATCGCCAAGCTCAACTCTCGCACCAACACGAACGAACAACGGCAATTGATGCATCGCCGCCGGAACCGTGATTGTCTGTCCACCACGATAGACCTTTCCAGTCCACGCATCACGCCAGCGTTGTCCGCCCGGCAAGTATACCTGCTGTTCGCGCTTCCCTTTTTCCCAAACCGGCGAGACGAGGATGTCGCGGCCGTAAAGATAAGTCCACCAGTTGGACCACGCTGCCGGTGCATCCGGATCGACCAAAAACAGTGGACGAACGATCGGCATGCCCGTCTTCGTCGCTTCAAGCGCGTGCGCGTAACTGTAGTCAATCAAGCGTTGATGCAGTCGCGCATACATGCGCCACATCGCAATCAAGTGCGTGTCGTACTTCGGCTCGCGTGGCAGGTTCCAGAACGCAACGTTACGCGTTGGTCCAACCTCCATGATGGGATTCAACGCGCCAAAAGCCAGCCATCTCCCGCAGACTTCCTGTTCAAGCAGTTGCTGATTGTAACCGCAAATATCAGAGCCCCAGTTTGGATAACCCATCACCGCCGATCGCTGCAGGGCGATGATCGACGCGCGCAAACCCTCCTGTGTGCCGCCGATATCCCCGCCCCAAAACACTGCGTAATGAGAACTGCCCGTGTAAGCCGCGCGCGGCATCAACGCGATGTCGTTACCACGATACTTACTTGCGATTTCGTACACGGCTTTCACGTACATCGCCGGGTATGCGTTCCGATTTTCGCGAATCGTGCGGCCGTCAAACACTTTGTAAGGACCCGATTCAGGAATGTCTTCTTCAGCGCGATCCATTTTGAACCCGGCCACACCCAACTTGAGAAGTTTGCCGACACCTTCCTGCCAGTACCTGCGCGCGTCAGGGTTGGTGAAGTCGACCATCGGATAGTTGTTGCCGTTAACAGGTCGCACTTGCCCCGCGAGTGTGTAACCTTTCGCGGTGGCTTCATGCATCATCTTTCCCTGGAAGAAGGGCGCGATCCAAAGCACAGTCCTGGTGTCGTTACCGTCAAGCCACTTCACCATCCGCGCAAAGTTCGGCAGACGATTTTCATCAATGTCGAAATCGTCGTAACCCCAGGGCTTGCCTGGTCCCCAGGGACGATCGATCCAGTAAACGCCGTTTGGAATCCCGAAGGCGCGCATCATCAGCACGTCTTCCATGATCTCGGAGTTGAATGGACCAGTGACTGTGGTGCCGTCGTAGTAGGTCGCGCGTTGCGTGTGTTCGTCGCGCCAGCGCCACGGGCTGTAGATCCATTTTGGAGGCAAAAAAGGTGCACCAGCGTCCAGTGCGTGTTGACGAACGAGCGTCGCCGGATCTGACGCCGTGTAGACTTTCATCTCGAAGGATGGACCTTCGAACTCGATTGCAACGCTGCTGGCGTGGGCGGTGAGATCGAATACTCCGGGCCAGTTGCCTTTAACAAAAACCGCATAGCCACGCGAAGACAAGTAGAACGGAGCGTACACTGACGTGGTGGGCTTGATGATCATGTCCACTTTCTGCCCGCGTAAATCCATCGCTTGAGTGATGCCGGGGGCCCACGATTTAGCTTGTGGTCCATCAACCACACGCTCCATCAGACCCGTGTAATACTCTTGCGGAGTTGAGTCGATGGAGATTCCCCACTTGCCAATGTCGTTGTCAGGCTCAGCTTTGAAACTGATGTTGAAGTTGTCTAGAGCGCGAGTAACCGAGACAGTGATTTTACGACCATCGGGCATTTCGACCGTCTTTGTCCAACCGCTTGCAGGGATGCCGGACGCGGGTGTGCTGAACTGTTGCTTCGTCGGATAGATCCGAGTGCTGCCAATTTCATAGAACAAGCTATGGAGTCGAAGTGCGCGCGTGAATCTG
Source organism: Pyrinomonadaceae bacterium (assembly GCA_036006625.1). GTDB lineage: Bacteria > Acidobacteriota > Blastocatellia > Pyrinomonadales > Pyrinomonadaceae > PSRF01. The sequence goes on along the minus strand of DASYPN010000006.1, from coordinate 32,243 downwards.
AGTTTGGCGCTCGGCAGAACGAGCGTCGCCCCTTCGAAAACTCTCCTTTGTTGCGCAACACCGTGCGCGACGACAACAACGACTACGAGTAAACACGCTAGCAGTTTGGTTCTCATCGGTTTTTGTAGCAAATTAGAGCAAAAAATGTTTGACTTCTCAGTGAACTTAGTTTAGAAAAATTTGCCCAGACTACACTTGAAGCTCCCAGGTTACGCCCCGCTGTTCACGTTACGTTTACGGTTCCGGGAGGACCAGATCGCATGAAATTGTCGCGTATTATCATCAGCCTGGCACTAGTTCTTTTCGTTTTACTCTCATTGAATGCGATCGGCTTCACTGCCGAAAAGGGCCTCACGTTCCGGGATGTGTCGATGCCCTCACTGGTATCGGAATATCACGGAACGGAGTCGGAAACGTACGTCACTCCAACCTCTGACGAGGGCGGCGTCAAGGAAGTCATTCCCGCCAAATATTCTGCGAGGTATCTCGCCTGGAAGAAGGATTTCCTTTCCACCGAAGCCGGCCGCGAGCAGTGGGATATATACGCGAAAAATCCGGACTTCACGTTGACGATCACCGTGTCGCGCGACAACGCCGAGGGCGCCGCGACCGGAAAATATCGTTGGGACTCGTCGGGCAAACTGGTTGCAGCGACGATCACGCTCGGCAGCCGTTTGGATAACGGATATCCGAATCCCATTTACTTCCCGGTGATGAACTCACTCATGTCAACTGAATCGTATGTGCCGATCAGCGGGAACACGCTCGCGGCGACGAAGCTTGCACATGAGTTTGGTCACGTGATTCGCACGGCGCAAGTCGACTCGCATCTTTACCAGCTTCAAGGGCAGTTGATTCCGCAGTACAACAAGATCTTTCTGGCGAATGGACGCAAGGCCGGCGATCCGAAGCTGGAGGATCTTGCGCAGCAGATGGGCGGCACACCGGTCACGATCTGGGAAGACCGTGAATACTGGGGTGAAACGAATGCCATGCTGTACTTGCGCGACCGCATTACTTCGGACGACATGCGTTGTTCGTTGTTCAATCGTATCCGGCACAGCGTCGATCTGTACGCGAAGAAGTACGAGAAACGCTTCTTCGATATTGCGAACGCGAATCCAACACCGAAGCTTTGCGGCTGGCAGTAGGTATCCACAGATTACGCAGATTCTGTGTAATCTGTGGATAGGTTTTCCGCATGGACGGTCCAGGAGTCTGAAGGAAAGCCGGGAGCGTTCGTCTTAGGTCCGCCTTTCCAACCACCAGCCATCATCGCTATCGCATAAAGCAGACCGCCGTTCCCGGGTAGATAACACGGCAGATTTGGTCGCTGCCAGTTGTGTCCGTTTGTTAAATAACGATTCTTCTCGGTGTTCATCATCAAGGCGTCGATCGCGATACTCGTTTCACCAAGCCGAGCGGCAGTCATCGCCGTCATCGGATAGTCCCAACCCCACGTCTTATCCCACTGCCAACGCTGCATCGTCTCACGCAACGTGCGACGCATCGTTTCCTTATCGACGCCATCGCCCGGAAGAACGCCGAGCGCGCCGAGCATTGACGGATGATCGTAGTTCCTTTCCCCATACGTCTCGGGACAGTTTTCATGCGCGAGATACACGCCATTCTTTACCGGCAACGGCGAGAGGTGCCGAATCACGCGTTCCCACTCTGCGTTTCTTCCGAGTCCCAATCGCTGGCGCCATCGTTGTGCGATCTTTAGTCCATACGACCAGTACGAAAGTTCAAATGTGGGATTCCACGTTTCTGCTGGTGGATGATTCTCCTGCGCGGGAATCACCGGTGGTCCGAGCATGTAGCGTGATGTTCGCTTGTCGAAGAAGGCGTAGCTGGCCATGAACTCAGCCGACTGAAATACAAGCTGACGATACTTCTGTAACGTGCTCCGCTTCGGGCGTGACTGGTAGCAAAGCTCAGCGTAAAAGATCGGATGTGGTTGTTGCCAGATGAGCAGCGGACCGATCGGTGAGGGACTGTCGCGCCCCTCCGGTCCAACCATCTTGGGCCAACGCGCACCGCGATAACCCTGCGACCGGGCGAGTTCGATTGCACGCGGAAGAATCGATTCATACCAGTGAAGACTTCGCTCAAACAACGGCAGGCGGTTCCAAAGAGCAAAGTGCGTCGCATGCCACCAGTGCATTTCGAGGTGAAATTTTCCGTACCAACTGTTAACGGTGAGTCCGGTTTCCTGAGGCGGCATGCTGCCCGAACACTGAATTGCAGTGAGATATTGCGAGAGCACAACTCTTCGCTCGAGCTCGATCGCTCGCTTGTCTCTACTATGGGCCAACTCGACTGCCGCGCCGCGTGTCCAGAACTGTTTCCAGTGTCGCTCGCTTGCAGCGATCGTCTCAGCCGCAGTTGGCAATGCTTCGCGTGGACGTTCTTTAGAGAACGCAACGACAAACTGCGAACCTGTTAACAGCAGCGTATGCCTGCTCTCAAGTCTTACTTTCCCCTGAACAGTGACGTAATAAGAATCTCCATCCAACTGGCGCGCAATCAGCTTTTCATCCGCGATGATCCGCGTTTGATGTTTGTCTGGCGCATTCCAGTCGGCAGCTTGCATCAACGGTGAGCCATAGGGAAACGCTATACGAACCGCAAGACGAGGCCGGCGCGAATCAATCACAACAGCGAGCAGATCGTGAACGGGATGAACCGCAGTGGTGATCGATACCGGCTCGCCGGATAATTTGAATTTACTTGTTAGCACTCCGCGCCAGAGATCGAGTTCTTGATCAATCTCTGAAATGTTGGCCGGGTCAATATCCGCTAAACCGATCTGGCCCAGGTGAAGCCGGTGCGGATTCTCACGCAACCAATTGAACAGTTCTGTCTGTCCTTCCGAACTCGTGTTGTATCCAACCTTTCTTCCGTACGTTTCATAGAGCTTCGGACGCAGCGTTTGAGATTGGAGCGATGACGGACGCGGTTGCGTGTGCCAACCCCATTGCGACATGGTGCAGAGCGGCATTGCGTCAGCGTAGAGTCGCGGAAAAGTTTGCAGACCGGTTACGTCGGCAGTGAAAGCGAATTCACCGTTGCCGAGTGATAGTGGACTCAGCGGATCGAGTTTCGTGAGTCGTGGGTTGTGACGAGTCACGAGAGCGTAACGATCGATCGGCGTTGATCCAGGCGCACGTGGAGCAAGCACACCGGTAGCAAGCAGTGCCTGAAGAAACCGTCTTCGCGAGAGCATGGTGAATGGGTTTCACGCAAAGACGCAAAGGGCGCAAAGGAAAGTAATATTCCTTCGCGCCTCTGTACGCCTTTGCGCCTTTGCGTGAAATTAGAAAATAAACTTCGCCGCCAATTGCGCGCGGCGAGCGTAGTTTAATTGGTTCGATGTCGAGATTGCGCCAAAGCCCGAAGAACCGGCGTTGACCGTCGGTCCCGGGAAGAGCGGATGGTTGAACGCATTAATGAACTCCACCCGCAATTGGATCTTCATCTTTTCGCGCAACTGAATGTCTTTGCGCAAACCAAGGTCGACGTTGTTGATTGGATCGATCCGTACTTCATCGAGGAAGAACGGGAACGTTCTCAAGTGGTCCACCGGAGTTCCGCAATTTGCAGAACCTCCCGGAAACGCGCCGCAGGTCGGCGTACCACCCACCGGTGAAACAAACGCGGCCGTATTGAACCAGTGATCGACAGTCTGCTCGCTCTTCGGAAGACCTGGCTGACCGCCAAGATAGAACAGATCGTTTGCAAATCTTAACGGGAACCCGGTCTGATAAACGTAAGTTCCCTGTATTTGCCATCCACCAACGATCATGTTCGCGAGATGGTTCGCATTTGAGAACAGGAGCTTACCTCTACCCATCGGCAGTTCGAAGAAACCACTCATCGAGAAGCGATTCGGCGTGTCCTGAGGTGATCTCTGTTTGATTGGGTTTTCATCTGCCGCATTCAGGTACTCAGTGGCTTCCAACCACTTCGATCTCGTGTACGAGAACTGGATTCCGTAGCCCTCGGAGAATCTCTTGTTCAGACTCAACTGGGCTGAGTTATACCAACTCTCACCGTCGTTGACCGTCGTGTTGATATCGCCAAAGTTCGGGAAGGGACGCAGCAACTGGCGTCGCGTAGTCGTAGCGCCGGCGCCTACGAAAAGTGCGGTGCCACTTGTGCAACCCGTTCCGCTCGCATTCGGATTGCTACAGAAAAACGGATTCGCAACTGTTCCGCCGAGAGCGGTGTTGTTGGCGTTCTGAGCAGCAGTGCGCGAGTTGTCGAGGCTTAAATATTTGTTGGGGAGAGCGTTGATATTCCGGGTGATTTCGATGTCGTAGCCGCGGTCTCCGAGATACACCGCTTCAAACATCCAGCCATTGAAGAGTTCGCGCTGAATGCCAAACGACCATCGGACCTGTTTTGCAACTCTTGGATCCTGGTTGAAAAACGTGATGGTCTGGCCCAACGCAGTCTGTGGTCCTAAAGCGTTTCCACTGGGCTCTGTGATTCCACTCGGGAATGGATTCGAGATCAGGAACGGAAGTGGCGCTCCATTCGGGCCAGTGCTTAATGGCTGAATCGTGGTCTGCGTGTAACCCGGCTGGCTAACATCTCCGCGTCTCTCACCGAGGAACCCCTGGTATAGACCAAAGCCACCTCGAAATACCGTCTTGTCGTTGTATGCATAGGCAAAGCCGACTCGTGGTAGCAAACCGTTTCTCGGCGTGTTGTAGAGTCCACTACCCGTGTCTTTACCGGCAAACAATAGACCGCCTTTTGAACTGATCGAAGTCAGCCCAAAAGTCGCTTTGAGTGGATCACTCGCAGGCAACTTGCTGAGTATCGCAGCTAAGTTTGTCTGAGCCTGTGCTTCAAACGGTTGTGTGTAAGCGAGGTCAAATCCGGAAACGCTCTTGTTCTGGCGCTCCGTTAATGCCTGCTCAAATTCCCAACGCAAACCGAGATTAAGTGTCAGCTTACTCGTGAGTCTCAAGTCGTCCTGTGCAAAGAATCCCCAGGTCTTCGAGTACTCGGAATAATCGGACGCGCGGACAATCTGCATCGTAGTTGGATAACCAAGCAGGAATGCAGCAAAGGCACCCAAACCCTCGACGTCAGTGGCGGCTGCGCTGCCAATTCGAGTGAAGGTGTTATCGAAGATAAACTGCCCTGACTGGTTGTTGCTCTTGAAACTATCGTCCTCGCGATAGATGCGCATCTCACCGCCGAAGCGGAATGAGTGCTTGTTCTTGCTCCAATTCAACACCGCAGTTGCAAAGTGACTGCTGACGGGTCTGAACTCATTCGTGTGTCCGTTGCCGAGCGGAGTGCCTGTGCAGTTCCCCGAGCAATTGAAATCGAAACGCGGAAAACGACGGATGCCTTCGCCAATCGCATTGTTGAAAGAAGCCGGAAAACCGAGCGTGGTCAGATCCAACCCGTATTGCCCTTCCGGTGCGTCGGGAGCGCGGATGAATCGATTAAAACCATACCTGAGATTCAGGACCGTGTTGGCACTAAAGGTGTGAACCTCGTCCAGGACAGCCTGCCTGGATTGGAAGACAAACCGATCACCCACGTAGATTGAATTGGTGTAATTGTTGTAAGTGCTCTTCCGGTTGTACCAGCTATAGCGACCAAACAATTTGTCGTTGTCACCGATGACCTGGTCCAGCCGGATGGTGTAGTTGCGGTACGGCGGATCGAGAAGTTCGGAAAGCGTCGAGTCTCTAATATTGTTATTGAGAAGGAAGTTTCCCTGCGCTCCGTGTTTTGGTGCTCCCCAGAATGCCATCACCGCTTTAGCCACGGGATTTATTCGGTTATCGGGAATCTTGTTGTTCGTGAACTGCGTGCGATTGGTAACGTTGCCGCCCGAGAACGTGCCGGTCAGCGGATCGTAAATCTTGATCTTATCTGCATAGGCGGAGAAGTCGCCGCTCTTCAGAGCATCGGTCGGCACCCAGATATTGTTTGCATCGAACCGAGGTCTCGAATCGTTGATACTCTCATACGAGAAGAAGAAGAAGCTCTTGTTCTTTCCACTGTAGACCTTCGGAATCGTTATTGGACCACCAATGCTAAAGCCGGGACGATTCGAGAAGCTGAATGGACGTCCCTGCCCCTGAGCATTTCCAAAGAAGTCGTTGGCAGCCCAACCACCGGGTTCGATCCAGTAGTAAGCGCTGCCGTGAAAGTCGTTCGTACCGCCTTTCGTCACGATGCTGGTGACTCCGCCTTCGGTGTTGCCGAACTGTGCATCGTACGTCGCGGTTTGTACTCTGAATTCCTGTGTTGCATCGCTGGTGGGAACGTAAGACGCGATGACCTCGTTGGCGTTGGCTGTCGCCGTGCTGGGCGCGCCGTCAATCAAGAGGTCGCTGCGAATACCACGCGCGCCGCCCATTGCGAAGTTGGCGATGTGTGTCGGTTCAAATGGTCGATCCAAACGAGTGCTGCCGGTGTACGAAACACCCGGCGCCAGATTGATCAGCACGTACGGATCGCCGTGAATCGATGGCAGCTCGTCTACGCGCTTGCGATCGATTGTCATACCCAGATTCGGATCTGATTGATTCAGTTGCGACGCATCTGAGGTGACCGTGACAGTCTCCTGGACCGTCCCCACATCGAGAGTGATCGTCACCGTGCTCGTCTCGTTAATTGCAACTGAGACCTTTTCGAGCACCGCTTTTTTGAATCCTGAGACTTCGACGAGCACTTTGTAATCTCCGGGCAGGAGGTATGGCGCGTCGAAGCGACCGTCATCGTTTGTTGTTAACGAGCTTGTCCCCTGTCTCGCCAAATCAGTGATTGTGACGGTAGCACCCGGTACGGCTGCTCCATTCGGGTCCGTAACACGACCGCTAATTTTTCCGCGCGATTCCTGAGAGCTTGCTGACATGGGCACCAGCAATGCTGCAAGCACAAAAACGATCGCGCAGGTGATATGTGCGAACGATCCGAATCTCGATCTCATTTCACTCTCCTCTTCAGTATTGACTTCGGGACGGCCTTGGTCTGACCAATTAACGAATTAGAATTGTAGTTTAAGTCGAAAGTGCGGTAACGAAACCGAACGAAACACCGCTTGATACTGACAGAATTGCTGGCCCCGCATTTTGTTGCAGGCCCGGCTCAAAGTCAAGCTTTTTTCTTACCAATTTTCTGGAGCAATGATGTCTGGTAATACCAAATCAGTTTGACGTTTCTCTCGTGCAAGGTTTGTTCCGCGGTGTTTACAAATTCGAGCGGCTGATTCTACGTCCTTCGAAAGGCTCAGAGATCCCTCGGTCGTCCATATTTCTGGATTCGGCTTTGTTTTTTTGAACTAGCGCTTCTGAGATTGGTCTAGCCACGGATAACACGGATTGAAATCGGATTTTATCTGTGTCATCTGCGGTAACTACAAACCACCCACGCGGGCCGCTGGAGGGTTTGCGTAATCGTTCCAGAGTCTCTCGAGAAGTTTTGGATCTGGCGGACCGTCAGAGACCACGTATCGGTATCGCAGCACAAACTTCTTCCCCGGCTCGATCTGAAACCGGCCCATCTGCGAGGGCGCGTAGTTAAAGTACGGATCGTCCGGATGAATTCGCAGCGGCTCGGGTGCTCTGAAGTTGGACGGATGATCGAGCACGGCGAGGCCGACCAGTTGACCATCAACCGTGCCACCGATGTGACACCAATGACTGCGAGTCGCGTTACCGTCAAGCCGCGTCTTACCGTCCGACGTTAAGAAACTGACCTTCGACTTGTCTTTCCATTCCCTGTTCCCACGTACCCCCATTCCGCCGTAGCGATATTCCTCTAGTATCAACGGGCTCGCGGACGCACACTCCTGCGTAGCGACAATATCGAAGACGAAGTAGTCACTTCCGAGGTCATAAACCCGAACGTCCCACTCTTCATTGAGCGCTGTCTTTGGCGCCTCGCCAGTCAAGGCAACATACTTCTGGTACGACGTAAACCCGGCATAGACCGGACCACTCCACGTTTTCCCAACCTTCTCAAAATCAACTCGCCCCGTGCCGTCGCCCACATTCCAAAAGTCGGGATGCTTACCCTCAAACTCGGTCTTGGTCCATGCAAACCAGATCCCGTGATGATGATAATGATCGGATGGATAGTCGTCAGTGACGATTTTTCCTTTCGGTGTATAGACCGGATGGATGTAACCACCACGCAAGAAGACGGGCTTGATATCCGGCGACGGCAAACCAGCCGGCTCGGCAACAAAGCTGAACACCTGTTGCCCGCGAACTTTGATCTCCAGACGGTTTTCGACCCGCGTCAACTCCGCACCGTCAGTGACTCGCGAAGACTTTCCACGTTCGTACACGATGCGGAAAGTTTTCGATTGCCCTGCTTTCAGATCACGCAAGACAAATGAAGCTGTTGTACCGTCAACCTGCAATGGAATCGAAGCGCCCTTGTCATCTTCCAAATGAACGCGGCTTCCCTTCGTGTCATATTGGAAAGAAACGACTGTGTTATGGCGGTCCCACTGACCGGCGTTCACAGAAACGTACCAGCCAATCTGTACCGCAGTAGCACCAGTATTACTCAACAACAGCGCCAGCAGCACTGTTGCGCTCACCGTCAGGTATTTGAATGTTCGCATTGTCGTTTAAGGAATCAATTTCAATAGCTCACGCATTTCGGAAACCGTTTTCGCATATGACGGATCGGCGTCCAGGTTCGAGGACACGTCCGATCGTGAATAAAGTGATTACGCGCATAAGTCTAAGATCATGTTTTACAGGATTAACAAGATGTTCAGGATTAACATGTAAATCCTGAAACATCTTGTTAATCCTGTGAAACCAATTTCTTGCCAATCAAGCGGACTGGTCCAAGTATGCCCGAAGGGAGGGCCCGAATCTTATCCATGTCCTGCGGCTGAAATCTTTCCCCGTAACGAAGGTTCAATAATCGATAATCCGGCAAGCTGTGGCCTGCCATGTAGTTCATCGCCGTGTTAGCAACAAGGATGCGGAGTTTGTTCGCTCCGGGTCTCAAAAACTTTCGCACTTCAAGTGAATACGGCGGACACCAAACAGCACCGGCGCGCACGTCATTTATATAAACGACAGCCGCTTCACGAACGGGACTGTCGAGCCACGCTTGCATACCGTTTCTGAGTGGCTGCACTTCCGACGGAATGCCTTCACCAAAATCCAGACGCAGCGAGCTGCTGTTCTCGAGGAACTTGCGCGGGATTGTCACATCCTTCTCGTATGTGGCTACGCCCGAAAAGTAACGAGTTGTTTGATCGTCAGTCCACGATCGCAGCTTGTCCCATGCAGTTGCTGGACCGGATCCAACCGCGACTCGCCAACCGGTGCTTAGGTCAAGCAGTGTTTGGTCAACAGCCTGCGCTACGATTTCGGGCAGGTTGCGCTTCGAGAGGACCAGCAGCCGCGAACCGTATGGCTCGAGATCGAGCGTCACGGCCGAGTAATCAAGCGTGTACGAGTTGTTATCTTTTGCCGGTTGAACTGAGCCGTCAAACGGATTCCACCATTCGGGTTTCATCCGCGCTACCTCAAAATAGGCCTTAACACTTCGCGCGCCATTCGCCGTGTTCGCTATGAAATAGATTTCGGCATCCCGCGTGCTGCGATGAACAAATGCGATCTCCGGCGTTGCCGGCACAAACTCAACGTCGGGTTTGGTTAACTGTTGAAGCGTGCGACCGAGATCGATCGGTTCGTTCGTGACCAGTCGTCCCGACGACACTGATCCATCGAAGAGGCCTTTGGATATCGACGCGACCTGCTGATGATCCTGATCAGTAGCCCGAAAGCCCGGCGCCTGAGACGGCGTGCGCTTCGTCGCTATCAACACTCCGTTCGCGCGCGCAAACTCCTCAAACTTTCGATAAGTATCAACCGGAATCGTTTCGACATTCGGAAGAACGATCACCTTGTATTTGCTCTTGCCCAACACAAGGGCACCGTTTTCGATCTTCCCAACTTGTCTAAACGAATCATCGTCAAAGAAGTCGATGTTGTAACCGGCCGCGAAGATTGCGGGCAGCAGATCCGGACCAACGTGCTCGCGCAGCACTTCGATCAGATGAGGATTGCCCGGCGTCATCTCGGCCCAACCGTCGTCGTTCGGCAGATACACGGCAACATCGTTCGCCGGTTCCCCTTGCCGCATCATGAAACTAACGCGCTGCAAATACTTCGCGACATCGGGCATCACGATCCACCACGGATTTTTTTCGTTTAGCACGGCGGCGGCGTAAAACCGCCAGCCTGGATATTCAACACTCGGAGGTGTGTATGGCCAGCCGTGGCCGATGAGTTGATTGATGCCCTGAAGGAAATGGATGTCAGCTTCGGCTTTGATGTCGAGTGGCGTCGCGCGGAACGAAGGCGAGTGTAACCAGGTCCACGTTTCCGACGAGGTAATGTTCCTGCCGTAAATGTGATTTGCTGACGATGCCCACCGTGCGGCGCGTACGACTTTCCACTGCGCTCCTTCACCTTCCGAGATATCAGCAAACGCATTGCTCGAGAGCGCAGCAGCGGGAACGCCGTAGTCCTGTATTCGGAACAAGACTCCATTCTGTTTCGACCACTCCTGCATCGGCGTGAGGAATCGCTCGTTCAAAAGCTCTGTTAGCGTTTTACCCCAATCACGACGCAGCGCCTTCGTTTCTCGTCCGAGATCGTTGACCAGCCAGGGCAAGTGTGGTTTCAAATCGTAACCACGACGACGTTGAAACTCTTCCAGGAAATCGCTCGACCAATCCTGGTTGTAAACTTCGAGACTGTCGCAAAAGATCGCGTACGGCTTGTTCGTTCCGAACGCAGACATTAGACGATCGCCGACGTTCTTCAGGTAAGCATCGGTCGCGGCGCGATTCAGGTGATCGAGTACCAACCCTTCGCCACCGACTGCGGGACGTTTGACCTGCATACCGGTGCGGCTGGAGATGAAGAAGAGTACGTCGCGTGTGGTGTCGGGAATAGTGGGCAGCTTGACGACGCCATCCTTAATATCCGTCACTTCACGAATGCTATCAGCGACCACTGACTTACCGTCGGGCCGGGCAAGGAACGCAGCAATCAGTTTTTCACCAGCGCCGATAGAAGGAACTTTGACGAACGTGGTATTCGGTTCGACCTTCACGCGTTCGTAGCGCAGTCGTGCGGCAGCGTGTTCGATCGAAACGCTTGGTCCACCAAAGGGCCAGCCGCTGCCAAGTGTCAGATCAAAACGAAGACCGAGTTCTTTGGCTTTGTCGGCGGTAAACCGAAGAGCGTTGAGAAATTCAGGGGAGAGAAAGGGAGAAGTCTTGATGCCTTTCTCTGCGTCGTCGAGGGAGAGCGGATAGACCGGCTGTACTTCAAACCCGCCGATGCCGCCCTCCTTCATCAGACGCATTTCGCGCTCGAGTTGTGCATTGTCGACAGCAGGACCAAACCACCACCAACGCATCATGATCCGTGAGTCGTCCGGCGGATTAAGAAACGACTTCTGCAGATCGTCGATCTGAGCGACCACCGGACGCGGTAGGACCAGCAATGCGAATATCAACAGTATGTTGATTACTTCTTGAAGTCGTGGCATCGATGAAACAGGTAGATAGGATTTCAGGATGTTACAGGATGAACAAGATTGAAATCTTGTAAATCCTGAATCATCTTGTTAATCCTGTGAAGTAAACCTTAGAAGAAAATCCTCACGCCAAACTGAATATAACGCGGTTGCGAGAAGGCGGCGTTCAGCGCGCCGAAGTTTGTATCGTAAGCCTGACGCAAACGATAGAGCTTCAATCCCTGCAACGTCGTGATGTCAAACGCGTTTGGATTCGTGGTCGCAAATCCTTCCGGAAGTTGGATGTGGAAAAAATCCAACGGCAGCGCGCCACTCGGCAAACGACTGCTTGTGATCAGATTGTTAACCTGGGCCAACGTCGCGGAACGTCCCGGAGCAAAATTGTTCCACGTAGTGATGTCCTGCGCCACAAGCACTGCCTCGTTGGGTAAGCCACCGAATGCCGGTGGCGTGTTACCGGTATTGGTGTAACGCAGATTCGGGTGGTTGAACGCATTGATCAAGTCCACCCTGAAGTTGATCTTCCTGCTGCTGTCCTTGCCGAACGGAAATGGAAAACTCTTCTGCACGGAGAAGTCGAAGTATTCCTGCATCGGCGCGCGAATGTCGAGCGTTCGCGGCGCATTTCCGAGCGAACCTTTCGCGGGTCGCATGAACGCAGCCGGATTGATGTACGGCTCGCAAGTGTTACCCATCGAACAGTTGTCGTAAGAGTAACGCGGATTCAAGATCGGCACACCCGGCACGATATCAGGTCGGATGGATCTGTTCACGCCACCAAGCCTGTTCGTATCAGTGATGATCGGAACGTACGGTTGTCCACCCTGCAAACGGACCAGACCGGAAATGGTCCAGCCGCCGACAACCGAATCGACAATGCCAGGCGCATCGCCCAGAAACTGACGACCTCTACCAAACGGCATATCGTAAATGAATGTAGAGCTGAAGTTGTGCTTGATGTCGAAAGTGGAAATCGCGCGATCACTTGAGCGTGGAATGCCATAAGAAACCTGTTGGCCCAGGTTTGTTGGCGTCGTCAACGTTCGCACATCCGGACTCGCATCCGACGCGTCATCGATCGACTTCCCGTAAGTGTAGTTCGCAGTGAACGTCAATCCACGCGAGACTCTGCGACGCACGTCGACATAACCCGCATGCCTGATGCTGTTTGCTGAAGGGTCGAAAAAGCGGAAAAGGTTATTAAAACCGAAGAATGGTGCAGTAACGCTGTTTCGCGGAATCGCTACCACGGCCCCAAGCAGGTTGCGGCGGCCAAGTGGATCGGCAAACGTGGTTTCAGCATTGACGTTCTGCGCCTCGAGTGACTCGACGAAATTAATGTCCTTGGGATTGATGTTCACAAGCGGCATGTAAAGGTGCGTACCCTTGTTGCCGACGTAAGCAACTTCGACCACAGTACCCTTCCACGGTTCAAACTGAATCGACAAATTCCAGTTCTGACTGGTCGGAACTTTGCCACTCCCATCACCATTAATCACGAAGCCCGGCGTACCAAGACTGTTCAAGAACACGAGTCCGTCGGAGTTGGTCCCAAGCGTCGCATCGATCGACCCACCCGCGATGAAAGGCTGATTGCCAGTCAAACGGACGGGTTGAGTTGAATCTGGAGTGCCGCCCGCGGTTGAGCCATTAGCTAACGTGGAGACACCAGTGAAGGCGCCGAAGTCCGGATTCGGAAGTCGATTTTGACCCGTGAGAGTCGCGTGTGACATTCCGTAGCCAGCGCGAATCACGAGGCCTCGATCTGCCGCCCACTTAAACAACTTCGGGCTCCACGCAAGACCAAATCGCGGTTCGAAGCCGAGATAGTCGACCGGAGTCAGGTAACGAGATCTTCCTCCACGCCCCGCGAAAGCGAACGGCGGAAGCAGAACGCTGGTCGGCACGGTTGCAGGAATCGGCTGATTTGCAGGAACACCGATCCCCGTTGCAGTTGCACGTCGTTGCGCGTCCGTGAGCGTAACCCGCTGCGCAAGATCGGGACGGAATGAGCCCTGTAGATCGTTCTTTTCCGTGCGCGGATACTGAAGTTGATACCTGAGCCCAAGGTTAATTGTGAGATTTGGTCTCGCCTTCCAGTCGTGCTGCACAAAGCTCGCGATGCTCTTCCAACGATAATCGTAATTCAGAAGCAACGGACGAACCTGGACCACGTTGGGGACGCCAAGCAACATGCTGGCAAGATTGTTTCCGCCGTTTGCGACGTTAGTGCCGCGATTATCACTCGTGTTTACGACACGAAATTCCCAGCGGCCGCCTGACGCGCCAAAGAATGGAATCACGTTCAAGCGCGCATAGCTGAGGTCGACACCAAACTTCCACGTCCTGCTGCCGCGAGTCCAATAGACGATATCGTTGATGTTGAATCGTTCCTCGATGTTGAAGTTGTTGGTCGAACCGGAAGAACCGACGTCCGCGAACGCGTTGTAACCGTTGACGGGATTGCCGTCGCCGCTGATTTGAAAGAGCGGTATGCCGCCTGAGGTCAAGCTTCCCAGACCCAGTTCGGTCGCGAGATTTCGTCCACCTTGAATTGAAAACTCGGGTGAGAAATCTTCACTGAACACACCGCGCGTATAGTTCAGACGCAGATCGTTCACGAGACTTGGCGAGATGATCTTGTTATAGGCGACAAGGTATTGTTTGGCGTCGCTGTAAATACCGTTGTTGCCGTTTACGTCACTGCCGAAGCCACGGATTCCGATCGCGGGAGTTTTTGTGTAGCGGAAGTTGACGCTGTCGTTGCTGGTGAACCTGTGGTCCAGCCTGAAGGTGTAACGCGTTTCGTCCTGCTGCACGAATCGCTGCACGATGTAGTTTCTGACCAGACCTGCATCGTCGATGAAGTAATCGCCGGCGGCCGGCATAAACTTCAGAATCTCGAGCGCTTTTGGATCAATCATCGCCGCCGGAATTTTGTTGCCCGGGAACTGGCAGTACGTTGCGCTAGCGCCGCATGTTTGCGGAAGTGGTACCAGGCGGTTATTCACGAGATTAAACTGTTGGAAAATGTTCGACGTGCCAACCTGAACAAGATTGAATTTCTGTTGAATCGACGTGGGCACCCAGCCGCTACTCGTCCGCACGAGGTTGCTGAAATCACCTGCGCGCTCGGCCGCAGTGGGAAGTAAAGTCGTCACTGATAAAAAATCGCGGCGCCAACGTGGTTCGTACGCGAAGAAAAAGAACGTCTTGTTGTGACCATCGTAGAGTGCTGGTCCACCTTCGCCAAAACGCGGCAGATATACCGGACCACCGATTGTAGCTGAGACCTGGTTGTAGCGAAGGTTGTTGGCAGGTCTTGGACCATTGCCTATGCGATACGGCAACGCGTTTGTTACCGGGTTGCGGTGATACCACAACCCGACGCCGTGGTAGTCGTTCGTGCCCGATTTCGTCGTGGCATTGATCACACCGCCTCCGGTGGCCCCGAACTCAGCCGAGTAAGCCGAGCTCTGCACCGTGAACTCCTGCACCGTTTCCGGAGTAAAGCTGACCACCGCACGCGCAATGCCAACACCTGTGTTGTTCACGCCGTCGGCGAGTATCGCGGTACTGCCTGCGCGTCCACCGTTGATGTTCAGATTGAAACCCGGCACCGGCTGATCCGAAGTGACGCCGGGATCTTCACTGCCCGCGTCACCCGAAACATTCGGAGCCGTTACTGCGAGATCGAGAACGCTGCGATTGTTCAACGGCAGCTCGCGTATCTGGCGCTCGTTGACAGTCTGCGTTGTGGTTGCCGACTCGGTATTGATCACGGCTGCATCAGTCGTGATCGTCACTGTTTCCCCGACCGGACCAGTTTCGAGTGTGATATTGACTGCAGCGGTGGTGGCCGTGTCCACTTTCACCTTTTCGATTATTGCTTTCTTGAACCCGGTGGCTTCAACCCTGACGCTGTAAATCACCGGATCGAGCGACGTCGCGGAGTAAGTGCCTGACTCTGATGTGGTCAGAGTCAGGGTCCTCTGCGTGCCGAGATCCGTGATTACGACTGTGGCGCCTGGAACCACTGCACCGTTGGGATCGAAGACGGTCCCGCTGATTCCGCCTTTGTTGCTCTGGCCCAGAACGACCACCGAGCAGACCACCGTGAACACGACAGCTTTAACGAGTCGCATGGAAACCTTCCTTTCCAAGAAAATATTGGTCCTATAGGTCCAATCGGACCTATCGATCAGAAACAACTAGCGCTTGCCGTCTGTCGGACCAGGCCAGTTGTCTGAGCGGAACGGTCCGGCGGGGATGCCGGTATCGTTTGTGAGATTCGGGTTCCTCGGGTTGTTATTGAATGCGTAACGCACGGCCACCGGTTGCGACACCTGCGGCGACCAAACTTCGACGCGATTGCGTCCGACTACTTTCGCTTCGGCCCAATACCATTTGTGATCGGCGCCGGCGATTGCAAACTCTTCGGGCTTGATGCCACTGCGCAACTTCAGACCGGAGCCCACTTCAGAAAACGTGACAACGATCTTCGAAGCATCTATCTCGGCTTTCTGAAACGCGGGACCAGACTTCGGCATCTTGTGCTTGTAAACGTCGACGAGCGCCCAACGCGCCATTCGCTTGCCGACGTCGAGCTTGTTCTTCGGATGAATGTCACGCGCTTCACCGATATCGATCGTCACGATCAGTCCCGTTCGCGGCACCGAAGCAGCAGTCAGTCGTTGTGCTTCGCGCACGTGACTCCACGCCTCGTCGGCGGGTTCTACTTTCGCCTCGCGATAGTTTGGTAGTTGCACGATGCCAAACGGGAAGTCTTCGCCCCAACGTTCGCGCCACGACTTAATCATCACCGGCAACAGGATCGCGTATTGCTGTGCGCGCGCTTCGTTGGACTCGCCCTGGTACCAAATCGCGCCCCGAATTGAGAAAGGAATCAGAGGCTCGATCATTCCGTTGTAGATTGATGACGCAACACGATACTCGCGCAAAGCGTCCGGCACGGACGGCGACGGTCGTGGAACCGCGCCGGCAGCTTTTGCCTTTTCAGATTCTTCACGCCACTGGCGGATCGCTTCGTCGTATTGCACTCTGACTCGCGGTCTTTCTTCGTCCCAGATCTTCGTGCGATCGACTGTTGGTTTGAGATCGGCGGACGCTGTCAGGTATTCAACCGGCGTCCACGCTTCCGCCTGCGAACCACCGTAAGACGAGTTAATCAGACCAATCGGGACGTTCAATTCCTTTTGCAACTCAATACCAAAGTAGTACCCGGCCGCGGAGAACTCCTTCACGGATTCCGGATTGCAAGCTCTCCAAACACCGAGCGGCGCCTGAGCGTGTTTGAAAGCAACCTGCCGGCTGACATTGAAAAGACGAATCGTCGGATGATTGGCGGCGGCTATCGCCTCAGCTCCATTTGCCGTCTCACTGAGCAGTCGCTGCATGTTCGACTGTCCGGCTACGAGCCAAACTTCACCGACGAGAATGTCCTGGAGTTCGATCTTGTTGACGGTCAAAACCGCCGGAGTCGCAGTGGCTTTCAGGGGTCGGAGATGAATCATCCAATGACCATCTGCACTCGCCGTCGTCTTCTTTACCTGTCCACCGAAGCGAACAGTGACGGCTTCACCCGGCTCAGCCTTGCCCCAAATCGGCACCGCCTCATCGCGCTGTAGCACCATTCCCCTGCTGATCACATCAGGCAGCGTTAATCCGGCCGTATTCTGCGTAATCTGTGTTTTAACTTCGACCGCGAACACATAAGTCGGTCCAAGCATATTCGACCGAAACACGATCCACTTGCCGTCAGGCGTAAACGTCACGTTCGGCTCGAGTCCGTAATTGTGCTTTGCAAGATTCACCAACCGCTCCGTCTTGAATCCTGCACCGGCCGGTCTGAACAAATAGATCCACTGCCCATTTCCCGGCGCAGCGACACTGTTTGGACCACCACCATCACCGGCGAACAGTTGACCATCCGGCGAAACGTTAAAGTGCACCGACCACTCTTCACGCGGCACGCTGTAGCGAGTCGTCTTGCCGGTCTTCACGTTTACACCCGCGAGCCAGAAAACCTTACTCTTCGGCGTCTGCAGGTCGTACCAGATCATGTCGTGCGGTCCAAAGAATTCGTGACCCGCGATCTCCATGTCCATCGTGCGTTTGTGCATCAAGCGCGGCTTGCCTTCGTCGATGTTTATCGACCAGATGCGATCGACTTTGTGCCACGGTCCTTCGTGGCAATACATCATCAACTTTGGATCGGTCGGCGAGAACTGAACGTGATTGAGCCAGTCAGTGCTGTGATAGATCGACTTCACCTCGCCGGTCTTGACGTTCACGGTGTAGAGCGCCATCGGCAGCTTCGCAGCCAGACGTCGCTCCATCATTTCGCCTTTACCGGGATAGTTGTCGCCGGGTTGTCCCGCAGCCGGTGGACGCGGATTCGTGAACTGTTGACCACCTTCGACGTAACTGCCGCCGAGCAATGTCTCATCTGCATTGAGCCCGAACCCTGATCCACTTCGCAGCTCCGCGCGTTGCAGAATCAAACGTGTTTCACGTGTGTCGAGATTAGTAGCGTAGATCGAGTCGCCCTTGAAGTAGAATGCCTGGCGTGTCTTTGGTCCAACGATCAGACTACCGACACGTCCTTCGACGATCAACTCGCTCTTCCCTGTCTTGAAGTTGTAGGTGTAGAGACCTGTCGGACTGGTGAAGACCATCTTGTCACCCGACGCCGTGTACGGGTTTTGGTGAAAGTACAGACTCTGGCTGCCGGGCTCATCAGTGAGACGAACGACACGATGGCCAGTATCGGGATCGATCCACTCTTTGGGCGGTTGCTGCGCCAGGATTTGGATCGTGCAAACAGCAATTGACAACACAACTCCAACAACTCTCATCTTAGAGCTCCGGTTTGACTAATCTGTGTAATCTGTGGATTACTGCGTGGTGTATCCGCCGTCGACCATCAAATGCGTACCCGTAATGAACGACGCTTCGTCTGAAGCGAGAAACAGAATCGGATACGCGACTTCGCGTGGATCACCAACTCGGTTCAGCAGGTGTTTGGGGGCTTCAGCCGCAATAAAATCTTCCTTCGACATTCCTACGAGAGCCATGTGGTTCTCTGTGGCACGCGTCAGAATCGTGCCGGGGCAAACACAGTTGACTCGAATGTTGAAAGGCGCAAGGTCGAGCGCCATGTTTCTCGTCATCTGCACAATCGCAGCTTTGGTCGAACTGTACGCGATGAATGAAGGTTGCGCGACAAAGCTCGAAATCGAACCGAGATTGACGATCGCTCCGCCACCAGACTGCTTCATGTGCTCGGACGCATACTTGCTCATCTGAGCAGTACCGACGATATTGACACTCAACGAGCGTTGCCAGTCATCGACGGTCGCTTCGAGTCCTTTGAGAACGAAGATTGCTGCATTGTTGACGAGTATGTCGAGCCGTCCGAAAGCGCGCACTGCTTCGTCACAAACGCGACGACAATCGTCTTCATTTGAGATATCCGTCTCAACAAACAGCGCCTCAAGATCTTCGGTCCTCAGTAGGTCTGCAACAACAACCTTCGCGCCTTCTTCGGCAAACAACTCCGCCGTCGCGCGTCCGATACCAGCGGCGCCCCCAGTGATGATTGCAACTTTGTCCTTAAGACGATTCATTTGATCTCGCCACAAAAAGGCACAAAATACACAGAAAGATTTGTTTGTGTCTTTTGTGCTTTTTTGTGGCTATAGTCGCTTCAATGCGTCAGGCTCGTATAACGGGATGAAGATATCGGTCTCCCGTTTTATTCTGTCGGTTGTGATGTAGTACTCCTCGAGACTTTCCTGAATGCCGAGTGGTTCACCGTCGTCGATGTTTCCGAATCGAAACACACAATCAGAGAATCCAATCCGGCCTTTGTCTGTCTCGACGACGTAGCACATTGACGAACGGTGATGGACACCGGCCCAGAAACAGCGAATGCCGGGTATCACTTCGTCTTCATCTTCAAGCAGCCGCACCTTCTGATGACCTTCGCCCATTAGGTACTGCAGAGTCTCGTTCGAAATGCGAAACTCACGCGGCACGTGCATCGGAAACTTCTCCGCGTGGAAGTCTTCGATCCAACCACGCCTGGAAATACAGACCTGCGCATTTGGAAAGAGTTGAATGTTTGCCGTCGCGTAAATTTGGAGCGGCGTAACGAGAACGTAATCAACATCCTCCGGTCTGATGTCCAGCGAAGCGAGTGCGTTAAGCGGTCGCTCACTTTCCTCGCGGACGAGTTTCCCACGTTCGCCAAAACCGCTGCTCCAGCGTTTGTTCAACTCCGTCAGGTCCGACGGCGGCCCCGTGTTGATAATCACCGTCTTACCGTGACCGCGAATTACCACCATCCAGAAGTAAAGCTGCACCCACTCATCCCAATGACTCATCCAGTAAACTTCCGGCCCGGCCACCTCACACTGGCCCATCTTCAGCAGTTGAATCTGATATGTCATCTTTGGTGCAACGCCGAAGGCGTTCGCTAATTGCAGCCCAGGGTTTAACGCCGAAGGCGTTGGCTAACCCCAGCCCAGGGTTCGAGCGCAGCGAGAACCCTGGGATCTGATTAAGAATTTCGTTTCAACCCTGAAAGGGTTCCTCCCGCGGCAAACCCTTTCAGGGTTTAATATCTTTCGTATGCCTTATCCCAGGGTTGTCGCTGCGCTCCAACCCTGGGCTGTAATTAGCGAACGCCTTCGGCGTTAAATCCTGCTGAATTAGAGAACGCCTTCGGCGTTAGTAAGTGGCTCTGCCGCCTGTCATGTCGAAAGTGAATCCGGTGGTGAATGCTGTTTCTCGCGACACGATGAACGCGGCCATGTGGGCGATCTCGTCGAGTGTCCCACATCGCTTCATCGGGATCTTGTCAGTCATGTACTTCACTTGCTCTTCGGGCATCGCGTCGACCATCGGAGTTTGAATCACTGCCGGCGCGAGCGCATTAACCGTGATGCCGTTCTCCGCATATTCTTTTCCCTGGACCTTCGTCATTCCGATCACAGCAGCTTTCGACGCTGAATACGCGAGCATTCCCGCGTTACCTTCCTTACCCGCGACTGACGCGATGTGCAGGATGCGACCGTAATTGTTCTTCAGCATCCACGGCAACACCGCCCGCGACGTAAAAAACGACGCCATGAAATTCACGTCGAAAACAAAACGCAGGTTCTGAGTATCAACCTCGTGACTCTTGATGTTGGTAGCGCCAGTCACACCGGCGCTGTTCACGAGGATGTCGATACGTCCAAACCGCTCGGCAATCTGGTTCACAACGTTCGCAACCTGATCTTCTTTCGTCAGATCGATCGCAAACGAAACCGCCCTCGGACCAAGCCTGGCCTCATTTAGATCAATCGACACCACCTGCGCGCCTTCAGCATGTAATTTCTTTGCGATCGCCAACCCCAGGCCTGACGCCGCACCAGTCACAATCGCAACCTGTTCACTAAATCCGTTCATAAATCCGTAAAATCCGTGGCTAATAAGGCCTCACCAACTCGAGCTGATCATTCAACTCAACACCCCAACCGGGCTTCTCCGACAACTCAACCACACCAGCCTTCGGCAGCGGCTCGCACTTGAATAACTCTCCAAACAACGGCACAAGTCGATCGGCCTGCGGACTCATCACCAGAAACTCCGCAATCGGACAGTTCGTGAACGCGTACTGCAAATGATAGGAGAAAACGCTCGACCCATGCGGCACGACAGGAATATCGTAAGCCGCCGCCATCGCCACGATTCGTCTCGCTTCAGTCAGACCACCAACCCAGTTGATGTCAGGCTGCAAGATGTCTGCACACTTGCGCGCAATCAGTTCACGAAAACCATAACGCGTGTATTCGTGCTCGCCAGTCGTCACCAGACAGATACCAGTCAGCGCCGACTTCAACTCGGCATAACCGTCGAAGTCGTCGGGCGGCAAACACTCTTCGATCCAGTGAAGATCATAAGGCACAAGAGCTTTCGCGAGCTGAATCGCGTAAGGAACTGTCAACGCCATGTAGCAATCGAGTCGCAACGGGAAGTCGGGACCGACCTGCTCGCGTGCTTCGGCCATCACGCTGATGTTCTTCTTGAGTCCCTCAGTTCCGTCGGCTGGACCATACCGGCACGGAATCTTTGCGCCATTGAAGCCCCAACGTTTGGCGAGATCCGGTCGCGAAGTGGTCGCATAAACCGGCAGCTTGTCTTTCGTTTTTCCACCAATCAGTGCGTAGACCGGCTCTTCGCGCAGGTGACCGAGACAATCCCAAATGGCGAGATCGACTGCACTGATCGCCTGGACCGTCAGACCCTTGCGACCGTATGGCATCGTCGCCCTCCACATCTGATCCCAGATGAGTTCGACGTTGCGCGGATCCTGTCCTTCGACAAAACGTTTAAGGTGTTTCTCGATGATGTAGCAGGCTGGTTCGCCGCCGATGCTGCAGCCGATGCCGGTCGTGCCGTCGGTGAGTTCAACCTGGACCACGACTGTACCGAGCGCGTTGATCCCCCAACTCGTCCGCTGCGCCTTGTACTCTTCGTACACGGACATCGGATTGGCAATCGGCAGATCGATGATCCAGTGATTGCCCTGCTGGTTGTGATAGTCCGCGCCCATCTCACTGGACGCGATCACATACGCACGCACCTCGCGAATCTTCGCCACTTTCATAACTTTAAGTCAGCCACAAAATGCACATAAGGCACAAAAATGAGTTTCTGATTTCTTTTGTGCCTTATGTGCATTTTGTGCATTTTGTGGCTAAAAATCGAACCTGTCGATGTTGTCTTTGTTAAAGATGAATGGCGCACCTAAGCGCACTTCATCGTTTACTACCTGAACCGTTCCCAGTCTTCCGGCTTTCAATTCACTATTACCACGTTTGAGTGTTCCACTGCCGAGCGCGTACGCCGCCTGAACTGTCAGATAGCCGAGGTCGACAGTATTCCAAAGCACTACACTCTCGACAACACCTGTCTTCACATAAGGCTTATTCATATTCGGCAACGAGAGGCCCGTGACCTTCACATCCGTGCGGCCTGCTTGTTTCACTGCTTCCGCAGCACCAGGCACGGCCGGCGCAGCGATCGCCATGATCACCTTCACGTTCGGATAGACCTTGAGTATGGTCTGAGTTTCAGCAAACGCGCGATCGCGGTCGCCGTCGCTTGGCTGTATCGTCACCAGTTTCAGATCGGGATACTTCTCTGCAAGCCGCGCCCGGATGTTCTTGATCCACTCGTTTTGATTTGCCGCACTCAACGAAGCCGTGACGATCGCAAACTCACCTTTGCCATTCATCATCCGCGCAGCTTCGTCGCAGAGCGTGTCGCCGATGCCTTGAGGCGTCGCCTGATTGATCAGAAAATCACGCGCGTCTTTTTCAGAGTCTGCATCCCAGGTGATGACTTTGATTCCCTTTTCACGCGCCTTCCGCAACACAGTCGAGATGCCTGCCTGGTTCTCGACGCTGACCGCGATAACGTCGACGCCCTTCGTGATCCACGCTTCAACAACCTCGTTCTGCTTGGCCGCATCGAGATCGGTTGGACCATCCCACAACAGATCGACGTTCAACTCGCGCGCCGCTTCCTCGGCGCCTTTCCGACAACTCGCGAAGTACGGGTCACCCTTCGCCTTCGGCATCATCGCCACCGTCAGTTTCTCATGCGGCGCAGCAGAAGCAGCCGGCACAGCCGGCGTGTTGCCTTGCTTCAGTGAACGAACCAGGAGCCAGTTACTACCGGCCACCAGCAAGGCCGCCAGGAGAATGACGGCGCTTAGAATCGCCACCTGCGAATTCTTCACATCCAGCTCCTCAGAAGTTTCTTCCGTGCGAACACCCCGTCCAAAAAGCGCGACGCGGTTCAGCGCCACAGTCAACAGCAGCAGCGCGCCAGTTAGTATTCCTGCGAGTTCCGCAGGCTGTCCACTCAGTCGCAGACCATTTTGCAAAACGACGATCGCAAACAGTCCCAACACTGTTCCGAGGACCGAACCTCGCCCACCAAAGATCGACGTACCACCGAGCACTACAGCCGCAATCGCCATCAACTCAAATCCAGTGCCCGCATCCGACTTCGCCTGGCCCAGATGCGCGACGTAAATCACTGCCGAGACGCTGGCCGCGAGTCCTGAGAAGAGATAGACGACGAACAGTTTGCGTCCGACGTCAATGCCTGCGTAACGGGCGCCGTCGGGTGAATGACCAATCGCATAAAGACTGCGACCGAACGCGGTGCGATGCAACACCCAGGCGCATCCGGTAACCGCGAGCACGAGCAGTATCAGTTGCGTCGGGAAGATGCCGCCAATGTAGCCCTGGCCCAAAAACAGAAATCCCGGCGGAAAGCTCGAATAGTTTTCAATCCCACGCGTAATGCCTTCCGCGACTCCGCGAAATAACGAGAACGTTGCAAGCGTGACAATCAGTGGCGGCAAGTTGAAACGCGCAATGAGTGAACCGTTCAGCGCGCCACCTGCCAGTCCCAAAACCAAAGCAATTGCAGCAGCGACTGCGATCGAAAGATGCGCATCGCGCCACAACGCGCCAAGCACTACCGCGACCAGCCCCATCATCGATCCGACTGAGAGATCGATTCCGCCCGTGATGATCACGAAGGTGAGTGCGAGTGCCAGTAAGCCGACTTCAACACTCAGCCGCGTGATCTCAAATGCATTCGCGGCGGTGAAAAAGTTGTCACCGCTGATCGAGAAGACTGCGATTTCAAAGAACAACACGAGCACCAGGACCCACTCGTGATTCGGAAACACTCGCGCGGGCCACGAAGCAGTCAACTTCAGGTCACGAGTTCGGGGGATCGTTGAATTCACGTGCCCGTCCTGGCGCGCAATCCAAAATTGCTGATGCGCCACGCTGCCATCCGTCCAAGCGCGAGGTCCGACATCACAGCAGCGAGAATCACCGCGCCCTGAATCGCCTTCTCCCAAAACGGGTTGATGCCGAGAAAGGTCAACGCCGTGCCGATGGTTCCGAGTAAAGCAACGCCGATCAACGTACCGATGAGTCGTCCGCGTCCGCCTGTGATTGCAGTACCACCGACAACGACCGCCGCGATGGCTTTTAGTTCGAGACCGAGGCCTGCATTACTCGGCACAATCGAGAAGCGTGTTGCGTTCAGAACCGCCGCGAGACCGACAAGCGCTCCGGTGATTGCGAACGCCCCAAACACGACTCTGCGTGGATCGATTCCGGCTAAACGCGCAGCCTCTGCATCAGAGCCAACTGCATAAAAAGATCTTCCTCCGGCGATGTTACTCAAAGCCCAGGCAAAAGCGATGAACACGAGTGCGGTAATTGCAACCAGGATCAACTCGCCTCGCGTTTGGCCCAACCCGACCCACTGAAAGTTTGCCGGCAGATCCTGAATCCATGCGCCTTCGGTGGCCCAGCGCAAACCATCACGCCACGCAACCATCAGAGCTAGCGTCACCACAATCGACGGCATCCGCAGCCAGGCAACGAAAGCGCCGCCAACAGCGCCCATTGCAACACCAGCAAGCACAACGCAAGGCAACACTAAGAGTATCGGCAGTCCCTCTTTAGCCAACGCGCCCGTGAGGTATGTGCAAACAGCGAACTGAGAGCCAACAGAGATATCAATCTCGCCACTGATGATCACGGTGGTCATCCCGATGGCAACCAGCAACACCGCCGCGTTATTCATCGCGAGGTCGCGCAGATTCCCGGCAGCCAGAAACGACGGCGTCACAATGCCGACGACGATCACGAGCACCGCAAACGCCAACCCAGCAGACAGCTCCCGCTTATATCGATCTACAGTTCCCTGCATTCCTTTTTGCTTTTTGTGCCTCTTTGTGGCCTAAGCTGCTTTATTGTGGCCCACTGCTAACGACATGATCGTTTCCTGCGTGGCTTCTTCTCGATCGAGCGTCCCGGCGATCGTTCCCTGTCGCAACACCACAATCCGGTCACTCATTCCAAGAATCTCCGGCAGCTCAGACGAGATCATCAGAATCGCCACCCCTTGGTTCGCCAGCTCACCCATCAACGCATGAATCTCCGCTTTCGCACCGACGTCGATGCCCTGTGTCGGTTCGTCGAGAATCAGCACTTGCGGCTCGATTTCCAACCAGCGACCGAGTGCCACTTTCTGCTGATTCCCACCCGAGAGAGTTCCTACAGACGAGAACACGGCCGGTGTTTTGATCCCCAGACGTCGCACGGAGCGCGCGGCTGTTTCCCTTTCCTTCTCACGATCAATCGACCAGTTCTTCGAAAACTTTTTCAACGACGGCAACGTGAGATTTGCGCTGATCGACATATCGAGAACAACACCGTGGCGACGTCGATCTTCCGGCAAGTACGCAATGCCTCGCTTGATTGCTTCAAGCGGCGTGTCGATTCGAACGCGCTCGCCACGAAGTCGAATCTGCCCTGCATCTGCCTGATCCAAACCAAAGATCGTGCGCGCGAGCTCGGTTCGTCCGGCGCCGACCAGTCCTGCGAGACCAACTATTTCACCGGCGCGTATCGTGAGGTCGATGTCTTTGACACCGTTCGTAGTGCATCCGAAGTTCTTTAATTCAAGCACCACGTCGCCGAGTGCGACTGAACGCTTGGGGAACACGGCCGAGAGCTCGCGTCCCACCATTAGACTGATCAGCTCTCGCACGCTGAGTTCCTGCATCGGGCGCGTCGCGACGACTTCGCCATCAGTCAACACCGTCACACGATCGGCCACAACCGATAGCTCTTCGAGTCGATGCGAGATATAGATGACACCTACACCCGAATCGCGCAGATTGCGGATCACGCGATAGAGGTTTTGTACTTCTGCTTCGGCGAGCGACGCTGTCGGCTCGTCCATTATTAAAATCTTCGCATTCGCCCCTAACGCGCGCGCAATCTCCACCAGTTGCTGTTCGGGCATGGTGAGGGTCTCGACGCGGCGATCTGGATCTATTTCGGCTGCGGTCCGTTTTAGTAGTTCCTGTGCGCGTGCTCTTCGATGCGCCCAGTTTACGCGCGTCCAGGGTTTTGCGTTTTCAAGTCCGAGAGCGATGTTCTCGACCACACTCAAGTCGGGAAAGAGTGCAGGCTGCTGATAGATTGCAGCGACACCAAATGTCTTCGCGATGGCGGGCGAGTTTGTCCTGATTGCAACTCCATCGAACTCCAGATGACCATTATCCGGAGTCACTGCGCCGGTGATGATCTTGATCAAGGTCGACTTCCCGGCGCCGTTTTCCCCAACTAACGCATGAACCTCCCCCGCCCGCAGATCAAACGACACGTCTCGCAGCGCCTGCACGCCGTCATAGGCCTTCGAGATGTTTACGGTGCGAAGAAGCATTTGTTTGCGCAAGACAAACAGCGCCAACGGCGCGAAATATGAAAGCCAGGGCCAAGCGCGAAGCGAAGCGGAGCGCGTCGGCCCTGGTTAAATAATCAAAAGCGGCGTCGAGGCCTGAAGGGCCGAGATAAATGCCATCGTATTCCGCCCTTTCAGGGCTCCGTTTTTAGTTTGTTTCGTTACCAGGGGCGACGCGCTTCGCGCTTGCCCCTGGCTATCATATTCCGCGCCTTTGGCGCTTTAATCTACCGCTCTTCCGGAAAAAGCAGCAGCACCATATCGTCTTTCCACGTCGACAAATATTCCGTAAACATCTGCCGCAACTCGGGCGCGGTTTTCTCCGCCAGCGCCTCAACCACACGCGCGTGCATCGACGCACTCTCAACGTACGACTTCTGCTGCCTGCTCGTCTTCATCACAAAGAACGCAAACAGCGGCACCACAAGTCGCTCGAGTGCGTCGACAAGGTAAGGATTGTCTGACAAGCTCCAGATCTTGCGGTGAAACGCGAGGTCGCAATCGTAGAACTGCGGCAAGTCGAGACTCTTCGCCGCTTCTTCCATGCGGCTGATTGTCTGTCGAAGGTATGCGAGGTCGGCCTCAGTCGTGTGTTCCTTGGCCCACTCTATCGCCACGGCTTCAAGCTCAACACGCAGTGCAAAAATCCTGCGCACATCAGCAGGCGACAACTTCGTGACGGTAGTTCCTTTGTACGGCGTTCGCTGGACGAACCCCTGGTGCTCGAGCTCGATGAGTGCTTCGCGAATGAGGGGAACGCCGGCGCCGAGCTGCTGCGCGATCTTGCTCTCCACGATCGAGGCGCCGGGCTCGATAGTGCCGGAGAGAATCGCCTGCTTCATGGCCCTGACTACCTGATCCCTTTTCGAGATCGGCTGAATGAGTTCCAGCATATGCCGTCCTCCGTAATACGTGCGGCTGTATTTATCTCTTCATGAAACGCCTGGAGTCAATAACTTCGCGGCGATGTTCCGGACTCGTGAGGCTGAGCACCGTGTGATTTACGGTTACCAGGAAGTCAGCATGGGATCCTTTGAAACGGCCCGTCAGCGGTCGTTCGTCCAAATACTCAACGATATCGTCGCGCACGAGCTTCCAAAACTGGCGCGGTGAAATCCAGACACTCCGCTCGTAACAGACGATTTTCGCCGAATGTTTGCTCGTACTGGGCAGACCTGTACCTCCAAAAACTTCGCCCTAAGCGGGAATCTCCATCGGAGCAAATGGGGTTTATTAATAAAAGGACGCCCGGCAGTATACTCCGATTTCAGCAGATTACAAGATCCTATTATGATCTTAATCTGTGGTTAAGAGGATTGAGTTTGCTGGATCGGCAGTCGGGTTTGTCTGTCGGCGGAACTATTTCCGGTGAGAATCGCCACTGCGGAGGCCTTCGCCTTCTCGCCGCCACATCGCACCGGACTTCCGGTCCGAACGGCCGAGCAGAACTCCGCGATCTCATTCCGGTAAGAAATGCCTTTGTCCGATACTCCGCTGACCGGAGCATCGACGGTTCGCACGGTCGAGTCTGCGGCTTGCGTCGCCGAGGCATCAGCGACGGGGCCACTCTGTTTCGAAATCTCAACCCGCGTGTTCGCATTCTCGCCTTCGTGGAAAAGAAACGCGTCGAACTCGCGCGACATGATCAGAGTTCCCTTCGTGCCCATGAACATTTCGTAGTTCGCCTCAAACGCATTCGACTGAATCGAAGAGAACGTCGCCGTGCGTCCGCCAGGAAAATCGAACGTCGCATAGACGTGATCGAAAACTTCGCGTCCATCTTTGTAGCGATACGTTCCACCCGTGCAGTAAACAGCTTCGGGCGCAGAATCAAGGAACCAACTCGTCGCATTCAATTGATGACTGCCTAACTCACACAACAACCCTTCAGAGTATTTCCGGTACATGCGCCAGTTCAGCAGGTGTTCCCAATCAGGATAACCCCAACGACTCGGATCGAAATTCGGCGCGGGCGCGTCTTCGGTCTTGCGCCAGCTTGAGTTGCGATGCCACTGAAGTCGCACATGATAGATATCGCCGAGCATTCCCTGCTTGATGATGTTCGTGTATGCCGCCTGGTACACAGGGTTGTAATAGCGCTGATAACCAATCTCGAGGACGCGCTTGTTTTTGGCCGCGGCATCGATCATCGCCTGACACTCGTCTGCACTCTTCGCCATCATCTTTTCACAGAGCACATGCTTACCGGCGTTTAGAGAACCAACAGTGATCTCTTTGTGCGTCCAGAGAGGAGTTGCGATATGTACCGCTTCGAGGTCTTCTTTCTGAAGCATCTGCTGCCAGTCGTCGTACTCGTTCGGCTTCGGCCAACCTTTCTCGATCATCATCTGGGCCATCGCCGCGCGACGTTTCGGATTTACATCGCAGAGCGCCTTCAGATCACAAAACTCATGCTGGTACTGATTGAGCAGGCCCTTGCCCATATCCCCTGTACCGACGAGTGCGATCTTCACTGGCCCACCGCGAACTGGACCACGAGTCAATGCCGCTGCGCCGAGCGCCACTAACGCGGGCGCACCTGCAACCGCTTTCAGAAAGTTACGACGTCCGATCTTTCGCTGCTCTTCGGTAAGATTCATGATGAGTACTTTCGTCTAAGAAACAAATCCAGTCCGGCGATCCTGCCGGTATCGAACATCAGCAACACCACGACCGCTGCGGCTTCGATGAGCGTCTTGTTGACGATCAGATATGTGCCTTCGTTGTTGGGTTGCGGGATACCGAGTGTCGGCACATAAAGCAGATAGAACAACGTTAACATCGCGATCGCCAGCCACAGTCCGACTCTTGTGAAGAGCCCGAGAATCAAACTCAGTCCGATTACTAAAAGCGCGACTTTGACACTGCGATCCAGCCACACCGTCCAGCCTGCGTTTACGAGTCGATGAAAAATTCCACCGAGCGGACCACTCGCGCCCTGCAGATAACCGGCAGAAGTCCAGGGCGTCAGTGGACCACCACTGCGACTCCACGCCGGCGACATGATCTTGAAGTACGCCTCGTAGAGAAAGTGCCAGCCGATCAAAGTGCGCAGCACGATTAGTGCGACGCTTTGCTTTAACTCGAAATTTTTGGAATCAGCGGTCATGTACTGAAGCAAATGAAGGTTTCACGCAGAGACGCAAAGAAAACGCAAAGGCGCTGCGCGTATCTAAAAGAACTTTGTTTGCGTCTTCGCGTCTTCGTTGCGTCTTTGCGTGAAATCAACCTGACAATATTCGTTATCTCCAATCAAAACAGGACGTGATGAATCGGCTTCCAGCATGATCGCGAAGACGTTGTTGCGTTTCTTACAGTAACGCTCGGCCAGCTCGCGTCCACCGACGAAGAATGCAGTCGCGAGAGCATCGCTCAGAGCTGCGGAATCTGTGACGACTGTCACACTGCTGACTTTCTCTGCGGGCCAACCGGTGCGTGAATCGATGATGTGACCAAACCGTCTTCCGTTACTCTCGAAAAACTGTTCTTCACTGCCACTCGTCGACATCGCACACTCACGAAGTCGAACACTCGCGAGTCTTTTCTGTTTCGAGAACGGTTGACGGATGCCGACGAGCCACGCTCGTTGCGCTCCGGTCGCAAGAAAACTGCTGGCCCCGGCACTCAACAGTGCGGGCTCATTGGCGTTCTTGAAATTCTCACTCACTACGTCAAGTGCGTAGCCTTTGCCGATGCTGCCGAGATTGATCTCAACGCCCCGTTGCTTGAATTGAACGGTCGACGCTGCAGCATCGAGCATGAGCTTGCCGCTGCCAATCAATTTCTTCGCGTTCTCAATCTCATTGTTGGATGGCAGTCGCCCTTCTCTCTTTAAAAAGCCCCAGCAACGCGTTAATGGCCCACTCGTGATGTCAAACGCGCCTTCGGTTTCATCATGCAGTTCCTTGCAGAGCGAAAGGAGATCGAATAGCGGTCGATCAACGCGAATGGCGCTCGACGCAGCATGGCGATTAAGTAAACTGACAGCGCTCTCGTCCTTGAAGATCGATAACTGCTTCTCGATCTCTTCGACTTGATCGAGCGCCTCACTCGCGATCGAAACACCGCACTCAGTCGACATCGGCAAGGTGACTTCAAAGCGACACGCCATCGCCTTTCGATTGACGTGCAGCCAACATTCTTCCGCGGGCGCCACGCGACTCTGGCGCAAACTCAGAAATGCACGTCTCGTTGCCTGAAGCATCTTTAACTCGTCTGTGCGCGGGCGGCGGACTTGAGTGCCTTCAATGTCGCGCCGTCTTCTGACTTTCGGTAAACCTCGTCGAGCGGGTAACAACCCGATGGCAATCCTTTGCGAGGCGCGGTGGTGCAGTCGCTGAACGTGCGACAGATCCGTTTGTGCTGAAGTCCGCGTCCGCTCAACACATCCAAGGGCAGTTCCGGATACGAGAGAACCATCCGTCCCAATCCGATCGAATCGACCCAGCCTTGTCGCACCGCTGCTTGTGCAACGTTCGGCAAATATTCCTGCAGATAGCTGTAACCTGTGCCGACAAGAATCAGTTCCGGAAATTCTTCCTTCAACGCGCGCGTCACTTCCATCTGTCGCGCCACACCGACAAGCGGATCCTCCGGTGGTTGATAACCATCCGACGGTGGATATAAAGCCGGACGCTGAATGTGCGGATTGTAGTAAGGACTGCCGCCGGAAATGTTGACCAGAAAAATTCCGAGCTCGCGCAGGAGAGCGAGAAATCGGCGCGGCTCGCTTAAGTCATACTGCTGCGGGTCGTCGACATCAACGCCGAAGCCCCAGTGGTATGGCAACTCAGTACGTTCGGCGATGCCTGGGCCGGTTTTGCCGTCGGTCGCTTGCGCTTCATCGGAGCGGAAAGCAATCAGATCGAAGGCTGATAGCCTGACACCGATCAGCATGTTTGGCGCAACGCTTCGCACGCCTGCAGTCACCTCGCGTAGAAAGCGGGTGCGATTCTCAAAACTGCCGCCGTAATGGCCTATTCGAGTGTGTGCGCTCAGGAATTCGTGGCCAAGATAACCGTGGCAGTGTTTGACGTCGATGAAATCGAAGCCGAGATCGTTGGCGATGCGAGCAGCGGAGATGAAGTCGTCGATGATCTCGTGGATGTCATCGTCAGTCAGCAAAGGAGCGTTGCCGTTCGCGTTGACCCGGCGGTCGAGTAGTGGATGATGATAGAGAAGACGCGGCTCAGGACGCATCTTTTCATTTGGACGACTGAAGCGACCCGAGTGAGTGAGTTGCAAACCGACTATCAGGTCGTCCGTTGAGCCACACGCCTGCTGGTGACGCGCGATCAGTTCGTCACGCAGAGCGCCCA
>DASYPN010000005.1:0-2751 GCA_036006625.1 Pyrinomonadaceae bacterium | reverse complement strand
GGTTTATTTAGAAACCGCCCAGGCTTTGATGTTCCCAACGGCAGTTCTGCCGCACGGGTTAAGTTTAATGCCAGCGTCTTAGTTCACGCAAAAGAAGGTCGGCGTAGTGGCGTGGACTGCTGATGTTGTGCATCACGATCGAGCCGCCAATCTCGCTGGCATTGTCGATGATGATGTCGCCAAATCCCATCAGTCGTTGCGGGATGCTGGCGGACACAGTCACGTCCTGGACTTTGCTCAACGGAATGTTCTTTGTAGTGCGGGCGATCAGTCCTTTATCGATCTGGAGCTTCGAATCGGTGACCGTGTACTTAATCATGTTTCGCCGGATGTGGTAGTAAGCCGGAATCAACAACAGCGCGAGCGCGAGCGGGATTGAAATCGACGCGGGCACGCCGATCCACGCGAGCAGGAAGACGAGGGCGATACCACCGATAACGGAGAGAGCGTATCCAGCCTTGACGAACATCATCGTGGGCCGGACCGTGAAGACAGTGTGCTCGAGATCGTTGTCGCCGCCGTATTCCAGCGCGCGAGATTGCAGACGAGCGATTCTCGTCGCTTCCGGATCCGAGGCGGGCGCACCGCAATTCGAACAAAAGCGGACGCTTGGGGGCACATAGGCTCCGCAGGAACACGTCATTGATATTGGTCCTCGCTCAAACACTATACCAATAAACGCGAATGAACGCAGATCAGTTCTGCGTTCATTCCACGTTTCGAAAGTGACTAAATTTTATTGGCTTACTAGTTGTAGCCGGCCGTCCGGCAAACGGGTCATGAAGACGCTGCGTTCGTAGACGTTCAGAGGAGTCGGATCTTTCTGTGCCACTTCGCGGTTCGAGGCGCCGGCATTCGCCATAGCGTTCGGGTCGCGAATCATGCTGTAGCGATTTCCGATGCGACGTACGTATTCGCGCGTTTCGCTGTACGGAGGAATCTGATAGCCGTACTTCATGACAGCGCCTTCGCCAGCGTTGTAGCCCGCGAGTGCCAGACGCACATCGCCTGAAAACAGGTCGAGCAGGAACCGCATGTATCGGGCGCCGCCTTCGATGTTCTGCTTCGGATCCCAGATGTTCGCCACGCCAAAACGGCTTGCTGTTCCGGGCATGAGCTGCATGAGTCCACGCGCGCCTTTGTAGGACATTGCGCGGGGTTTGAAGCTCGACTCCTGGTGCATGATGGAGTAGAGGAGCAGTGGGTCGACAGAATTGCGTTTGCCCGATTCGACGATGAAGGTGTCGACGTCCGTGTTACCAGTCGTGAAATTTCCGAGCGAGGGATTGAGGGGTTGGCTGGTGAGATGAATCAGGGCTCCTGGGGCTGGAGAATACGTGTAGTTACGCAGCTTCGTGAGCTGTTTGGTTTGCGGACCGGGTTTGGGTTCGAGCTTCGGGGTCTGAACCTGGACAGCGTTGGGGAGGTCGAAGTTATCGATCTGGTAGCTTGAGGTCTGCGCGAGCGCAGCGGGAGCTGAGACGGTAATAATGGCTAGGATTAGTAGGGATTTTCGCATTTCTTCCTTGATTACCGCTGAGTTTCGGGGCGAGAGTGAGTGGCTGTCATTGAAAGCCGGGAGTGATCGTAGCACAGAGGTTTAACTATTGCCAACAGTGTTATAGGTCCTATAGGTCCTAATAGGACCTATTGACAGCGGTTGTATCATAGCGGCGTTTTCGGAAGTGAACCTCACACTCAACCATTAACCGCGCGCTTCTGCGCGCCTCACAAAGGATGAAACGAATGAAGAATATTCTCACTCTCACTCTGCTACTGCTCTGTGTCTTCAGCACGGCAGCAATGGCGCAGGACTCAACCTCAACCTCAACAAAGTCAGCAACCAAACAGGGCGTCAAGCGAGGCCCGGTTTTCCGTGCGACCAAGGATCAGATCAACCAGGCGCAGGCCATTCTCAAGCAGCGTGGTTTCTACGCTGGTGACCAGATGGGTAAGCTTGACGATGCGACGCGGGATGGACTGCGGAAGTATCAACAGGCGGAAGGACTCAAGGTGACCGGCACGCTCAACAAGATCACGCTTGAGAAGATGAACATCACGCTCACTGAGAAACAGAAGACCATGTGAGCCGCGGATGAACGCGGATTGGTGACGGGATTAAATCCGGATCCAATCCGCGTTATCCGTGTTTAAGAGAGCAATCGTTCCACGACCTCGTAGCTTTTCTCGAGCGCCGCCGGCAGATTCTCGGGCTGATTGCCACCGCCTTCAGCCATGTCAGCTTTGCCGCCGCCGCGCCCTCCAATGATCGGCGCGAGTTCTTTGATTACTTGTCCGGCCGGAACTTTGCCGGTCAGATCTGCGGACGTGCGCACGATGAGAGAGACTTTCCCGTCACTGCTTCGTCCCAGGACGACCACCCCGGATTTGATTCGCGCGAGAAGCGTATCGGAAAGCTGTCGCATTGCCGGGGCGTCGAGACCGCTCGCTTCGCGAGCCAATACCTTCACGCCAGCTACTTCACGCGACTCGTCTCCGTTACTCGAAGAACTCGCTGCGCCGCTGGCAATCTTCAAGCGCAAGTCGTCGGCTTCACGTCGCGCCTTTTTCAGCTCTTCCTGCAAGCGCGTAACAGTGCCACTCAGATCATTGCGCGAAGTTCTCAGCCCGCTGCTGAGTCCATCGACCAGAACTTCCGCCTCACGGAATCGTTCGTACGCGTCCATGCCGGTGATGGCGCGAATGCGTCGCACTCCCGAAGCGATCGATTCGTCGCTGGTGATCTTGAAC
>DASYPN010000004.1:0-13726 GCA_036006625.1 Pyrinomonadaceae bacterium | reverse complement strand
AGCTCTGAAAGAGCGTAATAATCGCGAAGATATTTCGCACTTTCAGTGCTCGCTTCAATTTAATTCCTGATAACCAGGGGCGACGCGCTTCGCTGCGCTCATCGCTTGCCCCTGGCTATCATATTTCGCGCCTTTGGCGCTGCATCGACCGGCTTCTGACTTTTTGACGCAAAGCTCTTCCACAGAAATACGCTTTACCAGAAATCGTCCTCATGACCATTGCTATAAATGGAATCGGACTCGCCACCGCACAGGGAAATACCTCCGAGATCATCGAGTCACAGACATTTCGCGGGCCGATGGAGTTACCGTGGACCGCGAGCAAGTCAAACATCTCGCGTCTGTGTTATCCCGCGGCCGGGATCGATTCGATACTTTCGGGTGTAGCGCGTTGGCAGGCACTGGCCAGGACGGCGCTTGCACAGGTTGCTGCTCCGGATAAGACACCGCTGTTCGTGGCATCGTGTAACGGCAGTGCTGGCGAGAGTTGGGAAGAGGCTTTTGAGTCGAAGGTGCTGCTTGACGGTACGCAGTGGGCCGATGACGAGTTACCTGTGTTTAGTTCCTCTTGTGCTTCCGGAATACATGCACTGTACGCTGCACGCGCGCTGTTGACTTCGGGCGCAGTTAAGGAAGTGCTCGTGCTTGCGGCGGACATTCTCGCGCACTCGAATCATGAGAACTTTGAGAGCTTGCGAGTGCTGGCCGAGCGGCCTTCCACGCCGTGGCAGTCGACGAGCGCTGGATTCATTCTCGGCGAAGCAGCGGTTGTGCTGAAACTCACGCATAACGAAGGAGCAGCAAACGCATTGCATGGGCCGGCATTGGGAAGCGATCTCGTCGAGCACGATGGACTGTCGAGCGTGATCGAAACACTATCGCCAGTGAATGCAACGATGATCGTCGGGCAGGGAACTGGACCATACGCGAATGATGATGCCGAACTCAGAGCGATCGGCAGTTTTGTAGACAAGAAAGTTCCGATAAGCACGCCGTTGACTCACTTCGGACACACGTTGGGAGCTTCGAGTTTGTTATCGATCGCGCTCGCAGTTGTTCTACCGTCGTTAGCTGAGTCTACAGAGATCAGCACAGACGGGAGACCCATTCGAAGGTTCAGCCCTCCATGGCAGACCGAGCCTGGCTCCAAAAACGTTCTCGCGATTTGTCGAGCATTGAATGGTGCGTGTGCGGCAACACGCGTGGGCAGTATTTCTCACGCAAAGACGCAACGGCGCAAAGCTGGTTTGAACACAAGCGTGATGCTTGGTCCATTGATGAATCCGATACTCAAAAGACTAGCATCCGAAGCGTATGAACAACGGCCGGCTGACCCTCCTGACGTCTTAATTCTTCGTCTCGAGAAGCCATTTGCACCGCCGCCTTCAGCCGTCATCGGTGGGCGACTCCTGCCCAGCGCCGTGCTCGAGATCACACCGGGGTTTGCTTCACAACTAATCGCGCGCTGCTGGGGTTACACTGGTCCGGCGCTGTGTCTCGTCGGCAACGTCGATACTGATCGATATGGACTTACAAATGCCCTCCGCGAGTCGGGACAGAACGTGTTTCAGGTGAATCTGCGAGGAAGTGGAGACAATCGTGCAATCGAATGGAACGTTTGAAAACGACGACGCTCGCTTGATGTCAGGTTTGCGAGTTCTCGTCACCGGCGGTTCAGGCGGCATTGGCCAGGGCATCTGCGCTGTCGCCGCGCGAGAGGGCGCGAATGTCGCGTTCACGTGGCACGGAAACAAAGCCGGCGCAGACGCGACTGAGAAGATCGTGCGCGATCTCGGACGCGAGTGCCTGCCCGTCCAGGGAGATCTTCGTAATGCTGACGAAGCGGGCAAGGTCGTCGCCGCCGTGGAGGAATCGTGGGGAGCGATCGATACACTCGTAAACAACGCCGCGTTCAGCGAAGCAGTTCCTTTCGTACTGATCGACGACAAAGACTTCGCTGACATCATGGAACTGAATCTGTTTGCCGCATTTCGAATGTGTCGTGCGGCAGTGCGCGGGATGATCCGTCAGAAGTATGGACGCATTGTGAATATCTCGTCGATCACCGGCTCCCGGTCGATAGCCGGACCCGTTCATTACGCTGCGAGCAAAGGGGCCCTCGAGGGACTCACACGCAGTCTCGCTCACGAGGTCGGACCTTATGGAATTCTCGTCAACGCGATCGCCGCCGGAATCTTCGAGAGCGGCCTGCGCTCGACAATTCCCGAGCATCATCAAAAACGTTACCTCGACGCCTGTGCACTTTCTCGGTTTGGTCAGCCAGTCGAGTGTGGCGAAGTTGTCGCCTGGCTCGGCTCACGGCGCAACACGTACCTCAACGGCACCGTGATCTTTCTTGACGGTGGTACGTTAGCTTAAAAATCCGTGTAATCCATGGCTAAATGAACTAGAATTCGCCCCGTCCTCTTCGCCCGACATACAAGCCTTCAGTAAGGAGTGTGACTCGTGATCCAACTCGACCAGCTCTTCGCATCTCCGCCTCCAAAACGGGACCGCGATGCCGCGTTCTTTTCTTACACTCGCTCGATCTGTCCCACCTGCAAAAAACTGATCGACGCGCACATCGTGCTGCGAGATGACAAAGTGTGGATGCAGAAGAAATGCCCGCGACACGGTTTCTTTGAAGTCGAAGTCTCGAGCGATGCCGAGTACTACATCAAGTCGCTCTCCTACACAAAGCCCGGCACCATGCCTCATCGCTTTGCGACCAAAGTCGAGCATGGCTGTCCGGAAGATTGCGGCCTCTGCGAAGATCACCTGCAACACACCTGTTCACCGATACTCGAAATCAACGACGTCTGCGATCTGACGTGTCCTGTTTGCATTGTTCGCAATCAACAGCGCTACTCTATGACGTTCGATGAGTTCAAAAGCGCTGTTGACTTGCTGGTCGCGGCGGAAGGTGAACTGCCGATCATGTTGCTCTCAGGCGGTGAGCCGACATTGCATCCGCAGTTCTTCGAGTTTTGCGATTACGTGCTTCGTGGTCCACACGAGGGCAAGATCAAGCGTCTCTTGATCTCAACTCACGGGCGAAAGATCGCACAAAACCGCCCCTTTGCCGAGAAGTTCAAAGCGGGTGGCATGTACGCGTCGCTGCAGTTCGACACGTTGAAGGCGGGCGTTTATCCGAAGACGCGTGGTGTCGAATTGATCGACATGAAGCTGCAATGCATCGAGGTGATTAAAGAGCTCGACATTCCGACAGTGATTGTTCCCACGGTGTCGAAAGGCGACAACAGCGACGAGCTCGGAGCCCTTGTCGAGTTTGGACTAGAACTCGAGCAGTGTTCGAGCATCGTTATTCAACCGATGGCCCACACCGGCGACGGCGGCGATGGTTATCATGCAAGTCCCGCGGGTCATCGACTCACGATGCCCGAAGTCCACCAGCTTATCGAAGAGCAGACTGGCTGGTTCAAACGGGAGTATTTCCATCCGGTGCCGTGCTCGCATCCGAGTTGTTACACGGCGACATACCTGTTTCGCATGAACGACGGCAAGTACAAGCCGCTGCCGGAGTTTGTGAACATTCGCCAATATCTCGATGCGATGCAGAACCGCGCGATCATTCGTTCCGACAATCAGCTCGAGAAGATGATCCTCGACTCGATCACGAATCTCTGGTCGGCAACGAAGGTTGGTGAAGACTCAGAATTGATCCTGTCGTCGCTGAAGTCGTTCCTCAAAGACACTTTCAATTCGCGTAATCCACTTTCGGCGGCGGACATCGAGCGGCGCACCGAAGCGCGCAGCAAGGCGCTTTTCATTCACAACTTCATGGATCCGTGGGACCTTGATGTCGCGCGCTTGAAGAAGTGCTGCACGCATTACGTGATGCCCGACGGGCGACTCATGCCTGGCTGTTCGTACAACAATCTGTACCGGCATAAGGACGAGCGTTTCTTCCCCGACGCCGAACCGGTGTCGCCTGCGCCAGTCAAGATTGAAAACGGACCGGCACTGGTCCAAATCACCGGGAGAGGCAGTCAATAGCAACGCCCGACACAATCAACGAGCTGCGAGAATTGATTATTCGTGCGGCGCCCGACTTGAATGCGGCGATGCCTGTACGCGATTGCTCGCCGGACGAGCCCCTCGACGCGATCATTCCGTTTTCGTCGTTGATATTGCTGGGCGTCGTGGTCGCGATTGAGGATCGTTACAAGTTTCGCGTGACGCGCGATCAGCTTGGTCACGCGTGTCAGAGCGGAACTACTCTGCGAACGTTAGCGGACATGATCGAGAATCTAGCGACGGATTAAGGCGGATTAACACGGATTTAATCGGATGAAGATCCACATTATCCATCCGGCGCACTATCGAGACGATGGCAGTCTGGTTCAGTCGAAGAACCTGATTGATCGTCTTGGTGCGTATCTGCCTCATCTTGGACCACCACTCATGGCTGCGCTGACGCCTGACAAACACGAAGTCAGGTTAACTGAAGAATACCTCGACGATATTGATTTCGAGAGTGATGCTGACGTCGTCGCGCTTTCCGGCCAGATCATGCAGCTTCAACGCTGCGTCGATATCTCGAAAAAGTTTCGTGCGGCGGGAAAGAAGGTAGTGCTTGGCGGTTATCTGCCTTCGATGTTGCCCGATCGAGTCGAAGGGCTTTTCGACGCAATCGTCGTCGGCGAAGGCGATGAAGTCTGGCCGCAACTACTCGACGATATCGAACATGGGACATTGAAGAGTCGATATCGATCGTCGCGACTACCTGACATCAACAACCTGCCTGTACCGCGTTACGATCTGATCAAGAAGGATCGGATTGTTGTTTATCCGGTGCAGGCAACGCGCGGTTGTCCGTTTACGTGTGAATATTGTTCGATTGCCGCGATCTACAACGGAAGCTATCGCAAGCGACCTGTGGAACAAATCGTCCGCGATGTTGAAGCGACGCACAGCCGCAACATCAATTTCTGCGATGACAACCTGTGCGAAGATGTGAAGTTTGCGGATCGTCTCTTCACCGCGCTCGAAGGCGCGCCGATTCGTTGGGGAACGCAAACGACGATCAATGTTGCGCGGCATCCGGAGTTGTTGAAAAAGGCGCGCGCGTCCGGTTGTGTGTTGATGGCGTTGGGGGTCGAGACTTTTTCAGCACGCAATCTCGAAGATGTTAACAAGACTTTTCATGCGGTCGATAAATATGCGGATGGTTTCAAACGGATCATGGACGCGGGGATCAGTCCTCATGCGCTGATCATCTTCGGACTGCCCGACGACAACGCGGATACGTTCAAGCGCACGGTCGATTATCTTGAATCGTTGAAGGTACCGATTACCCAGTTTTTTATCCTGACGCCGTATCCGGGTTCACCGACGGGCGACAAGATCTGGCGCTCCGGAGTGGTTTTCGATGACGACCTGAATCACTTGCGCGAGCCGTATGTTGTTTTTAAACCGCAGCAGCTTTCGCCGGCGCAGTTGCATGATGGCTGGTGGAGTGCCGTGCAGGAGTTTTATTCGTTGCGTTCGATCATGCGGCGCGTTGTGTTTCGGAAGAAGCCGCTGAACTTGTGGGTGAACCTCGCGACGAATCTGTATTACTGGTCCAAGGTCAAGCGAGGGATTCATACGGTTTACTTCGGAAAGAACTGAGCCACAAAAAGGCACAAAAAACACAAAATGGTTTACCTCGTGGCAGCGGCGCAGCAGGATGATCTCGCCAGGGTGCGGGAAGAGAAGCCGGAGTTGTGGCGCCACGTGCGTCGCTACAACAAGCCGGTTCAGCTTGCGCTTGCGGCGGCTGATGAGGTGATGCGATTCGCAAATGATCCCTCGACGGCCGCCGTGATTTCACTTGCGCCTTGCCAGCCTGGGTCGGCCGATCTTTATAGTTGGGGACACGTCGTCACATCGGGTATGGCGAGTGGAACGCTTGGCAACCTCCGCATGAATCCGACGCAGACGTTGCACGCTGTCGATAATCTCGCGATGTCGGCGTTTGCGATCGCGAATCGCAATCACGCGTACTGTCTCGGACTCGGCGGCGCTGCAGGACAGGCGTGGTGTGGGATCGAAGCGGTGCTCGAACGTCTCGACTCCGGTCTGGAAGAAGAAGCGTTGTTGATGGCTGGAGATCAGGACGCTGCGGAAGACGACTCTCGCGGATTAGGTGTGGCGCTGTTGTTCTCGACTCGCGCGAAACCATTTCAGCCGTCGAATCGAATTGTTCGCCTCGTCTCCGTTTCGCGCAGCCCGGCAATAGTTGATGTTGTACCGCACGCAGCGAATGGTCTTACCGCTTTGTTGTCGTCCATCGCAAATGGGGTTGTGTCTTACGTTGTGCCACCGGCACACACAGACGGTTTTTCAACTGTAACGATCACTCTGGAAATTTCGTGATGTCCGACAAGCGTCGCGTAGTAATCACAGGCACGGGCGCACTCTCAGCGCTCGGTGCAAGCACACGCGAATTGTGGGAGGGACTGCTCGCAAATCGATCCGGCGTCAGACAAGTGCAACGACTCGTCGCCTCCGGAATCACTGTTACGACCGGCGGTGAGGTCGATGCCGTATCGCCCGAGAACGTCGAGCGGGATCACGAAATCGCGAATCGTGCGATCGACGACGCGCTCGCTGAATCGAAACGCGATGCTGCC
The DNA here is from genome assembly GCA_036006625.1 of Pyrinomonadaceae bacterium. Lineage (GTDB taxonomy): Bacteria > Acidobacteriota > Blastocatellia > Pyrinomonadales > Pyrinomonadaceae > PSRF01. The sequence continues at coordinate 7,088 of DASYPN010000004.1, read as the reverse complement.
GCCTGCGGTTTTATCTGGTCCACTGGTCTCGACACTTTTCAGATGGGTGTGGATGGGTTTGTGCATCGCTCGGCGGGCCGTTGCTTTTCCAATCTGGCTTCGAGGTTCCCCGGCCCAAGACGCATGATCGCTGCCGCTTGCGCGTCGGGTACGCAAGCCGTCGGTGAAGCGTTTCGGCTGATTCAGAATGACCGCGTTGAAGCGTGTGTCGCGGGCGGATCAAGTGTGATGCTGACGCCGTTCTACCTGATCGGTTTCGCGGGATTGCAGGCGGTGGCTGTCGATAACGGTGACGATCCGTCGTTGGCTTGTCGTCCATTTGATAAGAAACGCAAAGGGTTTGCGCTCGCCGACGGCGCAGGAGCAATGGTGCTGGAGACTCTCGAGAGTGCGCGTGAACGCGACGCGACGGTGTTGGCGGAAGTGGTCGGCTTTGGCGTGAGCCAGGATGCGTTCGATCTCAATCGTCCGTGTGATGACGGCGCAGGCGCAGAGCTTTGCATGCGACGCGCGCTTGCTGATGCGGAGTTAATGGTCGAACAGATCGATGCGGTCAATGCTCACGCGACTGCGACCTATTCGGGCGATCTCGCTGAAGCCGCAGCGTTGCGAAAACTCTTTGCGAACCGGTGGCAAGATGTCCCGGTGTCAGGCTCCAAAGGCGCAATCGGACATGCGATGGCCGCGGCCGGTGTGCTCGAAGCGATCGTCGCTGCGCAGACGTGTGCGACAGGGATCGTGCCGCCAACAGTGAACCTGCACGATGTAGATGAGGGCTGCGAGTTGGACCATGTGATCGGAGAGCCGCGTGATGTGAATGCCGAGACTGTGTTGTCGGTGTCGTTTGGAATGGGCGGACAGAATGCGGCAGTCATTTTGAAACGCGGATTAAACGGATGAAGATGGATTGGGGGTTAGAGGACCGAGTTGCGTTGATAACCGGTGCGACGGGGTACCTCGGGCAGGCGCTGGCACGCGGATTCGGCGGCGCGCGTGCGAGGTTGTTTCTAACCGGTCGAAATGAAGCCGCACTCGCTGAACTTGGAAAAGAATTGTCAGCACGCACGCTTGCTGTGGATCTTGCGGCGGAGGGTGCTGCAGCGCGTGTAGTGGAAGAGGCCGGTCGCATCGATACGCTGATCATCAACGCAGGCACGCTTGCGGATGGTCTGGTTGCCGGATTGACCGACGACGATCTGGCGCGGGTTTACGAACTCAACGTGATGGCTGCGTTTCGTATGTTACGAGCAACGCTAAAGCCGATGATCATGAATCGTAGCGGCAACATCGTCGTGGTTTCGTCCACCGCAGCTCAACGTCCGGGCGTGGGACAGGCCGCGTATGCCTCATCAAAAGCAGCACTCGAAGCCCTCGTTAAGACTACCGCGCGTGAAACTGCCACGCGCGGAATTAGGGTCAACGCCGTCGCGCCTGGATTACTTGCCGGCGGCATGAGCTCGCGCATTCTCGACGACCACATGGACCAGGCGCGCGCGTCGATTCCGATGAGACGTCCGGGCGAGGCCGAGGAGGTTGTGCCGGTGGTGCTCTTTCTTGCGTCTCCAATGAGCTCGTACGTAACGGGACAGGTGTGGTGTGTGGACGGAGGCGTAACGGCGTGAGTGCACGCGACACGTCCGCGGAGGTTGCAGTGCTCGTGCGCCAGACGCTCGCGCTGCCGGAGAGTGAACCGATTCAGTCGCAGCAACTGTTCTTCTACGATCTCGGTTTCACTTCGATGGATTTGCTCGATCTGCTATTTCGTCTCGAGCAACACTTTCAAATCGAGATCCCGGAAGGAACGATTTATCACCTCGCGCGTGGTGATCTCGCAGAGGCTGAGTTCGCAGAAGATGGAGTATTGACTGAAGCGGGCCGTGAGCGATTGATGATTTTGCTTTACGACACACCGAAGGAGATCTTTCCGGGGCGCATACATGCGACAACACTACCGCGCTTTTGCACTGTCGGAGCAATCACGCGCCTCGTAGATCACAAGTTGACAAAAAGAGATGTTTGAGTTGATGCGATCGATCAGTATTGATGCCGAGAACGGTCGCGCTTCGGGCGCGGCATTCGTTCCGGCCGATCATCCGTTGTTTGCAGATCACTTTCCCGGCAAGTCTTTGCTGCCTGGATCGCTCATTCTCGAACTCGCGGCACAGGTCGCTGGGCCGCTCGCGGAAGAATTCGTGAAGACCCAATTGAAGATCGAACGATGGTCCATCCTGGGGATGATTCGCGACGCACGTTTCCTCCAGCCAGTATTTCTGCCGGCTTCCCTGGAGATAACGGCCACGATCTCTCGTTCACAATCTTCAAACGTTAGCGTGAATGTCACTGTTACCGTGAACGATGAACGCGTGATGCAGGCCGAACTTGTCATGATGATGCTGGAATCGTCCGCTGAATGGACGGCCGCAATCGAAGCGCGAAACGACCGTCTTGCTGGTTGGAAGGAGGCGTCATGACGACGCTTTCCGCGATCGATGCTTTCTTTGTGGCGTACCAGGAATCGTCCGGTGTGCTGATGCAGCTTGGTGTCGAGGTGGAGCTGAAAGGACGGATCACTCGCGACGATGTCGAACGAATGTTGTCGCACCTCGTGAGACGCTGGCCACCGCTTGGCCAACGATTGCACCGTGATTGGCTGGGGTTGTCGTGGGAAGGCAAACCGCGAATCAGTGAGATGTTGCGTGTGGCGGAGAATCGAGACGGGATTGAGCAGTGGCGCAACCGGCCTCTAGATCCGTTTCGCGAGCCGCCGTTTCAAGTGCTGTGGATCGGAAATGATCGAGCAAGTCGTTTGGCATTCCGGGCGCATCATGCGGTTGTTGATGGTGAGGGATTCTTTGGGGTTTGTGCGGAAGCTTTGCGCGTGCTGGCGGGGGACAAAGTAACCACGGATAACACGGATCTTAAGAACGGATTTACTCGAGCGGTAAACGTCAAAGATGCTTTGCAGAAGGTTCAGCAATTGCGGAGGGAGGCGCAGTTAGATAAGAGTGCGCGTATTGCCATACGCAGTACTGCGCCCGGACCAATCTCGATTGTTGAAAGGGATTTGACGAGAGAACAGTTAAGCGGTTGGCTGTGCGCAGGTGCGTGGATCAAGGCCATTCACGCGTGGAATCTTTCGCGTGGTCCAGTGACTACGTCGCTCGTATCGCTCGAAGTGCCTGTCAGTCTGCGGCGCAGCCGCGATCAACTGCGGATCGGTAACTTGATCTCTCCGCTTGTGCTACGCGGCGACGCTACGCGCCCGCTCGAAGAGCTAGCGCAAGATCTGAACCAGCAGATGAACAGTGCTGTGCGACAGAGAACACACCTCGCATTGCCGTCTCTTTCCGCGCCAGCGAAGTTTCTGCCGTGGGAAGTGTTTCGTCGCATCGCAGCGAGTCCGGAGCTGACGGGTTTTGCGACCAGTCACTTCGCCTGGCTCGAGCACGAGCAAACAATTCACGACGACGTATCGCGCGCATCCGATGGCGCGCTGCAGATGGTCGATCAGCAGATCTACACGCCGGTTTGCCAGCACATGGGCGCTGCGGTCGCAGTCCTTGCGTGGCCCGAACGCGTACAACTCTTCTTGACTCATCGTCTGAACGCGTTGACGACAAGCGACGCAAATGTCCTGTTAGACCTGATGGTCCAGGAGTTGGGTGCATCGCATCGGAACCGGCAACAGGTCGCTGTATGAGTGACCCACGCTCCGGCGCTCCCGTCATCATCATCGGTTCAGGTCCGGCAGGTCTCGCAGCGGCCGAAACGCTGGCGAAGCGAAACATCGATTATGTGATCCTTGAGAAGGGCAACGCGGTCGCGAGTGCACTGCGGCGTGTCGATCAGGAAATGAGACTGCTGTCGCCTAAAGGCTTGTCGCTGATGCCGGACATGAATCCCGAGGCGCAGTCGCCGACTTACCTGCCGTTCAGCGTCCTCGTGCATGAGCTGGAACGATACCAGCAACAGCATGAATTGAAGATCAATTTTGATTGCACAGTTCTCGCAATTCGGAAAGAGGCGACGGAGGCGGGCGGGTTCACAGTCAGTTATCGAGCGAGCGACGGTGAGACGCATGAGCTGCGTGGCAGTTATGTCATCAACGCAACCGGCATCATCACTCAACCGCGACTACCGGATAACTTTCATTTTGAACCTTGCCGCTGGAAGCACAGCATCGATGTCCGTGCTGAAGATCTTGCCGCGTCACGACGACTGCTGGTCGTAGGCGGCGGCGCATCGGCTGCCGAAGTGCTCGAGAATTGGTTGCGAGTAAGACAGGAAGACGATCGTGCGTGGCTGTCGCTGCGCTCGAAGCTCGTCGCGATTCCACATTGGATCTTTGGCATCGATGTTCACTACTTCGCGTGGTTGCCCGAGCACATTCCGACCGGTTTGTTTGGGTGGCGTGCGAACCGGCTGACCGAGCCCATGACCGGGCGAGCAGTCAGTCGCGCTATTCGCAAGCGACTAATTAAGCGAATGCCCGGCGTGCGTAACTATAAAAACGGCGAAGTCGAGTTTGTAAATGGCGAACGGATCGAGCCTGACTTAATCGTGTTCGCCACTGGCTTCACTTATGCAGTTGAACACTTGAAAGAAGTTGTCGATCTGGATCCGGATCGCAGGCCGTTGGTCAAAAATTGTGAGAGCACGCGTGTGCCGGGAATGTTTCTGCTTGGGTATCGCTTTGGAAGAACGTTCGCGTCGCCTTACCTTCGCGGGATCGCGCGCGATGCGGAGTTTGTTGCCGAGCGCATTGCGCGGGAAATCAAATGAAGTTCGGTACGGTGTCATTTTGAACTTTTGCTAAATACGCCGAAGGCGTTCGCTAATTTCAGCCCAGGGTTGGAGCGCAGCGACAACCCTGGGATCAGAACATAAATAGTCGTTGAACCCTGAAAGGGTTCCTCTTCAAGACGAACCCTTTCAGGGTTGAATCGCTTTTTTATTTCCCTCACCCAGGGTTGTCGCTGCGCTCCAACCCTGGGCTGAAATTAGCGAACGTCTTCGGCGTAAAAAGAACGTCTTCGGCGTAATTTTCAACTGATGCACTACGTGAACTAATTACAAGACTACAGGATGAAACGAGGTTGATATGAGAGCAGTCCAGGTAAAAGCTTTTGGAGATGTGGACCAACTGGAGCTGGTTGAGTTGCCGGATCCGGAGCCGCAAGCGGGACAAGTGCGAATTCGCGTACAAGCATCCGGGTTGAACTACGCCGATGTGATGCAGCGCGCCGGTCTTTATCCGGGTGGACCAAAGCCTCCATTTATTTCTGGTCTCGAGGCGGCTGGTGTAGTTGAGGCGGGCGAGGGATTGCCGGTTGGCGCACGCGTGATGACGGTTGCGGCCGGTGGTTGCCATGCAGAGCTTTTGTGCGTAAACGCGGCAGGATGTATGCCTGTTCCCGAGTCGATGTCTTTCATCGAGGCCGCTGCGTTTCCGGTCCAATACCTGACCGCTTATCACGCACTCACGACCGTCGGCAGGGCTGCAGCGGGCGAAACAGTTCTGATTCACGCCGCGGCGGGCGGTGTGGGCACCGCCGCGGTACAGATCGCGAAATTGCTTGGCTTGCGTGTCATCGGCACGGCGTCGTCGCAAGAAAAGCGTGCCCGCGTGCTCGAACTCGGGGCCGACGAGGCACTCAGCTATGAAGAGTTCGATCAAAAGCTAAACGGTAAGAATGCGCCGACGTTGATTCTCGAAGCAGTTGGCGGCGACGTGTTTCGTCGCAGTCTCGCGATCCTGCCGTCTCTCGGACGACTGGTCGTTTTCGGCGCCGCGAGCCAGGAAGTAGAGCCGATCGACACGTTGAAGTTGCTGTTTCGATCGCAGGGCGTGTTTGGTTTGCACCTGAACGCGATCTTCGAGCGGCCGAGTCTGGTCGGTCAATCGATGATGCAGTTATTTGAATGGATCAGGCAGGGGAAGTTGAAGATGCAAGTCGGTCATGTTTTGCCGTTAGCGCAGATTCGTGAAGCGCATGAGCTGATCTCGAGTCGGAAGAGTTACGGGAAGATCGTTTTAACCGCGGATTGACGCGGATTCTAAGACGCGGATTGGATGTTATGTTTTATCGCGTCACGGACTATTTGCATTTTGCTCGGATGTACGGCCGGAACCGGCGACGGCAACGGGTGTGGGGAAAGCTGTATGAGAATGCCGTGCGTTCGGGCTCATTTAAACTTCCGGTTGCGACGGTGGTCCAGCTAATCCCGACTGAAGCGTGCAACCTGCGTTGTCCGTTCTGCAATCAGTGGGGAGAAAACGGTTACTTCCTGGATGGCGTCCGGCGCGTTCAGCACATGGACGTGGACGGATTGACGACGTTGATGCGCGGGCTCTCACCACGCGATTCGCTGATCAGTGTTCACGGTGGTGAGCCGTTCGTTTACAAACATATCGACACCCTCCTCGAGCTGCTGCGAGAACGACAATTCGACGTCATCTTCTCGACCAACGGCACGCTACTCAAGTTTCATTTGGATCAACTCGCGGGGATACGAAACCTGATCTTTCTCCTCTCGATCGACGGTGACGAGCAGACACACGACAAAATTCGTGGCAAAGGAACTTTCAAAGCGGCGCGGGATTCCATGCGAGCGCTTTTCGAACTGCGACGTCGCTGCGGCCTGCCTTTGCCGGCCGTCATTATGAGTACGGTTGTATGCGAGTGGACCACAGACGTCCTTGAACGTGTCTATGATGTGGCGCGTGACTTCCAGGCAGTAGCGATCAACTACAACTTTCGCTGGTTTCTCACGGAAGAGATCGGTCAGGCTTACGAGCGTCACTTGCAGCACGAGTTCGGAGTGAAGTCCAGCGGTGCTTGGCGTGGCTGGGTTTCCCAGAATCACGAGCAACACGATTACACTAAAGTCGCTGCTGCGCTCAATCGCGTCCTGCAAAAGCGGCGACGCTTTTCACCGCCGCTCGTGGTAACCACGCCAAATCAGTTGCGTGGTTCAGACTATCAAACCTACTTCACCGACTATCTCAACACGTTTGGCAATGAGAGCTGCTTCATGCCGTTTTACTGGGCGCGCATACACGCCAACGGCGAGCTGATTTTTTGTCC
>DASYPN010000003.1:0-12370 GCA_036006625.1 Pyrinomonadaceae bacterium | reverse complement strand
GTAGCTGCTTAATATGGCCGCGAGAGTTGAGCGGTCTCGTTTTGTCGGAGGAAGTGCACCGTACTTGGTTGCTTGTTCCTCGATCAATCCTCGGGAAAGTAGACCTCCTGGGCCGGTGACAAGTTCCTCTCTGTAGTTCGACGCAGAAGATATTCTTATCAATTCCTGAAAAACGGCGTCTCTAATTTCAAGAGGTGCCAGCGGAATTGATTCGCGATCCGGAATCGTAATTGTCGGTGGAAAGGTGAAGATTGGAATTTCCGTGTGGACGTGTATGTTTCCGCCGTTGCGAGATGGACCGCGAGCGCCAGCGCTTATTCGCATGCAGATGGAAGTACCTTCGTCGGTAGAAAAACCACAGTAGGTTGGTTTGCCACATATTCTACAAGGCCGTTTCTTGCTGACCCGTTTGAAGCCTCCCGAAACGAGAGTTCGTCGCGGAGCATAAATCGGCCTCCATTTATTTTGTTGAATCTCGGTAAGCATAGCGTTGCGAGCGCCGCTTGCTGACCGCTCATAATTCCGCAAGGGTATCGATTACCCTTCTGGCAGTGAGACTTGGATAACGTCAAGGTTACACCAGGCTGGTCCAAGAGCATGAGATACAATGATCGCCAAGGCCAGCAGGCACCTTATTTAGCTGATGTGTTATAGAGCTGTCGTTTTTCACCTGCACTAAACGATTCGCAGCATCGTATTGATATTTTTGCCGACTCCTGATCTCCACCATCCGAGCAATTTCACTTTATGCCGGACGAATTTCATTTAATGCCGGACAAATTTCACTTTATGCCGGACAAATTTCATTTAATGCCGGATCCCACACAGCATTGCATGCAATGGAAGCGGCTCCCCAAACTCTTGCTGAATGAGCGTTCATTCAGTATTATGCGGTGATTAATCTGGCGGAAGTGTCGGGAGGAAGATGATGCGGATTGAGAGGGCGGCTGTGTTGGGGGCGGGGACTATGGGGGCGCAGATTGCCGCGCATCTCGCGAATGCAGGAGTGCCGACGCTGTTGCTCGATATTCCGCCGCGTGAGTTGACGCCCGACGAACAGGCAAAGGGACTCAGTCTCGATAACGCGCAGGTAAAAAATCGCATTGCGCGGAATGGTCTCGAGGGGGCGGTGAAAGCAAAGCCCGCTGCGTTCTTCACTCCGGAATTTGCCTCGCTAGTTAGTGTCGGAAACTTCGACGACGATCTCGCAAAGATCAAAGACTGCGATCTGATTGTCGAAGCAGTCGTGGAAAATCTGGAAATCAAGCGGTCGCTGTTCGAGCGCGTGGAGCAACATCGACGGCCCGGCTCAATTGTCGCTTCAAACACCAGCGGCATCCCGATCCATTTGCTCGCCGAAGGCCGCTCTGACGACTTCAAGCAACACTTTCTCGGCGTTCACTTCTTCAATCCACCACGCTATCTCCATCTCGTCGAAATCATTCGCACTGAATGGACCAAACCGGAAGTCTCATGCTTCCTTTACGGCTTTCTCGATCAACGCCTTGGCAAAGGCGTCGTGCCCGCGAAGGATCGTCCAAACTTCATCGCCAATCGCATCGGAACTTTCGGAGCACTCTTCACCATCAAGACGATGCTCGACGACGGCTACACGATCGAAGAAGTCGACAAGATGACCGGACCAGCTGTGGGTCGACCGAAGTCAGCAACCTTCCGTACATTTGATTTGGTCGGCCTCGACGTCTTCACTCACGTCATCAAGAATCTTTTCGAAGCACTGCCGGAAGACGAAGAGCGCGAGATGTTCGTCGTCCCGCCCGTGCTCGCCACGATGGTCCAACGTGGCTTACTCGGCAACAAGACCAAAGCCGGCTTTTACAAAAAGCAAAAAGGTGAAGGCGACAAACGAGAGATTTGGACGCTCGACACCGCCACTATCGACTACCGTCCCTCTGAGAAAGTCAAACTTCCTTCGCTCGACATGGCGAAGAATATCGAGGAGTTGCCGGAACGCATCAAGACGCTGACCTGGGGCAAAGATCGCGTCGGCGCTTTTCTCTGGAAAACACTTTCAAAGACTCTCATTTACTCAGCGAAGCGCATTCCCGAAATCGCCGACACCGTGGTCGAGGTCGATCGCGCTATGCGCTGGGGCTTCGGTTGGGAACTCGGGCCGTTTGAAGTTTGGGATGCGATCGGCGTCGAGAAGTCAGTCGCTCGGATGAAAGAAGAAGGAATGATCGTGCCGGCGAACGTCGAGCAAATGCTCTCGTCTGGTGCGAAGTCGTTCTACAAGAAAGAAGACGGGCAACAGTTCTACTTTGATTTCGCGAGCGGCCAGTATGTTCAACTTCCGGATCCGCCGGGTGTTCTGATTCTGAAGTCTATTAAGGACCGCACGGGCGTCATCAAGAAAAATGCCGGCGCTTCGCTGATCGACATCGGCGACGGCGTCGCGTGTCTCGAGTTTCACTCGAAGATGAACGCGATCGGCGGCGACACGCTGCAGATGTTGAAGTATTCGCTCGGTGAAGTTGAGAAAAATTTCGTCGGACTCGTCGTCGGCAATCAGGGCGTGAACTTCTGCGTCGGCGCAAACATCATGTTGATGTTGATGGAGGCCCAGGAAGAGAATTGGGAAGAGCTCGACATGATGGGCCGTGTTTTCCAGGCCGCGACGATGAGTTTGCGCTACTCGCCGAAGCCGGTTGTTGTCGCTCCGTTTCAGATGGTGTTCGGCGGTGGCTGCGAAATGGTTTTGCACGGCGACCGTGTGAGAGCGGCGGCGGAGACGTACATCGGCCTCGTTGAGGTTGGGGTCGGAATCATTCCCGCGGGTGGCGGCACGAAGGAGCTGTTGCTGCGCGTGATGGATTCGATTCCGAAGGGTGTTGATGATGCTGATCCGTTTCCGTTCGTGAAGCGCGCGTTCGAAACGATCGCGCTGGCGAAGGTCGCAACATCGGCAGAAGAAGCGAGGACGTTAGGCTTTCTGACGAAGGACGATTCGATCTCGATGAATGCAGATCGTCTGATCGCAGATGCAAAGAAGGAAGTCCTGGCGCTTGCAGCGAGTGGTTACGTGCAGCCGCAGCAACGCAAAGATATTCTTGCATTGGGTGATCCCGCGCTCGCGACGTTGAAACTCGGGATTCATCAGATGAAGCGCGCAGGGTATATTTCGGATCACGATGCGGAGATTGGGACGCAGCTCGCGCGCATCCTGACCGGCGGTGATTTGAATCACCCGACACGTGTTTCCGAGCAGTATCTATTGGACTTGGAGCGAGAAGCGTTCTTGAAATTGGTGGGCATGCGCAAAACGCAGGAGAGACTTGCGCACATGCTGAAGACAGGGAAGCCATTAAGGAATTAATTATGAGAGAAGCAGTGATTGTATCGGCGGTTCGAACTGCGGTGGGGAAGGCGCCGAAAGGCATGTTAAGGACGACGCGTCCGGATGAGATGGGCGGGACTGTCATCAAGGAAGCACTGGCGCGCGTTCCAGGACTCGAAGCGTCGGAGATTGAAGATGTGATCATGGGTTGCGCGATGCCCGAGGCGGAGCAGGGAATGAACGTCGCTCGCTCAGCTGCGATTCGTGCGGGACTGCCGGTTGAAACGAGCGCGATGACGATCAATCGTTTTTGTTCGTCGGGATTGCAGTCGATCGCGATGGCGGCGGATCGAATCAAGAGCGGCGGCGCTGAGGTGATCGTCGCAGGTGGTTTGGAAACGATGTCGATGATCCCGATGGGTGGTCACATCATCCGGCCGAATCCGTATCTCGTCGATCATTACCCTGACTTCTATCTGAGCATGGGTCTCGCGACGGAGAACGTGGCGCGCAAGTATGAAGTGACGCGCGAACAGCAGGATGAATTTGCGCTTCGCTCGCACGTGCGTGCGGCTGCCGCGCTCGATGCAGATAAGTTTGCTGATGAGATCGTTCCGCTGCATGTCGTGTTGGAAGAGTTGGACGACAAGGGTAAGAAGCAGCGCCGCGAAGTTGTATTTAATAAGGACGAAGGTGTCAGGCGCGACTCGTCTGCGGAAGGTTTGGCGAAACTCAAGCCTGCGTTCCATGTTAAGGGGACGATCACGGCCGGCAACGCGTCGCAAATGTCAGACGGCGCTGCGGCGGCCATCGTGATGTCTGACTCACGCGCCCGCGAACTCGGTGCGAAGCCGATGGCGCGTTTCATCGCTTATGCGACCGCGGGCTGCCCGCCGGAGGAGATGGGTATTGGACCAGTGTTCGCAATTCCAAAGGCGTTGAAACTCGCCGGACTGACGTTGAACGACATCGATGTGATCGAGTTGAACGAAGCGTTTGCGGCGCAGTCGATCGCTGTGATCAAAACGTTGGGCCTGGATCCGGACAAGGTCAACGTCAATGGCGGTGCAATTGCGCTGGGCCATCCGCTCGGCTGTACTGGCGCGAAGTTGACCGCGAGCATCCTTCGTGAACTGGAACGCCGCAATGGTAGATATGGAATGGTAACGATGTGCGTCGGTGGTGGTATGGGTGCCGCCGGTATCCTCGAACGAATTTAGCCACGGATTATACGGATTTTAAAAGGAGATAAAACGATGTCAGCCGTAGCCGAACAGAAGAAACTAATCAAAGGTGGCGCGTTTCTGATCGAAGAGCGTACTCCCGAAGAGATCTTCACGCCTGAAGATTTCACGGAAGAGCATCGCATGATCGCCGACACCACACGTCAGTTTATCGACAACGAAGTGGTGACTCGCATCGACGAACTCGAGAAGCACGATTGGAAACTATCGCGCGAGCTCGTTGGCAAAGCGGCTGATCTCGGCTTGATCGGCGCCAACATCCCCGAAGAGTTTGGCGGCCTCGGTCTCGACCAAACGAGCGGCGCACTTATCGGTGAGAACATCGGACGCTCGGCTTCGTTCGCGACGACGCTCGGTGCGGAAAGCGGTATCGGCTTGTTGCCAATCGTCTACTTCGCGACCGACGCTGCGAAACAGAAGTACCTGCCGAAGATTGCCACCGGCGAACTAATCACCGCCTATGCATTGACTGAGGCGGGCTCCGGTTCCGACGCGATGGCGGCGAAAGCGACTGCCCGGTTGAGTGACGACGGCAAGGAGTACATTCTCAACGGCGAGAAGATGTGGATCACGAACGGTGGTTTCGCGGACATCTTCATCGTCTTCGCGAAAGTCGATGGCGACAAGTTCAGCGCGTTCATCGTTGAACGCCAGCCGGGACTGACCTCGGGCGCCGAAGAGCACAAGATGGGCATCAAGGGTTCGAGCACGACTGCGCTCGTGCTCTCCGACGTGCGGACACCAGTCGAGAATTTGCTCGGTGAAGTCGGCAAGGGTCACAAGATTGCATTCAACGTGCTGAACATTGGTCGCTTCAAGCTTGGCGCGATGTGCGTCGGGGGCATGAAGCTGATGGTCCACGAGTCAGTCCGTTACGCGAATGAGCGTCATCAGTTTGGTAGATCGATTTCATCGTTCGGTGCGATTAAAGCCAAACTCGCCGAGCAGGCGATTCGTACGTGGGTTGGCGAGTCGATGATCTATCGCACACTCGGAATGATCGAGGCGGGTATCGGCGCAGTTGATTCGAAAGACATGGACGCACGTCTGCGCGCGATCGAAGAATACGCTGCTGAGTGTTCGATCATTAAAGTGGCGCTCTCGGAGTACTGCGACTTCGTCGTCGACGAGATGGTCCAAATCTACGGTGGCTATGGTTACTCAGCGGATTATCCGGCGGAGCGTGCTTATCGCGATTCGCGTATCAATCGTATCTTCGAAGGCACAAACGAAATCAATCGCATGTTGATTCCGGGCCGCCTGATGAAGAGCGCGTTGAGCGGAAACTTGCCGTTGCTGCCTGCCGCACAGGCTTTGATGGATGAAGTGTTGTCGCCACAGATTCAGGGTTTTGACGATGACGACACCTTGCTCGCAGCAGAGCAGAAGCTCACCACGAATGCCAAGAAAGTCGCGCTAATGACGCTCGGCACCGCAGCGCAGAAGTACATGATGAAGCTGGGCGATCAGCAGGAGATTCTGATGGGAATCGCCGACATCATCATGGACACCTACGCGATGGAGTCTGCGATCCTGCGTGCGCGAAAACTCGCCGCGGCGGAAGGTGAGACAGCCGCTACTCGCTACCTCGATATTACGCGCGTGTTCTGCAACGATGCCGTCGGACGCATTGAGTCGAGAGCGAAGAGCACCCTCGCGGGAATGTCTGAAGGCGATGAGTTGCGAACACTGTTGGCCGCGTTGCGACGTTTCACGAAGTTGCAGCCCATGAACACGATTGCGGCGCGTCAACGCATCGCGGACGACATGATCGCCGCCAACAAGTGGATCTATTAATTGCGCGTCGTTCCTATTTCACTGCCCACGCCTTTCTACATTGGCCCGGTAAACGTCTATCTGATCGCTGAAGATCCTCTGACGATCATCGACACCGGGCCGAAGACGAAAGAAACGATTGAAGCGCTTCGGACAGGTCTACGTAAGGCAGGCTTTCGCGTTTCGGATCTGCGTCGCATCGTGCTCACTCACGCACACGAAGATCATTGCGGTCTCGCGAAGTCTTTGCGCGATGAAGCAAAAGACGCGGAAGTGTTTGTTCACAACTGGGAAACGGGCCATCTTCACAGCCGGCTTCAATATGGAGAGCATCGCACGTTGCTGGTGTGCGCGGGTGTGCCTGACGGCGAGATCGAGCGCATGCGCGGCCTCTACGATCACATGCGCAAATATTCCGACTCGTTTGGTGACGACGAATACACGGCGCTTTGGGACGAAGCTGAACTCGAGTTTGAATCGGGAAGCCTGCGCATTCTGCACACGCCGGGACACACACCCGGCTCGTGCTCGTTTCTTCGCGAAGCGGATCGCACGGTGATCGCCGGCGATTGCGTGTTGAAACGGATTACGCCGAATCCAGTGTTGTCGCCTGATCCGATCGATCCCACCCGGCGCTTCCCGTCGCTCGCGGAGTATCTCGTGAGTCTGGCGCGATTGAGATCTTTCTCGCCGACGCTCGTGTATGGTGGACATGGAGAACCCATACGAGATTTTGAAGAGCTCTTCCATCGTTACTTCCGCGCATTTCAGGATCGGCAGTCGCAGGTCATCGGTCTCGTCAACAAAACTGGCGTGACTGCCTGGGACGTCGCGCTCAAAATGTTTCCGAGTGCCGACGATGTGCACCGGTTTCTGTCGGTTTCCGAAGCCGTCGCCCACCTCGATCTGGCTCACTCCGAGGGCAAAATCGCCTACGAACTGAGTGGCCAGACGGAAATTTATAAACCACTCTAATTTTTTTGGAACTCGCGAATTCCTCGGACGTGTACGGGTCAAACTCTTCCGGAGGGAAACTCGAAATGAAAGTGAAATATTCTATCGGTCTCCTGCTTGCTCTAATTCTGACCGCGGGAGTCGTGCTCGCCCAGCAAACTGCGCCGCCCGCTCCTGAACCGCCTGACAATACGCCTGAGCCTTTCGACCAGAACTTTTCTTTCTTTATAGAAGGCAGCGGATTTTTGGGCGTGTACGCCGAAAATATCAGCCGCGAAAACATGGGTCGTTATCGCATGAGCCAGGTGCGTGGCGTTGGCGTGACTCAGGTTGTCAAAGACAGCCCGGCCGATAAAGCCGGTTTGCGCAAAGACGACGTTATCCTGCGGCTCGACGGCGAGAACGTCTCGAGCGTTCGCAAACTCAATCGACTCGTCTCTGAACTGTCTCCGGACCAGTCAGTGAAACTTTCGATCAGTCGTGGCGGCAGCGAGCAGGAAATTACTGCGACCATCGCCAAACGCAGCAACACGATGGCCCAGAACCTGCTCGGCGGCGAGCCGAGGATCTTTAAGTGGGAAGGTCCCGGTCTCAAGAACTTCAAGTGGGAAACGCCGCTTTTGAATGACTTGCCCAGCTTCAATAACGATTTCGGCGACAGGTCGTTCTTCCTGGGCAACAGCCGTCGCATCGGCGTGAGTACGATGTCGCTCACGAAACAACTCGCTGATTATTTCGGCATCGCCGACGGCAAAGGCGCGCTCGTGACTTCAGTCAGTGAAGATGGACCAGCGGCCAAAGCAGGCGTCAAAGCAGGTGACGTCATAACGGCTGTTGACGGCGAAGCGGTCGATTCTCCGGGCGACATCTCGCGCGTGATCAATCGTAAGAAAGAAGGCGACGTCACGCTCACGATCATTCGCAACAAGTCGCAGCAAACGATTCACGTGACACCACGCGAAGGTGGTGGAGGTTTCCCGGGAACGATGGGTAATCCGCAAATCGGACGTCGCATCGTGATTCCGCGAATCGAGATTCCGACGGTCGACATCGACATCGCAATGCCCAACATCGTCATTCCTACCATTCCGACAATTAACGTCCAGATGCCGCGCATCCGCGTGACGCCTCGAGTCAGAGTCCGAGGTCCGCAAGGCCCAATTTAACGATTCGCACAAGTCGTATCCACAGATTACGCAGATTTCCTCTGTGTAATCTGTGGATACTTGCGTCAAACGCGGTGGTTGTGTGATGATCCTAAAGCCATGAGTCAAGTCATAAATAGTCCTGATCTTTTAAGGAGTGAATAAGTTGAAAGCGGAATTGCAGCAGTTAATCGCTTTGCAGAATCTTGATACGACCATACGAAAACTAGAAAAAGACCAGGAAGCAATACCCGAAAGGCGCGCTGAGATCGAAAGAGAGTTCGATCAGCGCGCCTTTGAAATTAGAGCACTGGAAACTCGCCGCGACGAAGCCAAACACAGTCGCGCGCGACTGGAAAACGAGGTCGTCGAACAAAAGGGCCGGGCCGAGAGAGCCGAACGAAACTTGATGTCGTCGAAGAGGCAAGACGAGTACACCGCGGCGATCCGTGAAGCAGATGCAGCCCGCAAACAGATCTCGGCGCTGGAGACGCAGATACTCGAACAGATGGAACAGCTCGATCAGGCCCAGGCAGCTTTGAGTGAAAGAGCAGACGAGATTGCGAGTCTCAACTCGGATCGCGAGGCGCGTCTGAAGGCTTTTGACGACGAGACCGGAACGATTGGCGACCGGTTAGCCACAGCCCGCAAAGAGCGCGACGAAGTGTTCGCAGGTCTGCCAAAACCGATCAGCAATCAATACTCACGAATCAAAGCTCGCATTCGTGACGGTGTCGCAGTTGCGGAAGCTCGTAATCGTTCGTGTACGGCGTGCTTCATGTCACTGCGACCGCAGGTGATGGCTGAAATTCGTCGTGGTGAAGACGTGATCACGTGTGATAACTGTGGGCGGATTCTTTACTACGTGCCGGCAGAATCACTGAAAGCCGATACACCCGCGCCGCAGCCGAACGTCGCGATAAGCTGACGGTCACCGGTGGCCGACAATATCAAATTCAAACTTCACGTCGTCATCGACACGTACCATACCGTGAAACGCTGACGTCGCCTTCACATTAAAATCACCGCGATCGATACTGAACCCACCTACCGCCCGCAGGTCGTTACCTTGTAGTGTGACCACTGCCGGAATCGTAATCTGTTTGGTCACGCCATGCAGCGTTAGATTGCCGGTGATCTTCACTTCATGGCGATTCGGCGTCGATCTGTTCACAGTTACGTTAGTACTTTGAAACGTAATATCGGGATACTGATCCGGATGGAAGACGATGTCTTTCAGTTCTTTGTTGATAATTTGTTTCTGGGCGTCGGTGAAGTCAGCACCTGTCTCGTGCAGCGATGCGGCTTTGACCACTAGTCGCAACGATGCCGGTGTAATCGTGTCGGGTGTAAGCTCGACTTGTCCGCTGAAGTCGGTTGCGGCGAGATGATGACCATGCCCTTTGAACCAGAGCAGGCCGCTCCTCTTTGCGTGGGCCATGAATTTACTCTGGCTGGCGTCAAGATTGTAGGTTACCGTGGCAGGTGTAGGCTGCAGGAGGAGGCCGGGAAGTGTCGCCAGGATGAGACCAAGAATTATTGTTCGCATCGTAAACCTCCAGGATTAAAATATCTGCTCATGGCAAAAGAACAGATCAAGGTGTCTGAAGTAAAACGAACTCGTCAAAAAGGTGGCACTGTTGTCACAGTTGATGAGTTTCTGAGTCTAAACCGGCCCAAAGGTGACTTGGTCCTGAAGGTTGGACGCGAACAGGTGTCAGTTACCAGCCTGGACCGTATTTACTGGCCCGACGAGAAACTCACTAAGTTTGATCTGCTCAGTTACTATCTGCGCGTCGCCGATCTCATCATGCCGTTTCTTCAGGACCGGCCTGCGATTCTGCAACGCTATCCACGCGGGATCAAGGCGCCGATGTTCTTCCAGCAGGACCTCGACAGCGCTCCCGAATTCATCAAGACCGCGAGGCTCACGAATCAGGAAGGCCGGCAGTTGGATTACGGCGTTTACTCGACCACTGCATCGATGTTGCACTTCGTGACTCTCGGAACGATCGAACAGCATCCATGGCATTCAACGATCAAACGTCTCGATAAGCCGGATTGGCTCGCGATCGATCTCGATCCAAAGAGTGCGCCGTGGGAGAACGTGTTGCAGGTCGCACTCGTGGTGAAGGAAGTTGCGGATGAGATTGGTTTGCAGGCGTTCCCAAAGACTTCAGGATCGTCGGGCATTCATATCTATGTGCCGCTGAAGCCGGCAAACGAGTACGACAAAGTGTCGGAGTTTGCGCGGCTCTTCGCGACTGAAGTCGCGCAACGTGCGCCAAAGATCGCGACGGTGGAGAGGACGATTGCGAAGCGCAAGACCACGCAGGTGTACGTCGACTGGATGCAGAACGCGCGCGGTAAGACTCTGGCCGCGGCTTACACCGCACGCGCTAAACCCGGCGCGACGGTTTCGATGCCGTTGACGTGGAAACAGGTCGAGAAGGGCGTGAAGATCCGCGATTTCACGATCACGAATGTGGTTGAGCTGGTGAAGAAAAAGGGCGATTCCTGGGCCGAATTCTTCAAATCCCGGCAGACGCTCAGCTTGAAATAAGGTCCTATAGGACGTATATGACCTATATTGGGCTTGACCATTCAGCGCCTCGCCGCTATCCTAATTTCCACGTTATGAGCCAGAGCCTGTATCGCTATTGTTACTATTACGGCCCGCTCTCCACTGGGAGGGACGGTCAGGCGATGGGCTGTCGGCGTGCTCTGACGATGTAGCACTAAAGACAAGATTCCTAAAACCGGCCATCAATCCCAGGCGGATTGGTGGCCGGTTTTTTGTGTCACGAAATAAGAACGCGAGGTGAACCAGAATGATTACCGAAACCGAATCACAAACAGTCTTACTCGACCATGTCGATATGCGTCTCGATCGCAATTCACTGGTGCAACTCGATCCGGACCATCCCGGATTTCGAGATCATGAGTATCGTGCCCGCCGCAACGCCATCGCCCAGATTGCACTGAGCTACAAGCCTGGTTCACCAATTCCGACCGCGCCTTATACCGCTCTCGAACGCGGTGTTTGGAAGAAGATTTGGCAAGCACTCGGACCGGCGCATCGCGCGCACGCGTGTGCCGAGTATCTCGACTGCCTCGAGCGCCTCGACTTTGACGCCGATCGCATTCCCCAGCTGGATGAAGTAAGCCGCAAGGTGGAAGCAATCAGCGGTTTCCGGCTTGAGCCCGTGGCGGGACTCGTCGAGCCGCGTGTTTTTCTCGAGTCGCTCGCCCGCGGAGTCTTTCTTTCCACGCAATACATTCGTCATCATTCCACGCCGCTTTACACGCCCGAGCCAGACGTCGCGCACGAGATCATCGGCCATGCTGTGACGCTTGCGAGCCCGCGTCTCGCCGAGCTTAACCGGCTGTTTGGCGAAGCCGTGAGCCGCACGGATGTCCCGAGTGATCTCGATCGTCTCGCGCGTGTTTACTGGTTCACGATCGAGTTTGGTGTGTTGCGTGAAAACGATGGAATAAAGGCTTACGGAACCGGGTTACTATCATCAGCCGGAGAGCTCGCGGAGATGCATAAGGCTGAACTGCGACCGCTCAATCTCGACACGGCGGCGAACAGTGTCTTCGACCCAACACACTTCCAGGCGGTGCTTTTTTGTGCTGATTCGTTCGATGAAATGTACGAGGAGTTAAGAGAATTCCTGGTGCGCTGGTGATGAGCGACTCCTTGGAGTGCGCCGACTTGTCGGCGCTTTGGTAACAAGCCGATACCAAAGCGGTGCCAAGGCACCGCACTCCAAGGAGGCGTCCTTTTCAGTGATCCTGAGTTTTTCGGATGGGCCTTGTTATTTTTGGATCACGGCCGATCCGCGAAGTGCAAATTTGTTAGGAAATTTCGCTGCTCATGGTTCACTTCTACGGCATTCTCATTGCTTAGGAGGTTTATTCACCTTCCCTAGCTAATCGTCTGTCCACCT
>DASYPN010000002.1:0-2084 GCA_036006625.1 Pyrinomonadaceae bacterium | reverse complement strand
CGCGGTCGATGCTGAAAATTCTTCGCTCAGGTGAAACTCCGCTCGGTCTGCTTCCCGATCTGAATACACTCGATGACGAAGCGATTTTTATCGATTTTTTCGGAGTTCCGGCCGCGACGACGTTTGTCGTCGCCAAGCTCGCGGTGCGAACGAACACGCCGCTCGTTCCAGTGTTCGCTCCGTGGAGTGAGGAAAAGGGCAAGTATCTATTGATCGTCGAACCGCCGATTCCGCCTGACGACACTGGAGATGAAGAAGCGGACGTGCGTGAGTTGACGATGAAACTGACGCAACGCATCGAGTATCGCATCCGTCAGTATCCCGGCCAGTGGCTTTGGATTCACAAACGCTGGAAAACTCGCCCGCCTGGGGAACCCAAGATCTATTAGCCACGGATTTCACGGATGAGTATACAGATCAATCGGGCCTACGAATTTGCTGATCTGGCAAACTATTCGTTTCTGGATCGGCTGAAGATTCGGGCTGCGGATTACGTATTTTACCTGCTGATAAAGCTCATCGGGGTGACTGCGCGCTTCGAGGTCATCGGTTGGGACAATCACGACAAAGCGGAAGAAAACGGCGGACTTCCGATCTACGTCTTCTGGCACGACCGTATCTTCCTCACCACTTACTGGTGGCGCAATCGACGCATCGTCGTGATGACGTCGCGCAGCTTTGACGGCGAATACATCGCGCGGTTTATTCAACGATTTGGCTACGGTGCGGTACGTGGCTCGAGCACACGCGGCGCTGTCGGCGCAGTTATCGAAATGGCGCGACTAATGCGCTCCGGCTGCACGACCGCGTTCACGATAGATGGGCCGAAGGGTCCGCGTTATGTCGCGAAAATGGGCGCCGTACTGCTGGCGAAAAAGTCAGGTCATCCGATCATGCCGGTGACGATGGCGCTCGATCGCTACTGGACAATGCCGAGTTGGGATCGGTTCCAAATCCCAAAGCCTTTTACACGCGCTCGGGTCTACGTCGCGCCTCCGATTTACGTGCCGTCGGACGCTAATGAGGCCGTGCTGATGGCCAAACGCGATGAATTGCAGCAAACTCTGGACGAGTTGAATCATCAGAGCGAAGAGTGGCGCCGTTCTCTCCGGCAAAAATCTGTGTAATCTGTGGATGAAAGGCTCCTGGTAATGAGATTGATTATTGCTTTCGCGCTTTGTTTTATTTCCGTCGGGATCGTTAATGCCCAGCTAAAACCGCCCACCGAATCGGTGATGGATCGCTTCCTTCGTTACGTGAAGATCGACACGCAGTCGCAGGAAGATCAAACGACGACGCCCAGCACGCGGAAACAACTCAACCTCGCGAACCTCCTCGCAAAGGAGTTGACCGCGCTCGGAGCAGAAAACGTTCGCGTCAGCGAGTTTGGAATTGTCTACGCCACCGTGCCCGGAAATCTCGCCGACAACTCCAAAGTGCCAGTAGTCGGATTCATCGCGCACATGGATACGTCGCCGGCTGTCTCGGGTGAAAACGTCAACGCGATCATTCACAAAAACTACCAGGGCGGCGACATCACTCTGCCGAAAGATCCGACGCAGGTGATCACTGTCGAGAAGAATCCTGTTCTTAAGACACTCATCGGCGACGACATCATCACTGCCGATGGCACGACGCTGCTCGGCTCTGACGACAAATCAGGCTGCGCGGAAATCATGACAATGATCGACATCTTCCGTCAGAATCCGCAGCTCAAACACGGAACGCTCGCGATTGCTTTCACTCCTGACGAAGAGGTCGGCACAGGCGTCGACAAGTTTGACGTAAAGGGTTTCGGTGCCACCGTGGCTTACACTATCGACGGTGAAGAACTCGGAGAGATCAGTGATGAGACGTGGAGCGCGCGCACGGCCACCGTCACGTTCCAGGGCAAAAGCACGCATCCCGGCACCGCCAAGGGAATCATGATCAATGCGATGTACGCGATCGCCGATTACCTCAATCGTTTTCCGCACGACATATTGCCGGAGACGACGGAAGGCCGCGTCGGTTTTGTTCATCCGTACGCGGGCGTGATCGATGTCGAGAGTTCGACTCTGAAGATCCTGCTGCGCGACTTCGAC
>DASYPN010000001.1:0-7002 GCA_036006625.1 Pyrinomonadaceae bacterium | reverse complement strand
AGGCTCTCGTAGAGTTTCTGGGCGGCGATGTTCATCGTCCGCACTTCAAGTCGCACGAGTCTCACGTTTCGTTTACGAAAACCCTCTTCGACCTGTCCCATTAATCTCTTCGCCAGACTGCGTCGTCTATGTTCCGGAGCGACTCCGACGGTCGTGACGTGGCCGGTGTGGTCCGGTTCGACGAGTCCGATTACAAAGCCTGCCATCACTCCGCCAGTCGTTACCGCGCGATACGACACCGATTCGGGTGCGGTCAGCAGGTAGTCGAACGTTTCGCGGCTATACGCTTCGCCGTCAATGAAGCAACGTTGATCGAGCCGCCAGCATTCGTCGAGCTGCGAGATGGTGAGCGGTCGGATGTCGTAGCTCGTGTTCCATGAAGGCGTCGGAGTGTTCTCCTTTTTTGCGCCGTCGTACTGCAGCTCCGACTGTGACCACCAGCGGGATCGAAATTTTTTTAGTACTGCCATAAGCCTTGATGGTTCGGGAGAGAAAAACCGCGACTAGTTTACCATCGACATTTAGCCAACGCCTACAGGATTAACATGCAATCGCCGTAGCTGTAGAAACGATACTGCTGCGAGACCGCGTGCTCATACGCACGCAGGACAAACTCGCGTCCTGCGAAGGCGCTGACGAGGATTAGGAGCGAAGATTGCGGCAGGTGAAAGTTGGTTAACAGGGCATCGGCGATGCGGAAGTGATAGCCAGGTTTGATTGTCAGACTCGCAACACCCTTGCCAGCGACGACGCGACCATCTTCCGAAGCCGCTGATTCGAGTGCTCTCATTGTTGTTGTTCCGACGACGATTACACGACCACCACGGGCGCGTGCTTCGTTGATTGTCTGCGCCGCGGATTCAGAAATTTCGAAGCGTTCACTGCTAACTGAGTGTTCGGCCACATCTTCGACGCGCACTGGCTCAAACGTTCCGTAACCAACGTGCAAAGTTATCTCAGCAATGGATGCGATCTCGGCGACTTGTGCGAGCACCTCAGGCGTGAAATGTAAGCCGGCCGTCGGCGCGGCAATGGCGCCACGATGTTTGGAATAGATAGTTTGATAGCGTTCGCGATCGGCATTCGAAACACCGGAGGGACGCTTAATGTATGGCGGGAGCGGTGTCGAACCAATCTCAGCAAGTGTGTCGTCGAAAGAGCCCTCGCAATGGAAGCGCACATGTCGTAGTTCGGTTCCAGGTTCGTCGAGCATTTCCGCAATCACCTTGCCATCGCCGAATACCGCGCGTGCTCCCTTTTTCAATCGCGCGCCGGGACGGACGAGTGCTTCCCAGATCTGTGCTTCGATCTCGCGCACGAGAAAGACCTCGACCTGGCCGCCTGATCCTTCACGGTGCCCGATCAGACGTGCCGGAATCACACGCGAATTATTTACAACGACAACATCGTTCGGACGGAGATATTGAGTGAGGTCTTTAAAATTCGAATCGCACCACGTCTGCTCTTGCCGATCCAACACGAGCATTCTTGAAGCATCACGTTCTTCCAGAGGCGCCTGAGCGATTAGTTCAACCGGAAGCTCATAATCAAAATCCGTGATCTTCATCCCTGGTTATCTGTGGCCGAAGGATGCTCGTAATGGAAAACTGCAGTGAGTTGAGCACCAAAGAGGAGAATCAAACTCGAAACGTAGCTCCACGTGAGGACAGCAACCACGGCACCGACAGAGCCATAAATCTGATCGTAGTGAAAGTAGTTCAGGCTCGACGCAAAAATGTACTTCGCAATTTCCCACAGCGCGCCGGCGAGGAAAGCGCCCGGCAGCGTGTCGCGCAACGTCACCTCTGCTTTCGGCATGAACCGATAGACGAGGACGAACAGTGCGACTGTAACCAGGTAGCTGAGTGCCGCAAACAGCACTTGCCAGAAAGCGCTGCCGACCGAAGCCAGCAACGTATATCGTTCGAGTTGTCGAGGCGAAAGCCGCACGGCCATTTCACGAAACGCAACCAGGACCGACGTCACAAGGACCGAGCTTGCGAGCAGCAGACCGACCAGTCCAACCATTCCGATTGTGAGCGCTCGTCCATGCAAAAACGTTCGCGACACGGAGCCCCAGATGCGGTTGAGTGCTCTTTCGATAACGGCAAATACCCACGAACCGGCCCAAAACACAATCACGACGCACGTTGCGATTGCGCCGAGGCCGACATCTGAAAATGCCTCGATCGTCTCACGAAGAAATTTTGCAGACCCTGGATATACGTCGATGGCATGAACGAACAATTGACTGCCCGCGGCGAGTTTGTTGCTGAGCGCGAACAAGAGAAGCAAGGCAGGGAAGAGCGCCATCAAACCGAAGTAACTCATCGCCGCCGATGAAGTGAACAGATCGTTTTCGTGAAACTGGTGCAGCGCGTGGCCAAGCATCGATCTCCACGGAGACCGATTACGGACACCGAATGAGTGACGCGAGAATGAAAGAAAGCGCTTCGTTAGACCGGACTTAGCCACAGATCAACACCGATTACACGGATAACGTCAGCGGGGGTCGAAGAGGTTGGGCATTCTTCCGCCGGGGGGATTAATACCAAAATGTTCGTACGCGAGCGGCGTCGCACAACGTCCGCGCGGCGTGCGATCCAAAAATCCAATCTGAATCAAATACGGTTCGATGATCTCCTCTATTGAATCTTTTTCTTCGTGAATCGACGCCGAGATCGTACCCAGACCGACTGGCCCGCCGTTGAACTTCTCAATGATCGTCAACAACAGTTTGCGATCCATTTCGTCAAGGCCATAGGTGTCGACTTCCATGCGATTCAGCGCATCGTTTGCGACTGCTCTGTTGATGTGACCGTCGTAATCAACTTCAGCGTAATCGCGGACGCGACGCAGCAGACGATTAACGATACGTGGTGTGCCGCGTGAGCGGCGTGCAATCTCACGCGCGCCTTCCTCGTCGATCGCGACGCCGAGAATCTCTGCTGAACGTTTACAGATGACTTCGAGATCCTCGTGTGGGTAGAAGTCGAGATGAAAGACGATACCAAAGCGTCCACGCAGAGGCGCCGTGATGAGACCGGCGCGCGTTGTGGCGCCGATCAGTGTGAACTTTGGAAGCTCGAGTTTAATCGAGCGCGCGGCGGCGCCTTGTCCAATCAGTAGATCGAGTTGATAGTCCTCCATCGCCGGATAGAGTTTTTCTTCAAGCGCCGGCAGTAGACGATGAATCTCGTCGATGAAAAGGACATCACCTTCCTGAAGGTTTGTGAGCAGGGCGGCGATGTCGCCCGCTTTCTCGATCGCCGGACCGGCAGTCGATCTCAACTCTGCACCCATCTCGTTCGCGATGATGTTTGCGAGCGTAGTCTTGCCTAAACCCGGGGGACCAGTGAGCAGCACGTGGTCGAGGGCTTCGCGACGATTGCGCGCGGCCTTCATGTAGACACGAAGATTCTCCTTGACCTGCCGCTGGCCGATGTATTCGTCGATGCGAGTTGGGCGCAGCGTCAGATCGAATTGACGATCGTCGTCGCTAGGGAAACTGTCTTTCACGCGCGCTGATATTGACTCAGGAGGCATGGTGTTTTCAAACCCTGGCTAACTTCTTGAGACCGCGTCTCAGGATTGACTCGACTGTTATATCACCGCCTTCGCCGAGCGCCGCATCGATCGCCTTCTCAGCGGCCGATCTCTGGTATCCAAGATTGAGGAATGCAGACAACGCGTCCGAGCGAACGGAGTCTTCGGAAGAGACGTGAATAGCTTCAGGTCTCGCGCCCTGTTGTTCTGCAACTTGCTCTTGTGACAACTGAGTCATCTTGTCGCGAAGATCGACGACGAGGCGCTCAGCGGTTTTTCTGCCGATGCCGGGAATCTGCGTCAGTCGCGCGAGGTTGTTGGATTTGATCGACTCGATTAGATCATCGGGTTTCATGTGCGAAAGAAGCGCGATTCCCAGTTTCGGACCGACACCACTCACTGAAATGAAATTGACGAAGAGCTTGCGCTCGTTCGCGGTCTTAAACCCGAAGAGTTGCAATGCGTCTTCTTTTACGTGCGTGTAAATGAGCAGTTGAACGACGGATTTTTCATCGTCGAGGTCGTAGAAGGTCGAGAGCGGGATGTTGACTTCATAGCCGACGCCGCTTACGTCCACGACCACCTGGTTCGGTTCTTTTGAGAGCAGTGTCCCGCTGAGATGCGCAATCATTTCGGGCTGGATTGTAGCAAAAATAGTCCTTGGAGTGCGCCGACTGTCGGCGCTTTGGTAATGCGATGTCAGATACCAAAGCGCCAACAAGTTGGCGCACTCCAAGGAGGGCGTTATACTTGCAGCGTTCATGAAGTCCGAGAAAATCTCAGAATTAACAACCAGCCGCTTGAGTGTTTACCTGCGTTGCCTGAACGCGCTTCACACGGCCGGTATCAAAACCATTTCGTCGCAGGCACTGGCTGAGCAGTTCAACCTAAACTCCGCGCAGATCAGAAAGGATCTTGGTTACTTCGGCGAGTTTGGTGTGCGTGGCGTTGGTTACTACGTCGACGACCTGCGCGATCATATTACGAAGATCCTCGGCCTCGACAGTCCGCACCGCGTCGGCATTGTTGGCGCCGGACGACTAGGCACGGCGCTCGCAAATTACAACGGCTTTGGCAGATCAAACTTCACGGTCGTGGCGTTGTTTGATAACGATCGGCAAAAGATTGGTCAAGGGATTGGCGATGGAAAGCTCGCCGTACACGACGTCGACGAGATCGCAAACGTGATTCGAGACGAAGCGATCGACGTAATAGTGATCGCAGTTCCTGCGAAGGCGGCGCAAAGAGTTCTCAACCAGGTGATGTCAGCCGGTATCAAGGCAGTGCTGAACTTTGCGCCGGTCTCGTTGACTTCGCGACGTGGAGTCAAAGTCAAAACAGTTGATCTGACGACTTCATTAGAATCGTTGTCGTATTTTCTATCTCAACCTTCAAACAGCACAGTCACTCAAGCACGACGGAGAACGTCCAGCAAACAAGCATGGATGAGCAAGCAGCCAAACAAGATCTAATCCGCGTTTGCCACCTGATGTACGAGCGAAGCTACGTCGTCTCGGCCGACGGCAACGTGAGCGTGCGGCTCGACGACGATCGCATACTCGCGACGCCGACAATGACGTGCAAAGGTCGCATGACTGAGGACCTGATTGCGGTCACAGATCTCAACGGCAAAGCGCTTAATAATCGTCGCGCTTCGAGTGAGCTCGCCATGCATCTTTTGATCTATCGCGAGCGTCCGGACGTGAAGGCTGTGTGCCACGCACATCCACCACACGGGACTGCATTTGCTGTCGCCGGGTTAGCTATAGATCAACCGATACTTTCGGAAGTTATCTTGACGCTCGGCTGTGTGCCGCTGGCGGCATACGGAACACCATCGACGGAAGAGTTGACTACAGAGATGGAGCCATTCGTGAAACATCACAACGCGCTGTTGATGGCGAATCACGGTGCGGTCGCTTACGGTGCTGATCTCTGGCAGGCGTGGGACCGTCTCGAGACGCTGGAACACACGGCGAAGATCGCGATCCTCTCGCGCATTCTTGGCGGCTCGAAGAATCTTCCACCTGATGCGATTGAGAAGTTGATCAACGTGCGTGAAGCTGCCGGTTATCTCGGTGAATCAGCACGTGGACAAGCATGCGGCTATCTGAATCCGCTTGAGAATGGCGATGGCGCGAAGATCTCACTCACGCGCGAAGAGCTGGTCGAATTGTTAAGTCAGGCAGTAAATGGTAAATAATCTGTTATTAAATCAGTGTATCTGTGGCTAAAGGAGCTAACGAATGCAGGAAGCACTCGGAATGGTTGAAACTAAAGGCCTCGTGGCGATGATCGAAGCGGCCGATGCGATGGTGAAGGCTGCGAATGTCACGCTTGTCGGTTATGAAAAAATCGGCGCCGGTTTTGTGACTGCGATCGTTCGCGGCGACGTTGCGGCAGTGAAGGCTGCGACTGATGCAGGCGCCGCGGCGGCGCGACGCGTCGGCGAGCTCGTTAGCGTGCACGTGATTCCGCGTCCGCATGGAAGTGTCGATGAAACTCTGCCCATAGGGCTCGATCGATAATCCGACATGATCATTGCCCGCATTATCGGAACGGTTGTCTCCACGCAAAAAGACGAACGGTTGAGCGGAAAGAAGTTGTTGATCGTGCGACCGATTAATGTAGACGGCAGTGACACGACCGGTTACGTGGTCGCGGTTGACACAGTAGGCGCAGGATTTCACGAGCGCGTGCTCGTCGTTGCCGGCTCGAGCGCGCGATTGGCCCAGGGCATGAAGGATGTGCCGGTGGATGCGGCGATTGTTGGAGTGATCGATACGGTCGATGTGAAGTGAACTATGCAACTCGCGCGTGTTATCGGCACAGTGGTAGCAACGGTCAAGAACGATTCACTCGAAGGCCGCAAGCTGCTGATTGTGCAGACTGTCGATAGAAACCTGGAAGCATCAGGCAAGCCGATGGTCGCGGTCGATTCGGTGGGTGCAGGTGTTGGTGAACTCGTGTTCTGGTGTCGCGGAAAGGAAGCGAGTTTTCCTTTCAAACGTGAAGACACGCCGACTGATTGCACGATCGTCGGGATTGTTGATTCCGAGCAGCACGTAACCAGATGATTCTCGCGCGCGTTGTTGGAAATGTCGTGGCTACGCAAAAGAACCGTCGGTACGAAAATGCGCGCGTGATGTTATGCCAGCAGATCACACCGGAAGGTGAGGAGACGAGTTATTCGGTCCTCGCACTTGATTCGGTGGATGCGGGTGTTGGCGATATGGTATTGATCGTTCAGGAAGGTTGGAGCGCGTCGACTGCCGCGACAGGGGAAGCAGGAGCCGCAATTGACTCAGCGATTGTCGGCGTGGTTGACCGGATCGATCTGTTATAGCTATGGAAGATCAGGCGAGAATGATGGCGGAAAGGATCGCGCGGCGTGTGGCTGGCGGTTCTGCTGCGCCTCAAAGCACTGACATCGGCTCAGAACTGGCTGCGATGCGT